>NZ_JAUTYT010000005.1:0-357450 GCF_041946075.1 Flavobacterium sp. LAR06 | reverse complement strand
CTCGACTTGCATGTGTTAAGCCTGCCGCTAGCGTTCATCCTGAGCCAGGATCAAACTCTTCATCGTATATTGTTTGCTTCAATTACTTAAAGCTAATTATTATTCGAATCAGTCTCTATCGGTTCATTTAATTAATCTCTCGATTATCTTACTCTTTATTCTTTTGCTCTAACATCTCTGTTAAAGCGGCTGTCAATTCAATATGTCTACGAACGTGTATTTCTTTTTTGTTTCGCTTGTTTCTCAAAGCGGGTGCAAAAGTAGAAAACTTATTTCTAACTGGCAAATGTTTTTTGAAGTTTTTTTTAGAAAATTTACTTTCCTTTTTCCTCCTCAACTCTACCAATCTATCAATGAACTTTCCATGTTTTGCGGGGTGCAAATGTAACATCCGTTTTCAAATCTCACAAGCTTTTTTGAATCTTTTTTTGAAAAAAAATTTTCAGTTTAAATTCGTCTGCTTGTCAGTATTTCAGTGAACCTCTATCGCTGTTGCGGGTGCAAAAGTACCACCTTTATTTACATTTCCAAGGGTTTTTATTATATAATTTCAATCTTTTTTATAAGTCGCTGGTATGTCGGTTTTTATAAGACAAAGTTTTTTTAGCTTTTACTGGCTTTTGGCTGGTTTGGGTTGCTTTTGTTGGTTTTGCCACAAAGACGCCAGGACACAAAGTTTTATTTTTTCCCTGTTTATTGGGGTTTACTTGCTTTTCAAAAAGACACAAAGCATCTCAATCTTCCTTTTCTCTTCCGGGAAACAAGAAATTTCTTCTGGAAACAGCTCCCTTAACCCCGATAGCAGTGGAAATCCTTTTGCTTTTTTCTTTAAAAAGCAAAAGATTGAAACAGATAGCGGGAGATAGCTCCTTAAAAAACAAATTCCAAATTTTGAAATTGCTTCGCTCAGCCTAACGCAAATATTCCTTACTATATATTATAGTAGAATTTCTCTCCTTATATATATGTTTAAAAAAACAAACCCGGCAGATTTTAATAAACTGTCGGGCTGTTATACTATATATGTATCACTATTGCTCTTTGGGTTCTTTTGCTTTTGCTTCCCAATGATTCATAAGATCATTATAATTTAAAGGGTTTGCTGCTTTCTGATTTATCAATCGGCCAGACTCAAATGCTCTTTGAAGGATGGTTTCTATTAAATAGTCTTCATTGACCTCATATGGCTTGTATTCTTTCTTTAAACTAATATCAAACAAACTGGCGGTTGTATTTGATACGAAGGCTTTGAAACCACTCTTTAAAGTTCGGATTAATTCGTAAGTTGTGATTCCGGTTTGTCTGTGAACTAACTTTACTAAAATTTGACCTTGTTTACGCGAAAGCTTTTTTAATCTTGCTTCGAATTCATTATTAAGGTAGTCTTCTACAATTTTAAAATACTTCTTTTTTTCACGATTGGTTTTCAGGCGTGCCATTCCCTGGTTTAAAGCTGTCAATCTATCTGCAGCCAATTTTGCATACGGATATACTTTATAAACTCTATTCTGAAGAATTAGAAACTGCTTTTGCGCTTCGGGATCGAGCTTGTCTTTGGTAATAATAATCTCTGGCAATTCGATTGTATCGCCCAAAATAGAATCTCGTTCTGTTAGAATATAGCCCATTTGCTCATTTTCTTTTGGTGTAACCTGAGCCTGGCTTGAAAACGAAATCAATATAAAGAATAAAAGAATGTAGGTAAATCTCATCGAGTCATAATTTAAATGTAAAATTATATATTTATATACAACTCTGATACCAAATTTATAAATTAGCAAAAAAATATTTTTATGAGTACTGAATCTATCTTAAAAGATACCTCAATTGCTTTCCTGGAAAGCTACCTAAATAACGCCTCACCTACCGGATATGAAAGTGAAGGACAAAAACTTTGGATGAATTATTTGAAACCATATGTTGATACTTTTATTACCGATACTTACGGAACGGCGGTTGGAATTATAAATCCTGATGCCCCTTTTAAAGTTGTAATTGAAGGACATGCGGATGAAATTTCGTGGTATGTAAACTATATTACTGACGATGGTTTACTGTATGTAATTCGTAATGGTGGTTCTGATCATCAGATTGCGCCATCGAAAAGGGTTAATATTCATACTAAGAAGGGAATTATAAAAGGTGTTTTTGGATGGCCAGCGATTCATACTCGTTTGCGTGACAAAGAGGAGATTCCGAAATTGAGTAACATTTTTATTGATTTGGGTTGTGAAACCAAAGAGCAAGTTCTTGAAATGGGCGTTCATGTGGGTTGCGTTATTACTTATCCCGATGAATTTATGATTTTAAACGAAAATAAATTTGTTTGTCGTGCTATAGATAATAGAATGGGCGGTTTTATGATTGCTGAAGTTGCTCGTTTATTGCATGAAAATAAAAAAACACTTCCATTTGGATTGTATATCGTTAATTCAGTTCAGGAAGAAATTGGTTTACGTGGTGCCGAAATGATTGCACAAACGATTAAACCAAATGTTGCTATAATTACTGATGTATGCCACGATACTACTACTCCAATGATTGATAAAAAAGTAGAAGGTGATCTTAAAATGGGTAAAGGTCCTGTAATTGCTTATGCTCCTGCAGTTCAAAATAAACTGCGTGATTTAATTGTGGATACTGCTGAGGAAAATGAAATCCCGTTTCAACGTAGTGCGATTTCAAGAGCAACCGGAACAGACACCGATGCTTTTGCTTATAGTAATGGCGGTGTAGCATCTGCATTGATTTCCTTACCTTTACGATATATGCATACAACTGTTGAAATGGTTCACAGAGAAGATGTTGAAAATGTGATTCAGTTGATTTATGAATCATTATTGAAAATTGAAAATAATGAGACTTTCTCTTATTTTAAATAAGAAAGAAATTTAAAACGTCAATTCGGTCAGTATTCGCTTCAATGATTCGAAAAGATTTGGAAAGTTTTCCGGAAGTAAAAAATGTATTATCTCAAACAGGTCGAAGCAACGACGGAACAGATCCAAATGGATTTGGATTTATTCAGCTTCAGGTTGATTTGAAACCAAAATCGGAACGGACTAGAAAAATCAGTATAGATGACTTGATTAATGAAATGGACAATAAACTGAAAGTACATCAGGGAATTACCTATAATTATTCTCAACCCGTTATTGATAACGTGGCCGAATCTGTAGCTGGTTTTAAAGCTTCAAATGCTGTGAAAATTTATGGAGATGATTTAGATAAACTCGATGAATTATCAAATGAAATTCTCGCAACAATCAAAGATATTCCAGGTATAAAAGACGCCGGGATTCTGCGAAACGTTGGTCAGCCAGAAATCAGTGTGATTCTTGACGGAGAAAAAATGGCTGCTTACGGTGTAACATTGAGCGATGCTCAGGCTGTTTTAGAATTGGCTTTTGGAGGAAAAACGGCTACTCAAAAATATGAAGACGAGAAAGATTTGGCCGAACTTAAAGTTCCGACTATTAGTGGAGTTAAAATTCCGTTGAAAGAAATCTGCGATATTAAAACCGTAACGGGTCCACCTTTCATTTACAGAGACAATACAAAACGCTTTATTGGAGTAAAATTCTCTGTTCGCGACCGTGATTTAGGAAGCACCATCGCAGAAGCACAGAAAAAAGAGGCCGAATTGAAAATGCCAAACGGTTACACAACCGGATGGACAGGAGAATTTGAAAACCAAGTTCGTGCCAGTGCGCGTTTGGCTCAGATCGTACCAATCAGTTTAATTGGAATATTTGTATTGTTGTTTATTTTGCTCGGAAATATTAAAGATTCGTTGCTCGTTTTAGCGAATGTTCCGTTTGCGATTATTGGTGGAATTATGGCGTTGCATATTACGGGAATGAATTTTGGAATCTCAGCTGGTGTTGGTTTTATTGCTCTTTTAGGAATTTGTATTCAAAATAGAGTTATTCTGATCTCTGAATTTCATCATAATCTGAAGGCAAAATTTACCCTCGAAGAATCCATTTTCATGGGAGTAAAAGCCAGAACGAGAGCAGTAATTATGACCGCTTTAATGGCATCGATTGGTTTAGTGCCTGCTGCAATTTCAACCGGAATTGGTTCTGAATCACAAAAACCATTGGCCATCGTGATCATTGGAGATTTAATAACAGTAACTATTTTAACGCTATTAGTTTTTCCAATTATATTTTGGGTTTTCAATCGAAAAAAACATGTTCCTATTGAGTAGTAAATTTAAATTGATTAATTGGTTAAATTAATTTGATTCGGTTAAAAAAGAAAAAACACCATTATTTTTTAATGGTGCTTTTTTTATTTCGTTACATTTTAGTTTGATATATTGCATACAATATTAGTTAAATAAAATTCATGAAATACATCTATTTTTTGCTCTCTGTCTTTGCAATTTCTTTACTAGCTTCAATTATAAATCCAAAAGAAGGATTTACGTGCTTTCTTGAAGTTATTCCAGCGATTATTGGATTTTTGATTTTAGCATTTACTTTCAACAAATTTCGCTTTACCAATTTCACTTATACACTGATCTTAATTCATTGTATTATTCTATTTATTGGAGGACATTATACATATGCTGAAGTTCCTTTCTTTGATTATATAAAAGAAGTTTTTCATCAAAGTCGAAATAATTATGATAAAGTTGGACATTTTGCGCAGGGGTTTGTTCCAGCTATGATTATAAGAGAATTGTTTATTCGAAAAGAAGTCATCAATAATAAAAGTTTTTTCAACTTTATTATTGTCAGCATTTGTTTAGCAATTAGTGCAGCTTACGAATTTATCGAGTGGTTCGTTTCTCTGGCAACAGGTGAAGGTGGAGATTCGTTTCTTGGAACACAAGGGTATATCTGGGATACTCAATCTGATATGCTATATGCAACTATTGGAGCAATTATAGCATTAGTTCTGTTTTCAAAAATTCAGGACAAGCAAATTCATAAAATAGATTCTTAATCTCAACTTCGTTTAATATATAAAATAAAAACGGCCTTCTGCTCAAGGAAGGCCATTTTTTTATACTAACTCAAACTAATTTAAACGAAACTGTTATTTTAAATCTTTTAAAATAGCGATTGCTTCTGTTGCGTTTGATAATTCTGCATATTTCAAAGCAGTATATTTTTTCTCATTTTTATCACCAGGACGTGCACCGTTTTCTAGCAATACTTTAAGAATTTCAACTTTGTTATAACGTGCTGCAATCATTAAAGGTGTCATGTCTTCTGATTGTTCATTTACGTCTGCACCGTATGCAATAAATTTTTTCACTACTTCTAAATCTCCTTTACTAACTGCTACATGCAATGGAGCTGAAAAACTATGTGATACTTCAATTTTTGGATTCACCACTGATGATGTGTGATTCGCTGCCATAGAAACATTGGCAAAAGCTACTAAAGCTACTCCTAAAATAATTACTGATTTTTTCATGTTGATTGATTATTAAATTGATTGATTAATGATGATTTTTAATTTCTATGTAAATGTAATCCTATTTTTTGTATTATGCATTACCAAGTACCTTGTTTTAACTAATTCTTAACATTCATTTAATAGAAACCTAATAAACTTTCCTGAATGTTAAATTATCGTTTCATATATAGACGCTCAAATATTCATTTTGTTACAGTTTAAATCAAAAAAAAATAAAAAATGATAGAAAAATTTTAGAATACCATAAAACCAACCTTTTACTTTTTTAACTTTACTATTGAAAACTAGTTAATAAACCAATACTAATCTTAAAACCATACCATATGCTTATCATCAAAAGAATTTTACTTGTACTGATACTACTTGTATCAATTGTATTACTTGCAGCTTATTTTATGCCAAAAGATTATGCTGTCGAAAGAGAAATTACTATAAATAAGCCTGCTGATAGTGTTTTTAATTATGTGCGATATTTAAAGAATCAAAATGAATTTAGTGTCTGGGCTAATATTGATCCGAAAATGAAATCAACTTACACAGGAACAGACGGATCTGTTGGTGCTATAGCAGCATGGGAAAGTGATCTAAAAGATGTTGGTGTTGGAGAACAGGAAATTACCAAGATAACAGAAGGAAAGCGTATTGACTTTGCATTACGTTTTAAAGAACCCATGAATGACACTGCTGTTGGTTTTATGTCTACAGAAGCTGTAGCTGGAAATCAAACCAAAGTAAAATGGGGGATCAACGGTGTTTTTCCTTATCCAATGAATGTCATAATGCCGATGATGAAAATGGATGAAATGGTTGGCAAAGATTTACAAAAGGGCCTTGAAAATTTGAAAACTAAAATGGAGCAATAAAAATAATAGCCCCAGATTAAAATAATTTAATCTGGGGCTATCCCTATAAGTTTAAAACTGAAAATTACTATTTAGAACTAAGATATTCCAATACATTTTTATTAATACGCTGATCAATATTTGCAATATCAGCTTTAACAAATTTTTCTCCTAAAATATTCTCGTATAATTCAATGTATCTTTCAGACACAGATTCAATATATTCATCAGTCATATTTGGAATTTGTTGTCCTTCCTGACCTTGAAAACCATTCTCGATCAACCAACGACGTACAAACTCTTTTGACAATTGTTTTTGCTCCTCACCTTTTTCCTGTCTTTCCTGATATCCATCAGCATAAAAGTAACGTGAAGAATCCGGAGTATGAATTTCATCAATCAAAACAATTACGCCATCTTTCGTTTTTCCGAATTCATATTTTGTATCAACTAAAATCAAACCACGGCTTGCAGCAATTTCAGTTCCTCTTTCGAATAAATCACGAGTGTATTTCTCCAAAACAATATAATCTTCTTCAGTAACGATTCCTTTTGCCAAAATATCCTCACGAGAAATATCTTCATCATGAGAACCGTTATCCGCTTTTGTAGTTGGCGTAATAATCGGTTCGGGAAATTTATCATTTTCCTTTAAACCTTCTGCCATAGTTACACCACAGATTTGTCTTTTTCCTGCAGCATATTCTCTTGCAGCATGTCCTGAAACATAACCACGAATTACCATTTCTACTTTGAATGGCTCGCATAAATGTCCAACAGCAACGTTCGGATCTGGTGTAGCAATCAACCAATTTGGAACAATATCTTCTGTTAACTCCATAAATCGTGTCGCAATCTGATTCAAAATTTGTCCTTTGTATGGAATCCCTTTTGGTAAAACTACGTCAAAAGCAGAAAGTCTATCGGTTGCTACCATCACTAAAAGTTCGTCATTAATATTGTAAACTTCCCTAACTTTTCCGCGGTACACTGATTTCTGATTCGGAAAATTAAAATTTGTTGTTGTAATTGTATTGCTCATTATCCTAAGTTGTGTTGTTGTTTTACGAATGCAAATTTAAAACTAATTAAAAGAGCAAACAAGAAAGTATTCCATTTTCAGTTGCAGTTTTCACTGTAAACTATTTTTTAAGAAGCGTTGAATTAAATAAGTTTAAAATTCTGCCGTATTCATCTATCCAGGAATAGGTTTCTTTAAATCCATGCGATTCTACAGGAAAAGAAGCTAAGCTCCAGTTCTTCTTCTCTAACTCTATAAAACGCTGGGACAAACGTACAATATCTTTATATTCTACATTATCATCAACCATTCCGTGTAGCATTACAAGGTTTCCTTTCAAATTATCCGCAAAATATATTGGTGAGCTTTTTTTATAAGCTTCTGGATCAGTCTCTGGAAAATTCAAAATATTTCCTGTATATCCATGGTTATAGTGCGCCCAATCTGTAACAGAACGCAAAGCGGCACCCGAAGCAAATTCACCTGGAGTCGTCAACATTCCCATTAAAGTAATAAAGCCTCCATAGGAACCACCATAAATCCCTACTCTATCACCATCAATACCATATTTTTCCACCAATAATTTCTTACCATCAAGATGATCTGATAAATCTTTTCCTCCCATAAAACGATAAATCCCAGTTCTGAAATCTCTACCGTAACCGTCACTACCTCTATAATCGATATCCAAAACAGTATAACCTAAATCAGTCAACAAATTATGAAACATATATTCTCTGTAATAATTACTCCAAAAATTATGAGCATTTTGAAGATACCCTGCACCGTGTACAAAAATTACGGCTGCCTTGTTGGCAACTTCAGCTTTAGGCGTATAAATTCTTGCATTAACCGGTGTTCCGTCTTGCGCTTTGAATGTAATTACTTCAGGAGTTCTCCATTGATATTGTTTGAAAGCTTCCGTAGTTGAAGAAGATATTTGCTGTAAAACTGCATTCTTTTTATTGTCTGCTACATAAAAATCCCAAGGAATATTTTTATAAGAATAACGAACTAGTAGTAATTTTTCATCTGGAGAAAGCACAACTTCATGTGCTCCATCTTTCGTTAAAATAGGCTGTAAAATACCATCAGCCACAACTAATTTATAAAAATTTCTATTTCCGGGATGGGTTGTGTTTGTAGTTAAATAAAATGCTTTTTTATCTTTCGAGAGCGTAACATCACGAACTTCCCAATTTCCTTTTGTTAGTTGTGTTTTCTTTTTAGTCTTTACATTATAAGTATACAAATGAGAATATCCTGTAGCTTCTGATTGAAAATAAATGGTTTCCTGATCTGTTAAGAAACCAAGAGTTCCTGATTCAAAAGAATATCCCGGAATTCCAGGTCCACCAATCCAGGCTTCGTCATGCTGGTATTCTATTTCTTCAAAAGTTCCTTTATCTAAATTTAAGTTTACTAACCACCTGTCTTTGTTATCTTGACTTCTGATTTCAATAATCGCTATTGAACCATCTTCATTATAAACGGGCGCTTGAGGCACAATCAATTTATCTTCTTTAGGTTTGTTTTTTAAATTATCATACAATTCATAATACTTTGGTACATCCTGAATATGACTTAAAGATGAAAAATTTAAATAGTAGACCGAATCTTTTGCAACAGAATAAATTCCGAATTTAGTTTTAACAAAATTGGCAGTAGAAACTTTCTCTTTTGTTTCCGGAGTTTGATTATAACCATCAGAAGTAATAAAAACCTCCATTGTTTCCTTTTTTATTTCAGGTTCTTCAACTAATAAAAAAGTTGCAAAATTTCCATTTGGATTTGCTTTCAAGTTAAAAAACTGGTCTTTTCCATAAAAATACTCTTTTGCAAAATCAGATTTTACTGCTTTGCTTTTAGCAAGATTCCATCGTTTTTTTGCTTCCTTATCTTTAATAAATTGAAATAATTCTTTTTGTTGCGTGTTTAAAAAGTTCTCTTTTTCAGGTTTCACATCCTTTTTAATTCCTTTATTAAAGTTGGTTATCTGTAAAACGGTTCCTTCTTTAATATTATACTTGAAAATATTATCATTTTGTTCAAAAAACAAGATACCAGTTTGAGCCCCTAACTGCAAATTAGAAATTGCTGTAGATTGCTGAATTAATTTCTTTGAAGTTTTAGATTGAATTGAATAGGAATACAAACTTCCTTTGTCCAGATAATAAACAACATCTGACCCTGGTTTAGTTTTAAAATCCATTTGAGAAAAAACAGCTTCTTTTGGAGAAACTAGCTCTGGTTTGGTCATTCCCTTCTGCCAGAAATAAGTGCTTGTTCCTAATTCATTTTTCGGATTCCATTCAAAATAAACCTTTCTTCCGTCTAAAGACCAGCGTCCGTTTGTTGGTTGATTTCCAATAAAAGATTCACCTTTCATTATTTCTTCTAATTTCAAATTCTGACTTTTACCAGTAATCGAAAGAAATAAAAAGGCAAGGATAAAAATGTTTTTTGTCATGGTAGCTGTTTTGAGAAAACAAAAATACACTTTGAAAGTTATTAAAAAAATTGTTTTTCTCTATTGCGCTCCAAGCCTTAAATTAGAAGTCAATAAAAAGAAAATCCCTGAAAAAACTTTCAGGGATTACTTATTTATGCTTATTAAAAAATCATTTAAAATCCAAAATTCCTTTTCCCATTGATTTTATAGACTCGTTCAAACTTCCTAAAGTTGTCTCTGACAGTCTTTTAATATTTGACGCATTTACTACATAAATTTGCCCATGATCTTTAGAAGGTGCTGCAGGTACAAAAACTACGGCATTTCCATCGGCATTTTCTTCAATTAGATGTGCGGGTTGCCAATATTCACCTTATTTTAATAAAATTGGCAAATCTGTAATTGGTTTTCCCATTTCTTTTGCTAATTTTTCTTCTGCTAATTTTTTATTCTTTTCATAGCCTGGCAAGAAAACCATTAATTTATTATCAATCCATTCCGTAAATTTTTTCAGGAAAGAAAACTGCATTAAAGAACCACTGAAATAAATCAATACTAATAAAAAGATACCTCCCATAACATCACTTGCAATTGGTCCGAAGACTTTATCTAAACGCAAGAACTGAGAAAATTTATCTTCATACTTTTGAAAAAATCCCCAAACTTTCTCAAGAATCATAAAAAAAAACAACCAGAGGTAATAAAAAGGATAATTCCGGAAATACAATTTTTCTGAAGCTGAAGTAAAAATTTGTCCATAATACTGATAATTAAGTTAATTATTTAAAATAGGTTTCACCAACTCTGGTAAATTTCCTATAAATTTATACATTTAGCTTTAATCAGTAATATCTTTAATTAGTAAATACCTACAAATTAACCAATTACAAATTCTCTATCCAATATTTTTGAAGAAATATATCTGGCAACGCCGTCTTCGGCATTGGTTTTAATAACCTCTAAATTAGGCAACGTATCTTTTAGTAAAGCTGGAGCATTCCCCATAATCAAGCCTTTTCCCGATACAGACAACATTTGAACATCGTTGAAACCATCTCCAAAAGAAACTGCTTCTTCTAAAGTAAATCCTTCTTTTTCTAAAACGACTTCAATTGCAACTGCTTTATCTACAGCTTTATCCATAAATTCTAAACAAGTAGGCAAACTAAAAGCATGATGTAAATGTTCTGAAGAACTCGCCAAAATAGCATCTTTTAACTTTACTAATTTTTCATGATCATCGCAGGAGAAGAATATTTTGATTGCTCCAAAATCTTCCAAAGTTTTATAATCAACCAATTCTGGGCGATATTTTAATTCAGACTGAAAAGCATTTAATTTTTCATTTATTCTATTGGTTTGCCAAACATTTTCTTTGAATAAAACTACCGTAATAGCAGGGTCAATATCAACATTCAAAGCATTTTTTACAACCTCACTGTCTAAGTTGAATGAAAAAAGCTCTTCTTTTTCTGGAGAATGAATTCTCGCTCCGTTTGAACTCACTAGATAAACCGGAACTTCAAGTGTTTCAATAATAGCCATAGCATCAAGATGATGACGGCCTGTAGCAACAACGATAAGATAATTTTGATTGTGAAGTTCCTGAAAAATGGATTTGGTGTAATCTGAAATTTTGTGTTGAGGGTTGAGTAAAGTTCCATCAAGGTCACTTACTACAACTTTTATATTTTTAAGCTTAGTCATATTAAAGATCAAATATTTATGAAATACAAATTTATAGCTTTATGCTCAGAAGAGCAAAGATTGCAAGCTGTAAAAGCCCGAAATACGTGAAGTTTATTATTTATTTAACTATTTCGTTAAATATTGAATTACAAATAATTTAAACTTTTACAATTCCGGATTTGTATAAATCTAAGGCTTTCTCAATAACTTTTTCGATTTGTTCCAAAGGCAAATCTTCATCAGGATTAAACAACATAATTTTCATTCTCGAACGTGCTTCCTGAAGCAAAAAGGATTCATCAAAATATTTTCCTTCGACAATTCCGATATAAGGCTGTTTGTGTTTTTTATGAGTCCATAAATAACAGAACATTTTTCCTTTGTAACAGAAAAAAGGCATTCCGTATTTGAGGACGTGAGTAATTTCAGAATCTTGTTTTAGGATAATTTCTTTTAATGCAAAAAACATGCCTTTTACAGGTTCTTCTTGTTTTAAATAGAAATCATCTAGTTGTTTCATCACTTCTTATCTATTCGTAAATTCTTGCGCCTTTAAAAATATCTGAAAACGTTTTCCAGTCAGGTTTATCTGCATTAATATTTTGCTTTGTATTATCATAATATCCTTGAATACCTTCAGCATAAGAACTTAAAACTTCTAAAAAATCAGGCAAAGTTTTACTTTCCCAACTTTCAGAATTTTGCAAAAAATCTTCTCTGAGTAAATCAATAAATTCTACAAAACTTTCTCTATTGGTAACATTAAAATCATTAATTGTATGGGTCATAGTACTTTATTTAATAGTAAAAAAAAATTCGTTTTCCACATTCCCATAAAAGATGATGTAGAAAACGAATATTAGTAAATGCCAAAACACATTTCACGATTTACATTTGACATTCTATAAAATTAATCGTGGTTTTCAATTTGTTTATAAGCGTCAATTACCTTTTTCACTAATCTGTGACGTACGATATCTTTATCATCCAGATAAATAATTCCGATTCCGTCAACATCTTTCAGAACCAAAATAGCTTCTTTAAGACCAGAAATAGTTCTGCGTGGTAAATCGACCTGTCCAGGATCTCCCGTAATCATAAATTTGGCGTTTTTTCCCATACGGGTCAAAAACATTTTCATTTGTGAGTGGGTAGTATTCTGTGCCTCGTCGAGAATTACAAAGGCGTTATCGAGTGTGCGACCACGCATAAATGCCAATGGCGCAATCTGAATAATTCCTTTTAAAATATAATCTTCGAGTTTTTCGTTCGGAAGCATGTCGCGCAAAGCATCATAAAGAGGTTGCATGTACGGATCCAGTTTTTCTTTCATATCGCCGGGTAAGAAACCAAGATTTTCTCCTGCTTCTACCGCTGGTCGCGTGAGTATGATCCTTTTTACTTCTTTGTCTTTAAGCGCTTTAACCGCCATTGCTACACCGGTATAAGTTTTACCGGTTCCGGCAGGACCAACAGCAAATACCATATCATTTTTTTTGATGGTATCTACCAGTAGCTGCTGGTTAGGCGTCATGGCCTTAATTATTTTACCTCCAACACCATGAACTAATATTTTGTCATGATCGTATGATTTTTTTTCATCCTGACCATCACTCATAATTACGCGTTCAATTACATTGTCATCAATGTTGTTGTATCGGGTAAAATGCAGCATTAACCTTTGAAATCTTTTTTCGAATTCATCTAAAACTTCTTTTTCGCCAAATGCTTTTAAAGTCGTCCCTCTCGCTACTATTTTAAGCTTTGGGTAGTACTTTTTAATTATTTCAAGATGAGAGTCTTGAGCGCCCCAAAAGTCTTTTGGAGCGATGTCTATTAGCTCGATAATTCTTTCGTTCAAATGAAGTAGTTTTAAATTAAAAATAAATCAGTTTTATAAATCGTGGTTGTCGGGTATGTTCATATCTTTAAATGCAAATTGTCTTTTCTTTCTTTCAATTTGTATTTAGTATTATTAGATTTGCATTTCTCAAATTTAATGAAAATTAGATTTAAATACTACCAATAGTTATAAACAAAATTATGTCAATAATTACCCTTACTACTGATTACGGCTTAAAAGACCACTTTGTTGGTTCGCTAAAGGGTAAAATTCTTTCTGAATATTCAGAGGTTCAAATTGTTGACATTTCGCATGATATAGATCCGTTTAATACTGCCGAAGCAAGTTATGTTATTGGCGCCTCCTATTTAAGTTTTCCTAAAGGAACCGTACACCTTATAGGTGTTGATATTGAGCGTAATAAAGAAAATCAGCATATTGCCATGCAATGGAACGATCACTACTTTATTTGTGCTGATAATGGAATCCTGAGTATGCTTACGCAGAAAATCGTTCCTCAAAAAATTGTCGAAATCAATATTCACGACCGTTTTCCGGCTGAATTCAGTGACTTAGATATTTTCATACAAGTAGCCTGTCATATTGCAAAAGGCGGTTTGCTGAATGTTATTGGAAAAGAAGTTACTGGAATTAAACAGATTACCGAATTACAAGCTGTAGTTGCCAACGACGGAAATTCGCTAAAAGGATATGTTATTTACATTGACCATTTTGGAAATATTGTAACCAACATCTCAAAACAGCAATTTATAGAAGTTGCCAAAGGCCGTCCCTACGAAATCGTGATGAAGCCTAAAAGCATCAAAACAATTCTGCCAAATTATTCAGCAATTGCAACATCTGATAAATATCCAATCAAAACTTACGAAGGAGAAAAATTAGCCATTTTTAATGAAGCTGGTTTTCTTGAAATTGCCATTTTTAGGAGTAATCCTTCAAAAGTGGGTTCTGCAAATAGCTTGTTGGGATTGAATTATAGGGATGTTATTACGATTCAATTTTTGAGTTAGATTTTTTTAAAAGATTTACATTATTACAATACTAAAAAGTAATATGGAAAAAATTAAAGACATACATCAAGGCGATCTTTTAACCTTTAAAGATGTTAGCGGCAAATACAAAGTTCTTCTATGTACAAGTACCTATAAAGAAAGAAGTCCGCATACTTTTACCTTTTGCGCATTAAATATTGATACTATTGAAAAGCCTACAGTTGCAGCAATTAAAGAAAGTAGCTTTTTCGGGGTTGAACACACTACAAAGAGTAACTTCTATAAACATTCAGATGAAGAATTAGAAAAAATGTGGACAATTCATCCAGAAATAAAACCATACCTTTTAGGTAGTTATAATTTCATTATATGGAAGAAAGATTTTATGAAATTTCGTGATAATTTTGAATCTATGGGCAACCTGAAAATCGTTAATAATATTGATAAAAGTGGGAATGGCGGTGTAAATGCAAGTAGTTGGGAGTATTTAAAAAACTTATTCAATGAAAAACTTCTTGAAATGATGAGCGAAAAAGATCAAAAAGCTTTTAAATTAAAATCAATAATTAAGCAATAATCAGAATACAAATTAAGGTCTAATTTAAAGTTATTAAAAAATTGTTTTCACAAGAAACAGAATTATAATAAAAAGAACAATCAATTTTGATACTTTTGCGCGCGTATTGCGGATTTTTCAATCTAAAAATCCACAATCTAAATTTTAAAATTATAACATGTTTGTTCGAATAGTTAAAATGAGTTTTCACGAAGAAAAGATCCTCGATTTTCTGGAGAATTTTGAAACCGTAAAAGATAAAATAAGAAATACCGAAGGAAATCGTTTTTTAGAATTGTATCAGGATAAAAATGACAAATGTATCTTTTTCACATATAGTTATTGGGAAACCGAAGAAAATTTAGAGAATTACAGACAATCTGAACTATTCAATTCGGTTTGGAGTTTTACAAAAAAACTATTCAATGCAAAACCTGAGGCTTGGAGTGTCGACAAAATAGTTAGTTTAAATTAATTTAAAGTTCATACTGGATTTGAAAATTGGAACTATTTAACCGCAGAGAGCGCAAAGATTATATTTAAAAGGTTTTCAGAAAACACAAAGTTCGCAAAGTGGAGCAACCTGAAACCTGAAACAAGAAAAACTTGAAACAAAAATAAAACAAATGAAATCAATCATTTTACGAGAAATAAAATCCTTTTTTGGATCTCCTATTGGCTATTTGGTCATTGCTATTTTCTTAATTAGCAACGGACTTTTTTTATGGGTTTTTGAAGGGGATTATAACATATTAAATACTGGTTACGCCGATTTAACCCCGTTTTTCACTTTAGCGCCATGGATCTTGATTTTCCTGATTCCGGCGGTTACGATGAGAAGTTTCTCAGATGAAAAAAAGCAAGGAACATTAGAGTTGCTTTTGACTAAACCATTATCGATTTGGGAAATTGTAAACGGAAAATTTTTGGGTTCTTTATTCCTAATCGTTTTAGCAATTATACCAACATTTATTTATGTGAAAGTCATTTCAAATTTGGGTTTACCTGAAGGAAATATCGATATGGGAAGCACCATTGGTTCTTATTTCGGATTGTTGTTTTTGATTGCTTCTTATTCTGCAATCGGAATCTTCACTTCTACCCTTTCAGAGAATCAAATTGTTGCTTTTATCATTGCGGTCTTTCTATGTTTTTTCTTTTATTTCGGTTTTCAGGGTATATCTTCATTGATTCCAGGCGATTCTTTTGTTTCGGCATTTGGAATGCAGGATCACTTTAAAAGTATGAGTCGGGGCGTGATCGATACTCGTGATGTAATTTATTTTTTAAGTATCACAGTATTGTTTTTGTCTTTTACTGTTTATCAATTAAAATCTTTTAAAGCATAATGAAAGCATCTACTCAACAAAATATCAAAGTTTTAGGTATTACCGTTTTTGTTTTAATTGTTTTAAATGTGTTGGGAACTTTGTTTTTTCACCGATTCGATTTAACCAAAGACAAACGTTATACTTTATCTGAAACTTCTTTGCAAATTGTAAAACAAGTAAAGAATCTGCTTTCCATTAAGATTTATATGCAGGGCGATCTTCCTGCGGATTTCAGACGTTTACAACAGGAAACCAAACAATTATTAGAAGAATTTCAAGCTTATAACAACAATATTGTTTTCGAATTTGTAAATCCGATGGAAAACAAAGACGAAAGCATGGAAATGGTTAAATCACTTTACCAAAAAGGATTAACACCAATAAACATCACAGTTGACGACAAAGGAAAACAATCTCAGGCGATGGTTTTCCCTTGGGCAATTGCCGTTTACGACAATAAAGAAGTGAATATTCCCCTGTTGAAAAACATTATGGGCGCTTCGACTGAACAAAAAGTTATCGGTTCGATTCAGCATTTAGAATATTCTATTTCAGATGCTATCAATAAAATTACTAAAGCAAAACAGAAGAAAGTCGCTTTCATAAAAGGAAATGGTGAAATGAACGAAGTTCATATTGCTAAAATGCTGAGACAAATTAAAGAAAGCTACTATATCGGACCATTCACATTAGATTCTGTTGCTAAAAATCCAAACGGAACTTTAGAAGCTCTTAAAAAATATGACTTAGCCATCATTTCAAAACCAACTGAAACTTTTTCCGATGAAGAAAAACAGGTTTTGGATCAGTTTATCATGAACGGCGGAAAAACATTATGGCTAGTCGATCAGGTTGCTGCCGATATGGATAGTTTGTACAATCAATCCGGAGCAACTCTGGCTTATCCAAGGGATCTGAATTTGAATGACATGTTCTTCAAATATGGGTTCAGAATTAATCCTGATTTAGTAAAAGACGAATACGGAAGTCCAATCAAACTGGCTACCGGAGAACAAGGAAGCGCAACACAATATCAGGAATTCAAATGGAAATACGCTCCAATTGTAATCCCTTCTAGCAAACACCCAATCGTTAAAAATTTAGGCCAAATTAAATTTGATTTTGCCAGCCCGATTGACACTTTGAAAAACGGAATTAAGAAAACGGTTTTATTACAATCTTCACAATATTCTAAGAAAATTGGAACTCCCACCGAAATCAATTTGAATATTGTAACTGAGCAGACTACTCCACAAGAATATTTAAATAAAGGAAACTCTGCTCTTGCGGTTTTATTAGAAGGAGATTTTCATTCGGCTTTCGAGAATCGTGTTTTACCTTTCAAAGAAAATGCATTTCAGGCAAAGGGAAAACCAAATAAAATGATTGTAATTGCTGATGGGGATTTAGCCCGAAATCAATTGGATAAAAACATGATGCCAGTTGAATTAGGCTATGATCAACGTACAGGGAATTTATATGACAACAAAGATTTCATGATGAATTGCATCAATTATTTGTTAGATGATACCGGACTTATTAACATTAGAAGCAAAGATGTTGACTTGCCTTTATTGGATAAGGATAAAGTTTATGAAAACTATACAATGACGCAATTCATAACTATCGGACTTCCAATTCTAATTTTATTGGTTTTCGGACTTGTATTTACTTACATGAGAAAAAGAAAATACAGCAAATAGATGTTAATAAAAAAATTGCAAAACTAAGATAGTTTACGATATATTTGTAATCCGTATATTTAGCCTCTAATTGCTAAAAAACACATCAAAAAATAAAACAAAACAGATGAAATTTATAGTATCGAGTTCGTACTTATTAAAACAATTACAAGTTTTAGGTAGTGTAATTAACAGTAACAACACGTTGCCTATTTTAGACAACTTTTTATTTGAACTAGACAATGATGCGTTGACAGTTTCGGCTTCAGATCTTGAAACTACAATGTCGGCTACATTATCAATCGATTCTAAAAGTAAAGGAAGTGTAGCTGTGCCTGCAAAACTTTTGCTTGAAATTTTAAAAACATTTCCAGAACAGCCTTTAACTTTTACAGTCGAAGACAACAATACAGTTGAAATCAGCTCTAATTCAGGAAAATATGCATTGGCATATGCCGCTGGAGAAGAATTTCCAAAATCAGTGAATCTTGAAGATCCATCTGTAACTTTAGTTCCTGCTGATGTTTTGGCAACTGCGGTTAGCAAAACTATTTTCGCTGCCGGAAATGATGATTTACGTCCGGTAATGTCTGGAGTTTTCTTTCAGTTTTCACCAGAAGGTTTGACATTTGTTGCTACGGATGCTCATAAATTAGTAAAGTATGCCCGTACAGATGTAAAAGCATCTCAGGTAGCTGATTTTATTATGCCAAAGAAACCTTTGAATATCTTAAAAAGTATTTTAGGAAGTTCTGATGCTGAAGTAAAAATTGAATACAACGATTCAAATGCGACTTTCTCATTTGATAATTATATTTTAATGTGTCGTTTGATTGATGGAAAATACCCAAATTACGAAGCGGTTATTCCAAAAGAAAATCCAAATAAATTAATGATTGACCGTTCTTTATTTTTAAGTTCAGTTAAGCGTGTTGCGATTTTCTCAAACAAAACAACACACCAAATTCGTTTAAAAATCGCCGGAGCCGAATTAAATGTTTCTGCAGAAGATATTGATTACTCAAACAAAGCAGAAGAAAGATTGACTTGTGATTATCAGGGAGATGATCTTCAAATTGGCTTCAACTCTCGTTTTTTAACTGAAATGTTGACCAACTTACAATCTGACATGATTATGTTAGAGATGTCATTGCCTAACAGAGCCGGAATTCTTACGCCAGTTGATGGTTTAGAAGAAGGCGAAACTGTTACTATGTTGGTAATGCCAGTAATGTTAAATAGTTAACATCAAAACTTCTTTTTGTTACAGGGATTTTTTTTAGTTTCGAATTAAAGACATATCATTGTAAAAAAAAATATCGCTATTAACCAACCATTTTTTATACCTAGAAACCGCAATTCTTTTTAAAAGATTTGCGGTTTTTTATTTTAGCTTAGTTTCAAGTTTCAAAACTTTGCGGTTACATTCTGTTCAAAGCAAAAACCTGAAACTTGAAAAAATTAAAACCTTAAACAATTTTTATAACTTTGTATTTATGAAAATAGAAATTTGGTCGGACATCATGTGTCCGTTTTGTTATATCGGAAAAAGACAATTGGAAACCGCTTTGGAGGTGTTTCCTGGGAATAATTTTGAAATTGAGTGGAAAAGCTTTCAACTTGACCCAACTATTGAACCGCAATCCGGAAAAGACGTTTATACGTTTTTAGCCGAACGAAAAGGCATTTCAGTTGAACAATCTATAGAAATGCATAAAGGTGTTGTAGAACGCGCAAAAAGCGTAGGTTTGGATTATCATTTTGACAAAGCTATTATTTCGAATTCGCTGACAGCACATCGTATTATCCATTTGGCGAAAGCTAAAAAACTCGACGATGAAATGGAAGAGATTTTCTTTAAAGCTTATTTCACTGATGGCAAAGATCTAAATGATGCTCAAACTTTAATTGAACTGGGAATTCAGGCTGGATTAGATTCAGATGAAGTAAAGGAAGTCGTAGAGAATGAAAGCCTTTATTTAAATGATGTAAGAGGCGATATTAAAGAAGCTCAGGAAATTGGTGTGCAAGGAGTTCCATTTTTTGTTTTTGATCGAAAATATGCTGTTTCTGGCGCTCAGCCCGTTGAGGCATTTGTGAATACGATTAAGGAAGTACAGAAATAATTTTAGATTTTAGATTAATCGCGAAGTACGCAAAGATTTACGCAGAGTTCGCAAAGTTTACATAATGCCTTGCGAACTTTTCGGTTTTATCAAAATACGCTAATCAGAATCTTTGCGGTAAATTCCATATTGTAGATCAAAATCTACAGTCTAAAATCTAAAATCCTAAATAACTCCCATTTTCTGCATCAAAAATGTAGCACTTTTATTTTTGCAAATTCCATTACGAAGTTTATAATCGAAATGAAGTTCGTTATTTTTGATTTCTACTTCAAAACATTGATTCGTTAAAATATCAGGATATTCATTTGTAGTAAGACAAACTTCAATATCGTGCGTTGCTATTGCACCAATTGCATTTTTGCCAATGATCTTTTTAACTACTTCTATTGTTCCATTTCGTTTGTCATCAGAATTGGTTCCTCTTAAAATTTCATCTAATAAAACAAAAGCCGGTTTCTCTTCTAAGGCATCCATAATTTGCTTTAAACGCTTAATTTCTGCAAAAAAATACGATTCACTATCCGCTAAAGAATCAGATAATCGCATTGAAACTAAAACTGGAAGTGGATGAATATTAGCTTCTGAAGCACAAACAACTGAACCTATTCCACCTAAAACCATATTAACACCTAAGCTTCTTAAAAAAGTACTTTTTCCCGACATATTAGAACCCGTTAAAATCATAAAAGATTCGGGATAAAAATGAGTATCATTCCCAACTCTGGTTGCCGGATTCAATAACGGATGACTTAGATTTTTAAAACCGATTTTATATTCTGAATTGATTTCAGGAAAAACAAAATCCTGATTATTATAGGCCAAATTTGCCAAACTGTTTAAGGCTTCAAATTCTCCAATAATAGCAATCCATTTTTCAAATTCTTCAGAATAATTTTCTTTCCATTTTAATAACGCTTTTAAAACGTGAAGATTAAACAAAAACGTTCCATTAAACAAAAGTGCCGTTACTAGATTGCTTATTGTATCCATTCTGGAGAACAACTCTGATAATTGTTTTAGATGAATACTTGCAGTAGCATTCTTAAAAATAAGCTGCTTTTGCAAATCGATTAGCTTTTTGGATTGAAACGTTTCTAATTCAATTTTCTGAACCAATAAACTATATTGCTTTATGATTTTATGGACATTATCTGCCTTCGCAATTTCGGACTGAATTCTTTTCAATGACCTTCCCACGACCATCAAATTGGCAATAAAAATATAACTCAGATAGGATAATAAAATAGTTTTAGAAGTAATGAAATAAGCAGTTAAAACTCCAAAAAACAAAGCTGGAATAACAAATGAAAGTACAATTAAAACTTTAGGTAAAGTATTATTTTTAAATGAATTCCAATATAATATAGAATCGTAAGAAGCTTTAGAGTCATTGCTAATTGTTGCCAATGCCAGGAAATCATGTCTCCAATCGATTTTAGATTTCAGTTCATCTATTGCTTCCTGGTTTTCCAGAATAACTTCATTCGGAAGTTGAGTTAACAATTGGTTTGCTAATGTCTTTTTTCCAATATAAGTAGCGGTTCTATTCAGGTTTTGAAATAAGGAATGTTCTCCAAAAATATCTAAATCGTAAGCATAAGGATGATGGAAATCATTGAATTCAATTCCGTTCTCAAAAGGAATCTTTTCCCTTTTCAGATAGGAGATTTCGTTTTGATTTATTTTCAATAGTGCCGTTGTGAGTTGTTTTTGAAAAGATAACTTAGAGTGGATTCTCATTAAAAAAATAAAACCAACAAAAGACAGAAAAGCGAGAACTACATAAAGCGTTTCATCGGTTTTGATGTAATAAAACAACATAAGCAAACACAGAAAAACACTTAATAAACGCAGTAAACTAATGCTATTGTATCTTTTATTGATTTTACTAAAAAGTTCTGAATAGTGGGTAACCTTATTTTGATATGAATTCATTTTATTGATTTGATGAGATACAAATATAAGTTTTGCATCATAAAATCAATCTTAAAAAATTCGAATTTTAATTTTCATGCATTACTAAAACAGGAACCGAAACTTCTTTGGCAATTTTTTTTGTAAAACTAGATTCAAAGATACTTTCAAAAAAAGATCTTTTATGTGTAATTGTGGTCAGAATATCAATGTCTTTATAAAGAATAAAATCAAGAATGGTTTCCTTAACTTCATCGCTTGGCAATACTAAAAACTCAACATGATCGCCCTTGAATTCATTTTCCCATTCTTTAATTGTGGCGCTTGAAACATCTGAATTAGAAGTTTTAACATATAAACATTTTACTTTAGCATTTGTTTTTTTGGCAATTTCAATCACTTTACGAAGTTCTGTTTTGTCTTTTTCACGATAACGGGTAGTAAAACCTATAATTTTTATTCTGTGAAATTTTGCAGTAACAGGAATGCATAAAACCGGCACTTTGACTTCAGAAATTACTGAGTTTGTATTTGATCCCGTAAAAAATTTAGTCCAGTCTGAAACGCCCGAAGTTCCCATAATAACAAAATCAATCTTATCCTCTTCAACGGCATTTTTTAAATTATAAATTAAATCTCCATCCATCAAACGATGTTTTATCACTATATCCTCTAAGTTTCGTTCGATAGCAATAGTTCTAAGTTTAGGAATTTCATCCTTAAACATCTCAAATTTAGCCAATTCTATTGAGCTGTAAATCGAAGCGTAATTTTCTGGAAAAAACTGACTATCATAAACCGGAATTTCAAATGTGTGTAACAAAACCAGTTCGGCATTGACAATTTTCGCAAATTCTAACGCATGAACAAATGCATTAGTAGCTGCTTCAGAAAAATCTGTGGGAAATAATATCTTTTTCATTTTGCTTAGGATTAAAGTATTGTTTTCTCAAATTTAATCATTCTAAAAACAAAACAACCTGATAATTATCAGTAATTTAACATTTGTTAATTCCTTAAAATATGAACTTGCAAAAGTAAAAAGCAAGATATCTTCTCCGACTTCCACTTCAGAACTTTATGCCTTTTTTTATACCTTTGCACCATGATAAATCAAGATTCTATAGTTGCATTAGCTACTCCATCAGGAGCAGGTGCTATTGCTATCATTCGTATTTCAGGTTCCGAGGCTATCACTATCGGAAATTCGGTTTTTAAATCCATCAAAAACAAAGATTTAACCAAACAGAAAACGCATACTTTACACCTGGGTCATATTATAGATGATTCAAAAACACTGGATGAAGTATTAGTTTCTGTTTTCAAAGGACCAAACTCTTATACGGGTGAAGATACTATCGAAATCTCTTGTCATGGATCAACTTATATTCAGCAGCAAATTATTCAGTTACTATTGAGAAAAGGCTGTAGAATGGCTGATGCGGGAGAGTTTACTTTAAGAGCTTTCTTAAATGGAAAACTAGATTTATCACAAGCAGAAGCAGTTGCGGATTTGATTTCATCAGATAATGAAGCTTCCCACCAAATTGCAATGCAGCAAATGCGTGGTGGTTTTAGTAATGAAATTGCCAAATTACGTGAAGAGCTTTTAAATTTTGCTTCTTTAATTGAACTGGAACTAGACTTTGCAGAAGAAGATGTTGAATTTGCAGACCGAACTCAATTCCACGAATTATTAAACCGAATTGAATTTGTACTGAAACGTTTAATCGACTCGTTTGCTGTTGGAAATGTTATTAAAAACGGTATTCCTGTTGCGATTGTAGGAGAACCAAACGTGGGAAAATCAACTTTGTTAAATGCTTTATTAAACGAAGAGCGTGCCATTGTCTCAGACATTGCCGGAACAACACGTGATACAATCGAAGATGAATTAGTTATTGGCGGAATCGGTTTTAGATTCATTGATACTGCAGGAATTCGAGAAACTAAAGATGTCGTAGAAAGTATCGGAATCAAAAAAACTTTTGAAAAAATAGAACAGGCACAGGTTGTTATTTTCTTATTTGATAGTTCAGAGTTTAAAGTTTCAGGATTGAAATTAAAAGTAGAACTTGAAAAAATCAAAAATCAATTTCCTTTAAAACCATTAGTTGTTATAGGAAATAAATCAGATAAATTATCCGAAATTGAAATTGCAAACTTAAAATCTGATATTCCTGAAATCTTAATGCTATCCGCAAAAGAAAACATTGGTGTTGATGAATTAAAGAATCAGTTGCTTTCTTTTGTTAATACAGGAGCTTTAAGAAACAATGAAACAATTGTAACGAATACAAGGCATTATGATTCTTTATTAAAAGCTTTAGATGAAATACAAAAAGTAAAATTTGGTCTTGAAACCAATCTTTCAAGTGACTTAATTGCGCTTGATATTCGTGAAGCTTTATATCAATTCGGACTTATTACAGGCCAGGTTTCTAACGACGAACTACTAGGGAATATTTTTGCTAATTTCTGCATCGGAAAATAGCAAGACAATATAACGCAAAACAACAACAAATAAAAGAATTAAAGTACTGATAAACAATACTTTAATTCTTTTGTTTTTTTTTTTTAAAAATTCCTTATTCTTTTGGATATTATGTGATCTTTTGCTTAAATTCCTACCTTATTTGTACCTCGAGAATGTGAGTACAAATAATATTTTTTTTGGCCAAATTATGGCACATATAGACACTAAAATTAATATTAAATTCTGAGCAATAAATTTCTAAAAAAAAATATTTTATTAGAATTCAAATAAGGTTTAAGTTCATCAGTACTATCTTTTGTGTACGAATTAAATATTTCTCCTGATGAACTTGCTAATGATGCTATCCAAGAATATTTGCTTAAATTAAATTCACCCTTTTTATCGCCTTGCATCGTTAAAAATGCTCGTGTATGAAAATTAAGTTATCCAAAGCGCATCAATTCTTCTACATTACGCTTCAATTTTGTTATTCAGATTATTAGCAGAAGACTATATTTATAAACTTAATGGCATTATTGAATATCCAATTAATTAACATTAGCCTATTTGCATTCATTATAGAATATTAACCAAAACACCTAAAAAAAATAATGAAAAATAAAGCTCTTCTTGTTTTTGTATTAATAGCAGTGATGTTGCAACTAAAAATGGTGGCCCAAAATTTGAAACTCCATCCAAAAGGTTATTTTTCGGCCCGTGGAATAGAAGTTACCGTTTTTGATGATATTTATCCTGATGGTCATCAAACGGGTGTAACCATGATTCAACATGGCGAGCGCGTTATGGCCAATGGAGATTTGAGATTAGAAATTTCGCCTGGACAATGGTCTCCTGTACCAAAAGAAGCAGAGAAAAAAATTGATCCTGCTAGACAAACCATTTCACAATCCTTATCCTATCCGGATGAAACTAAAAATCATGTTGGTTTTAATCCAATCGATTATCCGGATTTGAAATTAAAGTATAAAGTAAGCGTAACGCCTACTGAAGGGAATAATTTTCGAATTACGGTCGATTTAGAAAATGAGGTTGATGTAAAATGGTTAGGTAAAATTGGTTTTAATATTGAATTGTTTCCCGGTGACTTATTTGGAAAATCTTATATCTGTGATGGAAATTTTGGCATTTTTACCCATTCTCCTTATGGGCCCGTTCAATCACAAATTGATGGACAGAATCTGGGAACACCGCTTTGTAAAGGAAAGAGAATTACAATTGCTCCCGAAAATGATTTATCAAGAGTAACTATTGAATCTAATTTAGAAGAGATTGCTTTATGGGATGGAAGAATCAATCATAATAATGGCTGGTTTATTGTCCGCGCTCCTATCTCTAAAAATTCCGGTAAAAGGGTCATCGACATTATTGTTTCTCCAAATGTTATTCCAAATTGGACATATAAACCGGTAGTTCAGGTTTCACAGGTGGGTTACTATCCAACACAATCAAAGGTAGCTATTCTTGAAACTGATCCAAATGATTCAGCAACATCAGAAGTAATTTTGATAAAACATGATGAGTTCGGTAAAAAAAACATCAAAATCATAAACCCTAAAAAGTGGGGTAATTTTTTAAGATACAACTACTTTCAACTAGACTTTTCTGAAGTAAAAGAAGAAGGAATGTATACGCTGAGTTATAAAGGAAATGAAACATCTCCTTTTCAAATAAGTAAAAAATTATACGAGCGAAATGTTTGGCAGCCCATTCTTGAGTATTTTTTGCCTGTTCAAATGTGTCACGTTCGCGTGAATGAAAAATATCGAATTTGGCATAACTTCTGTCATTTAGATGATGCTCAGATGGCTCCCCTTAATCTTAATCATTTTGATGGTTATGTTCAGGGTCCGTCAACACTTACAAAGTATAAATCTAATGAAGTTGTTCCGAATTTAAATCAGGGCGGATGGCATGATGCAGGTGATGATGACTTACGGGTAGAATCTCAAATTGGTACGGTTTGGAATCTTGCGTTAATGCTGGAAGAATTCAATATTGAATCATACGATGCCACCAGTATTGATAATGATAAGAAAATAGTAGAAATTCATCAGCCAGACGGAAAGTCAGATGCTTTACAGCAAATGGAACACGGACTTGCCTCGGTTTTAGGAGCCTATCGATCTATGGGACGGTTATATAGAGGAATAATTACAAATGATTTAAAACAATATGTCCTTCTTGGCGATTTTGGAGGCGTTACTGATAATAAATGGAGTGCCAATCCGAGTGCAAAAGATGATGACCGATGGGTTTTTACAGAAGATAATCCTGAAAGGGAATTGTATGTGGCTGCCGGACTTGCTGCTTCGTATCGTGTTTTAAAGGGTCCTAACCCAAAATTAGCCACTGAATGTCTGGAAACTGCAAAAGCACTCTATAAAACTTCTTATAGCAAATCAAAAAAAACAGATAGCAAAATAATGGTACTGGTTGAATTGGCATTGGCAACCAATGAAGCGATTTACATAAATGAAATTGTCAGTATGCAAAAAGATGTATTGAAGAATTTTGAAAAATCAGGATGGGAAGTTGGAAGGGTAAAACATATTATCAAGGATAAATCATTTCTGGATCAATTAAATGCTGAAGCAAAAAAAAGGAGTATTAAAACCAAAAACAATGCACTTATCGATTCTCCATATGGAGTCCCATACACACCTAATATTTGGGGAGCCGGATGGACTTTGCAGGAGTTTGGTGTCCAACAATATTATTTTTCGAAATCGTGGCCGGAATATGCCAATTATGAAGTGTATAGTAATGCCCTGAATTTTATACTGGGAGTTCATCCGGGTAATAATACCGCATCGTTTGCTTCGGGTATTGGATCAAATTCATTGTTAGTTGCTTATGGTATGAACCGTGCTGATTGGTCGTACATTCCGGGAGGAGTTACTTCTGGTACAGCGCTTATTAGACCAAACTTGCCCGAACTTAAAAAATGGCCTTTCTTTTGGCAACAAACAGAATACGTTATGGGCGGCGGATCTACCGATTTTATGTTCTTAGTTCTGGCAGTCCAAAAACATTTTGGAAATTAAATTTAAGCAAGAAAAAAGATCAATTTATAGAAGATTTTTCCCATAAATTGATCTTTTTTTTATTGATTGTTCGAATACTATTTGAATAACTTAGAAGCAAATTGATATAAACATCTACGCCATGTAAGCCATTCATGAGCCGTTTCAGGCGATTCGTAATAGATATATTTAATTCCTTGCTGGTCTAACATGGTTTTGAAAGCACCAACTGATTTAGGAAACGGACTAGGTTCTTTAGTCCCTAAGCCTAACCAAAAAAGCTTTATTTTTTTATTAAGTGCCGGACCGTCTTTGTATTTTCCTTCTAAAAAACTATTAGTATCAATGGGATCTATACTCGGATAATTGGCTGTACCGCTAAATCCTCCATAGTAGGAAAAAGTATCCAGATGGTTCATCATAATGCGCATCGTTTGATTGGCTCCCATTGAAAGGCCGGCTATCGCTCTATGTTCCTGACTGGCCATCGTACGAAATTTCGAATCAATCATCGGAATAACTTCTGTAATAAGAACTTCTTCAAAAACAGATTCAGGGCGTTCTTTTTTATCCTTTGATTCATTGTTTTGCGGTTTGTACGCATACCCATTATCCATTACAATAATCATGGGGCTTGCCTGCTTTGAAGCAATCAGGTTATCTAAAATTAAATTTGCTTTCCCTTGTGCTGACCATCCTGTTTCATCTTCAAAACTCCCGTGTTGTAAATACAGTACCGGATATCGTATTTTTGTATTTTCAGTATAACCCGGAGGTGTATAAATAAAACAGCGTCTAAAAGAGTTAGTCAATTTTGAGAAATAGATATTTTCACTCACCAAACCGTGAGGTACTTCTTTCAGAGCGAAAAATTCCTGATCTCTCGCCGGAATTTCTATTCCACTTCCTGACCTTCCTGCTCCGTAGAAATACAAACTTCCCGGATCTGGAACAGAAGCCCCATCAATGTTTAACTGATAATAATGAAATCCTTCATCTTGAGGATTGGATTCACCTGTCCATACGCCATTCGCGTCTTTTCGCATATCATATTTCACTCCGCCAAGATCAAGCTGGACTTTATTTGCACCGGGCGCTGAAATACTGGCACGTACACGCCTTTGTGAATTTACCTGAGGGAATTGTTTATCCATCTGATTAATAGTTGAAGGTTTAAAGTCCTCCACTATTTGTGTTTCCTGACTCCAGCCTGACTCAAAACACAAGCTGGAAATTATAATGATAATATTTAAAAATCGTTTCATATTTTCTTTTTTAAGTTTATTATTTTTCCTTAGCCAAATCATTTACTGCATTCGCAAGAAAAACATACCACGCACCACCATCGATAATACATTCATTTTCTCCCCAAAAAAATGGCCAGTCATCTTTGTTCTCTAAATAGTCCGGTTTTAAAAAAATAAGTCCCGGAACAACTCCACCTGCAATTGTGGTAAAGTCAGCGCGATTGCCTCCATACGCCACTTTTTTGGATCTGTTTCCCACTGCATTTACAAACGACAAATTAGAATAAGGATGACAGCCTAAAATATAATTCAATCCTTGATAAACACTTTCTTTGTCCATGATATCAGGATAAATTTTATGAATATAATAATTCGTACTTGCCCAATTGATAACTTGTGAACTGCCTCCCCATCCCCTTTTTGCTATTGGCACACCATAAGGGTTTTCTGCATTTTCTTTCTCCGTTTTTTCTTTATACTTGATTACATAGCCGCGTAATTTTTGTTTATAGTTGGTATCCATAGAAGGCGCTGCCAATAGTGCTGAACTAATATTGAATTCTAAATTTTCATCCAGCAATTTCCATATCTTATCTTCAAAGCTTTTTTTATACTGTTCGTCTTTTGTACTTAGATAAAGTTGCAATATCGCTATCATATCACTTCCTTTGCCCCATCTTGACATTGGACTATTATCAATTTTTGCCTTTTTATCTATTTCAGTTGCTTCGTTTGTCAACTTTATAGCAAGAGATAAACATTTTACAGAAAGTGCATCATTATAGCCTTTTAGAGCTCTGCTTGCTGCCGCTAAAGCACCCGCTGTTCTGAAATCAAGAAATGAAGTTCGGTTGGTAAATGCCCATCTGTCATCTTTAGTACCGCTTGAAACTCCATTAGATTCAAAAGGTTTAAGAGATGGATTATAAGGCAGATTATCGGTTTCGGTTGAAGCATCACCCAAATGATGATACTGATGAAGATTAGGAACCACTATCCCTCTGACAGGATGTCCAATATTCTCTACTTGTGCTACCAGATTCAAAACGCCGTGTTCAATTTGCTGTAACATATCGGGTTGGCCATCCGGACGGTGAATGTCTACAAACTGTGTTTTTTGATCAATGTAAGTTTCATCCCTGTCTACTTTGAATGCTTCCCAGGATTCTACAAAACTATTGATGACACTGACATGCGAAAAAGTCTGTATATCAAAATCACCCGCATCAAACCAGCCTCCTACCGACATTCCCGGAATACGTTCTAATGGTTTGTATTTAGTCTCTGTCGTAGGACCTTGTTTATATCCATCAAAATGTTCATGATTAACTGGCGCCTGAAGACAATCGTCTAAAAAAGGTTTTCCGTGCCAAACTCTGTAGGCCTCATTGACTTCCATGTGATCCATTTGAACAGGAAACCAAACGTCCATAGTGGGATGCCATATTTTGGAATAAATATCATCCTCTATCTGAAAGGTATTTGTTTTTTGGTCACCATATTGAATGTAATAAAGCCCTTTATCTTTAACAGCACTAAAATCAATCTGGGCATAATTATATCGGAGATAAGTTCCCCAATCCTTGACATTTGCCTTTAGTGCTTCTGTAAAATTTCCGTCGGCACCAAGTTTAAAAATCGACGCCGTACTTAACGCTTTGTCATTTTTATCCAGTTCGACAACCGCTACTTTCTTCTGGCCCGGCATATATCCCACTTGTGAAAAACCAATTACGGGTTCTCTTTTCCAATTCGGTATCGCATTGGGTTCTACATACCAGGTCATTACTTTCCCTTTTCTGTTTATCGGCAGTATACTTCGCGCTATAAACCAACCATTTTGCCCCAAATTTCTTCCATCAAAAAGCATTACATCCTGATCCTCAGACTGAATTTTTACGGTACGTTCCGGATTTTCAGGAGCAAAGATGAAATTCTTACCCGATTCTAAAGGAATCGTTGCTATAAATTCATTTCGTCCGCGATCATCAAATGTAGTATGTCCGGCAAACTGAGGGATTTTTTCAGCTAAAGGTCGGATTTCTGTGTTACTGGCAGGATATCTCGGAAAAATTCCTGCTTTGCCATCAACCAAATAATTGCTTTCAAAATACGAAGTAGGAATAAATTCCATATTAAAGCCGGCTCTTCCTTCCAGCTGTTTTGGAACTGGTTTGTCTAATATTACATCGATAACAAAACCTTTTCCTTTTGGTGTGACTATGATTTTGGAATCAAAATTAAATTCCTCATATCGCAGGGTGACTTCAATGGAATTCTTTGCTTTGTCGACTTTTCGGCTGATCATTTTCGGAATTAAATCCCATTGTTCCGGTGTATTCTGAAGCCTGATGGCACCGCCCGTTACCGTTCTGACACCATGGTGAATAAATTCTATTCCGGCTGTTTTTTCGTCGAAAAACATTCCGTTGTATTCATTATTAAAAACCCAGACATTGAATCCCGGCGTTTCAAAATATTCCTTTTCATTTAATACTAAATTTTGAGAAAATGACTTGTTTGCAAGACTAAACAAACAAAAAAAAATAAATACTTTTTTCAATAAAACTTTATTGAAAACAACCAATAACCTACTATTAAGTTTACGCATAATTTTATATTTAATTATTACAGCCAACAACAAGTATCTGGACTGATGATTGTTTAAATGTCATGTTTTGGGGCAAATACAATTCATAGCCAGATACTGCATATTAAAATGAATGAATTAGTAATCTTGAAAAAATCACTACTCTTTAAATAATAGCGGTGCCAATTCTTTGAAGCTTCGACGCCAGGTTTGAAATTCATGCCCTGTGTTTTCTGAAATATAAGAAACAGCATTAAAACCAGCATTTTTAAGCGTTGATACAGCATCTTTAATACCATCAGGACGCTCCTTACTTCCACAACTTAAGAAGATCAATTTTACTTTTGATTTATCCTTAATGTCTTCCGGTTTATAAATTCCGCCACTAAGAAGCGCATATTGAGAGAAAACTTCCGGTTTATTGAGTGTTATCATTTTGGTTTCCATACCTCCCATCGATAAACCCGCCATTGCTCGATTCGTCTGATTAGCAAGCGTTCGGAAATTGGAATCTACATACGGAATTAATTCCTCTGTAAGAACGGTCTGAAAAGGTTCTATTTTAAAGCTGGCCAGGCCACCATATTTAATTTCATTTGTCATTCCGTAAGTCATAACGATCAGGAATGGTTTAATTTTTCCTTCTGCAATCAAATTATCCATGATCAAATTGACATGTCCCTGATTGCTCCAGGCTGTTTCGTCTTCTCCCCAGCCGTGTTGTAAATACAAAACCGGATATTGCTTTGATTTATCTTTATGATATCCTGGTGGCGTATAAACAAAAGCCCTGCGAGAGGTATTAGTACTTTTTGAAGGAAAAAGAATCTGCTGTACGTTTCCGTGCGGCACATTTTTCAGGGCATAAAAATCCTGATCATGTGCCGGTATTTCAATTCCGCTTTCCCAACGGGTTGAGCCATAAAAATTGAGTGCTCCCGGATCGTTAAAAACGCCTCCTTCGATAGTTAGATGATAATAATGAAAACCTTCGTCCATAGCACCAGCGGTAATGCCTCTCCACAAACCATCTTCTTCTTTTGTAAGGATTGTACCTCCTTTTGCTCCACCTAATCCAAGGCTTACTACAACCGATTTGGCTTCGGGAGCCAGAATTTGAAATCGTGCATAACCCTGCGAATTGACTTGCGGGTATTCCTGTCCGGGCTGATTAACGGTTGAAGGTTTAAAATCTTCGGCAATAGTGGTTTGACTTGTTTGTGAAAAACCTGTAATACCAGATAAAATAAAAGCCCATAACATAACAACTGTATACTGTTTCATATTTTTATTTTTTTTAGATTTAAAAATTTATTTAGCTGCCGGGTTTATAATTTGATAATTCCCACTAAGATGCATTAAACTAAAGAGATACATCAACCCATCATAATATGGATCGAAGTAACCATCTTCATACGGTTCGAGTTTGGCATTCCAAACTGCATGAACAAAATCTATACTTGCTATATCGGGATTAACTAATGATGCAGTCGCTGAAGTACCAACTAATCCTATTGAATGTCTGAGTTTTTTAACCGGACCAGCTTGCAGAATAAAATCAGGAGTAGAACCATCCAGATTAAATTGATCTTCAAAAGCATCCAATCCTTTGGATCTAAGGAAATTTTGAAATTTCCCAGCGTATTCTTCCTGCCATTTTTTATCTTTTCCATACCAGGTATAATCCATTGCTATATTCATAGGAACACGCCAGGAATCATAACGAAATCCGGGAGGCATCCATGGTGTAGGATGTGGTTCTCCTGTAAATTCGGTGTAATCTGAATTTAGTCCCGTTACCGGATGGGTGGCTTTATGAAGAAAATTACGGGAAACATCAGCACATTCTTTATAAAATTGCTCATGACCATCTTTGGCATACAAAGCCCATATTTCATAAAACGCAGGAACATGATAAGAAGGATCTGTCCAATTATATCCTCCTCCTTCTGGCACGAAAGATATTTGCTTATGTTCGGTATTTATAATATTATGAATACCATTGGTACCATCTTTTTTCCACATGGCATCCAATATTTTTCTTGCTTCATTATAGTAATGAATTCCCGCATTATTTCCCCATTTATTAGAAGCGAAAAGCAAACTGGTTACATAATATAATTCTCCGTCTGAGGCCGAACCTGCCGAGTTTTGTTTTTTAGTTTCAGGATTTACACTCCAAGCAAAATAGCCTTCTCTCGGTCCATCCTGATGTTGCATGTATTTAACCGACCATCTCCAGATGCGGTCAAAAACCTCTTTTTTATTAAGTTGAACAGCAACCATCATCCCATATGACATTCCCTCGGTACGGGCGTCTTTGTTTTTGACATCCGAAACATATCCTAAAGAATCTCCTTCTTCAAAATATACCTTGTTTGGTCCCTCAAAAACATCATAGTAGGCTTTGGCTAATTTCTTGTCAATATCCGTTTGAGTGTAACCTGCTGCCGCAAAAAGGTTACGGTATTGCGGTTTTGATTCTGATTTTTCTACTTTCTTTTTAATTTGACCAACCGTCAAAACGGGTACAATCAATCCGAATACCAATACCAAAACGTGAATTCTAAGCAGAAATTCCTTTGTTAAACTTTTATCTATAATCATAATTTATCTTTTTAATATTTAATTCTAAACCAATCAAAATCAACATATCCGCCTGTATTTTTTGTTGCATAATTGAATAAGCCAAAACGATAACCCATAAAATGCGGAAGGGTATATTTCATTTTTAAAGCTTCGCCTATCGGGTTCCACACTTTTCCATCTAAACTGTAGAAGAAACTGGCTTCATCTTTTTTGTTCGTGAAATCACAGTCAATTTTAAAATAAACCTGATTTTGATCTAAAGGAATTCGCTGTACTTCAACAGCTTTATCTTTAGTCGTATTTACCATTACTATTGATTTTTTGTCCTTTTCAAATGTTACGCCGACTAATCCGTATTCTTTTTGTAATGCAGATAATCCGACAAAATCACCTTCTTTCATTTTAGAAATATCCAAAGAAACAGAAGCTGAACTTCTTGGACCAATAGTGCGTTGTGTAAGTGTATTTCTTGCTAAGAGAAAATCAGTATCAATTCTTCCTGTCTTAAGACGCAGGAATCCTTTTCTCTCTTTTAAAGACCAAAGTGTATTATCCGGATTGTGATTCCATTGCCATACTAAGGGTAGTGTTTCTTCTCCTTTCTTTGTATTGAATTCATCAGAAGCAACCAAATTCGGAATCAAGCCTTTACTCTCAGGCAGGTCTAATTTTTCGGGAACTTTTCCATTTTCACCCAATATTGGCCAACCGTCTTTCCATTTTACAGGAACCAGATAAGGAATTCTTCCAACAGCTCCAAAATCGCGGAAAAGATAAGAGAACCAGCGTCCGTCAGGAGTATCTATAAGTCCGCCCTGAGCAATGCCTAAATCCTGTAAACCTATTTTTCCTTCCCAAGGGCCATTAATATTATCTGCCCTATGAATGATTACGGTACGCATTCCTTCCTGAGGCCAGCAAATATTAAACAGGTAATATTTTCCTTTTATTTTAAATAACTGAGAACCTTCTGCACCTAGCATAATATTGTTTCCAGCAGGTTCACTGGCATTTTCTATAATAACTTTCTCCGGAACATTTTGTTTAATTCCGGTTAAATCATCATTGAGTTCAACCATTTTAATTTTGCCCGCTCCGTAGATTAAATACGCCTTACCGTCATCATCAAAAAACAAAGAATGGTCGTGATAATCGGGTTTAAAAGAAACTCTTTGCCAATTTCCTTTTTCTATATCTTTCGTCTTAAAAATATAGGTTTCGCCTGTAGTTTGTGCAAAAGTGGTCACATAATACATACCTTTATGGAAACGCAGACTGCTTGCCCAGGAACCTCTTCCGTACGTGCTTTTTCCTTCTGTTAAATTTAATTCCGGCATATCTGCCAAAGTATTATAGGCATAATTGATTAGTTTCCAATTAACAAGATCGGTCGATTTCATAATAGGCAAACCCGGACTCATGTGCATCGTAGTACTGCTCATATAGTAATTTTTACCTACTCTTATTATAGCCATATCAGGCACATCAGCAAAACCTATTGGATTCTGGGCTTGTGCCAAAGCAACAGCCTGTATAAGCAAAACAAAGAAGCAGAAAATGAACTTAATTCCTTTTTTCATGGGACAAAAGATTAAATTAAGAGACTCTATTTGATTTTGCTGACACCTTCAGTCGTTTGTATTATTTTTTGAATGGTTCCATCCTCATTATAATACATATAGTCTACACAAACAGAACGTCTGTAGCTTCCGCCTGTAGGCAGACTTCCATTGTGATAAAAAAAGTATGATTTGCCTTTGTAATCAATAATACCCGGGTGAGTCGTAAAACTATTGGATACGTTTTCCTGAATAATGCCCTGATATTCCCAAGGTCCTGTTGGTTTTTTGGCGGTGCAATATTCAATCATTTCCGGTTTTGTTCCGGCGCTGGCATAGACTAAATAATAAATTCCTTTTCGTTTATATACCCATGGTCCTTCAATATAATTTTTAGGTTTGAAAGTCGTGATCGGACCATCTACCTCGGTCATATTCTTTTTAAGTTTTACCCATTTGCAGCTTCCATTTCCCCAAAACATATAAGCTTGTCCATCATCATCAACAAATACAGTCGGGTCAATATCGTCCCAGGCATAGGCCATGTCCGTAGTCATTTCATTAATGATAAGGGCTTTGCCAATTGCATCTTTAAAAGGACCAGTCGGACTATCAGAAACGGCCACTCCTATTGCAGCGCCTCCTGTACTTACATCATCTTTTTTGTGAAATGTGGAAACAAACCAGTAAAACTTTCCGTTTCTCTTGATACATTGCGCTGCGTAAGCATCGCCGGTTGCCCAGGAAAATGTGCTTGGTGAAAGCGGTGCGCCATGATCTTTCCACGTTGCCATATCTGTTGTCGAATATACACGCCAATCGGCCATTTTGTAATTCGTATCCTGCTCGGTTGCAACATCATGTCCTGTATATAAATACAAGGTTCCTTTATGTACAATAGGCGCAGGATCAGCAGTGAAGATGTTTTTTATAATAGGATTTTGTGCTGTAGTTTTAATTACTGATACGCAACATAGTAGCGCAAATAAAATTTTGGTATGGTTTTTCATTGTAACGATTTTTTGGTTTGATAGTTAATGGTGATGCTGTATTTAATTATATTGCATTGAAATTCAGTTTAATTTGTCTTTTTTATTACTACTTTTTTCCCAACATACTTTATTGTTTCAGAAATGGTATCGTTTTGTTTTCCGGAGATCCATACAATGTTCACGTTATATGATCCTGTTTGATTCTGATAACTTCCTATTTGTTTTTCCAGAGTCAGCGTTTGATTTTTTTCATTCCAGTTTATAGGAATCTCAGCATATTTTCCTTTTTCATAATTGTAATTATCGCCTTCGTCATTGTAAAGTGTAAACCCCGCATCCTTACCTGTGTAAATTCGAAGTTCTAATACATCTTGTTTCGAATGCGTATCCTGAATTACACTTCCTAGAGGAACAATTGAACCTTCTTTTACAAAAACGGGAATTTTATCCAATGGGGCCGGCGTTGAAACAGTTTGTCCTCCTTCGAATCGTTTTCCCGTCCAGAAATCAAACCAGGCATTTTGCTTTGGCAGGTAAACATCCCAATTTGTAACATCGGGAGCGATAACGGGTGCTATTAATAATGCTTTTCCAAACATGTATTCATAAGCTTTACTAACTGCAGTTTTGTCATCATTGAAATCCATAATTAAAGGTCGCATCAAGGTTGAATTATTCGTCGTAATCTGCCAGCCTTCTGAATAGATATAGGGAAGCAATCGATATCTCAGATTGAGCATCGATCGCATATTGCTTTCTACTTTTTCTCCATATTTCCAGGGCTCGGTTTCTGTTTGATAACCATGAATGCGAAATATCGGATTGAAAACACCCCACTGAAACCAGCGAGTGAGTATTTCATGGTATTTTTCATCAGTGTATTGTGTCGGACCCGGGCGAAAAAAGCCACCAATATCGGTTGTCCAATACGGCATTCCGGTAAGATTATAATTTAAGCCAGCAACAATCTGGCGTTTGTATGCATCCCAATCCCAGCCTATATCGCCCGACCAATTGATAGTGCCATAACGCTGCTGTCCTAAAAAAGCAGATCGGGTAAGAATAGCGACTCTCTTGTCCGGATTAGTATTTCTTTGACCTTCATAAACCGCTTTACTAACAAATAACGGATAGGTTAATCGGTAAAAATCACCTAATCCAAAATAAGTCTGCTTACCTCGCAAGGCATCATTTTCAGGTTCAGTCGCATCCATCCACCACGAATCTACTCCCTGTGTAAATAAATTTTTATTTAGGGCATTCCAATGCGTTTTCTGGGTTTCGGGATTATAAATATCGATCCAGGGACTGTTAGGTATAAATAAATTTTTAGCTACATATTCCTTCCCTATTTCAGATTCTTTATTTAAATTTTCCCAGACAGAAATAGAAAAATGAGCATTTAAATCGTGTATTTCCTTTATGAATTTTTCAGGTTCCGGATAATTTGTTTCATCAAACTTTGGTACTCCCCAGCCATATTTTCCCCAATATTGCCAGTCCTGTACAACCACATCCACCGGTAAATTACGTTTTCTAAACTCTTTTACGGTTGAAACCAAATGCTGTCCCGAAGTATAACGCTCCCGACATTGCCAAAATCCAAATGCCCATTTAGGAAGCATTGGTACATTACCCGTTAGATTACGGTAATTGGCTATAATTTCGTCTGTATTATTTCCTGCAAAAACCACATAATCAATTGATTTTGCATTGGGAGAATTAAAAACAGTTTCGTTATTAGAAAGTTTTAAACTAAGAGATGGTGTATTGCTTGATTTGCAAATTACTTTTACTTTATGCTCTCCTGCGTTTAAGTGAACTATTTTACCTACTGCCGGTGGAAGCCATAAATTAGATTGATTGATTACATCAATACCATCAATCAGCACTAAATGACGGCTATCCATATCTCCTAGATCCAGAAATATAGAATATTCTCCATCTTTGTCTACTGAAAAATTTCCAGAGTAAATGGATTGCTGTTGTGAAACTTTCTGAGTACCCGAAGTCGTTGTCACTTCAACTTCTTTCTTTTCACCTTCACTAACTGTATTCTTAATCAATGGAATCTCCTGATTTGTTGGATTAAAATAGGTCAAGCCATACTGATTCCATAATAACCCATAGCCCTTATTGGACACCAAAAACGGAATTGCAATTTGTGTATTAACCTGAATTAGTTTCCGTGTGGTATTTTTTAGATTATAAAAACCATCCTGAAACTGCCCTAGTCCAAACAAATATTCGTCTTGAGGGGATTCAAAACCTTGTTCGGCTATAAAACAAGGTTCTCCCATAATTTTGCTCGGTCTTAACAATCTTGCATTTGCTTTTTCGCTAAGAAATACACTTCCTGATTTATCACTATATGAAATTACAGCTGTTTTTTTATTGAATGTAACTACGATTGTTTTTGTACTGAGTTCTAAATTATCTGCAGTTTCTTTTATTGCAAAATGAGGAGCATCAGGCTTACTTATGAAAACAAAATCTTGTTCTTCTTTTTTATTTTCTATTTGATATTGTATGCGTATTGACTTTTCGGTAAGAGGAATTATGTTGAGTACTCCTTCAGATAAGTCTATATGTAGTCTATCCTTACTTAAAGAATGTTTTTTATACTGTGCATTCACTGAAGTGAATATAAAAACCAGAAATAAGATGTAAATAGTTGTTTTCATAACTACACTATTTATCCATTGGAGTTAATAAAATAACAAAACCTCCTCTACGGAGTAATTTTATATCAATAGTTGAATTTTTATCAACTATCATCACTTGCGAATCAAAAGCTTTATCGTGTTTGCCATCAGCAATCAAAACTGTACGGTAACTAACTCCTTCTTTCAAAAATTCTAACTTGATGTTTTTTGTTATTTCTTTATTTTCAGAAGAAGTATTTCCTCCCACATACCAAACATTTCCTTTTCTACGCCCCATAATGACGTCCTGACCCGGATAACCATCTATTAGCTTTGTATCGGCCCATGCTGTTGCTACTTCTTTTAGAAAAATTTTAGCTTCAGCCAATTCACAATATCTTTCCTGTCTGTCTGCTAAATGTTGCAAAGGAGATTCAAAAATTACGGACAGTGCCAGCTCATGCCCGTAAGAAGTGTGATGCGGATATGGCCAGGACTGACATGAGACAAGAAAAGCAAAAAACACTAAAATATTTTTTAAATTCATGATTTTAAATAATTCATTCTTATTATTTTCTTTTTACCGTAGTCGAATTATAGCTTAATAATCCAAGCGTAATGAAAAAGCCGAAAGTGTTTAAGCTTTCGGCTTTAATTTAAAAACTAACCTTACCCTTAGTTATAAACCAATTTTGTAGAATAACACTTATAACCAACATTAATTTTTAAATCCAAACTCAAAGTCTTTAATTATGTAGAGATGCCATTTTTATAAATCTCAATAAGTGTATTTATTACAAATATAAATAAAAACATTTGAAGAACAACCGGTTGCTTAATAATTTATAAGAAGAATTATTAAAAAAATATACAATAAAAAACATTCTAATCAATTTTAAAGACAAAAAAGTAAATTATATATATTTACATGATTATTTTAAAAGAAAATTTTGCCAATTTAAAAGACATACTCCATTTTTGTTACATAAGTCGTAAAAGTGAAAATCAGGAGAATTAGTCATCAAATACTTGTAAATCAATAAGATTAATGTTTGGATCCTTTGAAGAAAGGATATGGTCTAAAACAACTGGTTGCGCATTAGAATAGTATCAGTATCTAAACTTGTTAACCCTAAAGTCCTTTCTATTAATAAGGTAAGACACTACTAAAGTAAGCTTGCGAAGAATTTTTACTTGTTTAATTGTTTTCTACAAACCATTTTTTATTTTACCAACTGCCACATTTACTTCTTTCTCCGGCATTTTACAAGCTTTGTTAACGCATACATAAATGTAGGTTTGATTGTCTGCAAAACGATTTTCCAAAATAGGAAGCTTACTTTCCTTAGTCGCTCCTGCAATAAGAATATTAGGCAAATAATAGCTTTGAAGCTGGCTCGTTTTAGCTACAGCATCTTTTCCGGAAATAGCAACCTCAAAATAACTATCGGTGTAATTCAGCATTAAATTTAGCCAATTGTAATACTCTGTTGGTGCTTGTAGGACATCTGCTTTTACATTATTCAACATTTGCTGCGCCGTTTTGGAATAAGCATCATTAGAATAATAATGTCCTAATAAAAACAGATTTTGGGCAAGTACAGAATTAGAACCAGGAATTACATTATCCCCAATTTCCATTTTTCTGGTAATTAAATCTGTTGAAGTATTAGAAGTAAAATAAAACAGATTCGATTTTTTATCCCAAAAATGAGTTGTTGTGTAATCCATTAATTGTTTTGCCTTATTGAGCCATTTTTCTTCGAGCGTAATTTGATAGACAGAAATAAACGCATCAATAACTGCAGCATAATCTTCTGAAAAACCAGCAATACTACTTTTGCCTTCCTTATAACTGTGATTTAAACTTCCATCTTTTTGCAGCTGATTGATAATAATAAAATTAGCATTTTTCAAAGCAACTTCTTTATAATGTGGATTTTTAAATGCCCGATAAGCACTAACATAGCCCTTTATCATTAAAGCATTCCATGAAGTCAAAGTTTTATTATCTAAATGTGGCCTCGGTCTTTTGTTTCTAGCCGACAAAAGTATTTGTTTCCAATTTTTAATTTTAGAATCCAGTTCTGTTACCGTCAGTTTGTTTTTGATTGCAAAGTCTCTATCCGATTGTGTTTTATATAAAACATAGTTCCCCTTTTCCCACAAACCATTTTCATTGATATTGAGGTATTCCTGAAAAAGAGAAAAATCAGATTTTAACAATGTTTCTAACTCTTCTTTTTTCCAAACATAATACGCACCTTCTTCCAGTTTATTTGATTTGTTTTTACTGTCGGCATCTAGAGACGAATAAAAAGCACCGTTGGAAGCCATGAGTTCTTTTTCTACAAAATTTAGTGTTTCAACTACTGTTTTCTTATAAAATTCATTTTTGGTTGCCAGATAAGCATCAGAATACAAACTCACTAATTGTGCATTATCGTAAAGCATTTTTTCAAAATGAGGGATATGCCATTTTGAATCTACAGAATACCTGGAGAAACCGCCACCGATTGGATCGTAAATTCCTCCATTCGCCATTTTTGTCAGTGTTGTATGTACATAGGTTTGGATCGCTTTATCATTATTTTGGATACTGTAACGTAGCATAAAACTCAATGCGCCTGGCATTGGAAATTTGATATCGCCAGCTAAACCGCCTTCTTTATAATCTAATTCTTTCTGCCATAATTTTAAGGCTTCCGAAAGCGCTGAACTTTTAAAATCAGCCGGGCTATTATTAACTGAAATTAATTCTGATTTCTGAATTCCTGCTACTAATTTATCTGCATATTCACTGGCTTTCTTAGGATTTTTTTTATACAAATCAGAGATATCTGTTAAAGCTTTTGTCCATTCTTCTTTGGTAAAATAAGTCCCCCCAAATATGGGACGCCCATCAGGAAGTGCTATACAGTTTAATGGCCATCCACCTTTGCCTGTCATTAATTGTACCGCATTCATATAAATCTGGTCAATATCCGGACGCTCTTCCCTATCCACTTTTATGCTGATAAAATTGTCGTTCATTAATTTAGCCACAGCTCCATTTTCAAAACTTTCTTCTTCCATAACATGACACCAATGACAGGCAGAGTATCCTACAGAAATAATAATAAGTTTATTTTCTGCTTTTGCTTTGTCCAACGCTTCCTGATTCCATGCTTTCCAATCTACAGGATTGTGTGCATGCTGCAAAAGATACGGACTAGTTTCATTAATTAAATCATTGGTATATTTGTGATGCTCCTCAGTATGCTGTTTTTTATTACAACTAATAAAAAAACAGGAAACAATCAACAAAAGATAGAAAATACGCATATAAGTAAATGAAAAAATTGTGAATAATAATGTTGACTTTCAGTTGTTTTCTTTAAATAAGAAGCTAAAATAGCAATTTAAATTTAATAGAATTAGTACAACTAAAGAATGCTTCAAATCTGATATTAAAGGCTTCAAAATTGACAATCTTATTTCAACTTTCAAGCTATTTTTACGTTTAACATTTTATTTAAATGAAATGAAAACGAAGTGCTATTTTAATAATAAATATCGCTCTAAAATAATTTTCAAGCAACACGATGGAGATAAGCAGAAAAAAGTCAACCCGCATATTAATGAGTGATACATCGCAGAAACTTTCGGTACTGGAAAAAATAGGTTACGGTTTAGGAGATTTTGCGGCGAATTTGATTTTTCAAACCTTACTGACCTTTTTGGCTTTCTTTTATACCGATGTTTATAAAATTCCTGCCGGAACAGCAAGTATTATAATTTTTATTGGCGGGTTTATCGGCGCTTTTTTTAATATTATTATGGGCGTTATTGCTGATCGTACCCAAACCCGCTGGGGAAAATTCAGACCCTGGATATTATGGACTGCCCTACCTTTTGGAATTGGCGCTGTTCTTTCTTTTTTAACTCCAAATTTTGGAGAAAACGGAAAGATAATTTACACCTTGCTGACTTACTTTTTTCTGGTTATAATCTATTCCGCAAATAATTTGCCGTATGTTGCTTTAAGTGGCGTTTTAACCGGTGATATGAAAGAACGAAATAGTCTTTCCTCCTATCGTTTTGTAACGGTAATGGTAGCTCAATTTATAATTCAGTCTCTTTTATTACCATTGGTCTTAATTTTAGGACATGGTGATAAGGCAGTTGGTTTTAAAAATACGATGATCCTATTTGCTGTTATTGGAGTAATTTGTTTTCTAATTACTTTTTTTACTACCAAAGAAAGGATCATACCAACAAAGAACCAAAAATCTTCAATCAGGCAGGATTTTGCCGATCTGACAAAAAATGGCCCCTGGCTGGTTATGTTACTGGTTACTATTCTGGTATTTATAACCTTGTCTTTAAAAGGGGGAATGTATGTTTTCTATTTTAAATATTATTTAGATCCTGTTGCACAAACTGTATTTCTTAATGATATTGGTTTTACGGCATTTATAAACGATCTCAATAATTCATTAATAGCAATGGGATTAGTAGATTTTCAGTGGCCGGGAGATGTTCCTACTTCTGCATTTAGTCTTTTTAATGCTGGTGGAATTCTTTTTATGATTTTTGGAATTTTGTTCTCAAAATCACTTGCTGATTCTTTCGGCAAAAGAAATATCTACATCACTTTCATTTTTTTGTCTGCTTTAAGTTTGTTGCTTTTTAATTTTTACAGCAGAACAGCTATTGCAATGGTTTTTTTGACGCAATTGGCACATGGATTTATTTATGGAGTGACAATTCCTTTATTGTGGGCCATGATTGCTGATGTGGCCGATTACAGCGAATGGAAAAACAATCGAAGAGCGACTGCTACTGTTTTTTCGGCTATGATTTTCGGACTAAAAATAGGCATCAGTATTGGCGGTGCCCTTGGTGCGGCTTTTTTATCTAAATATGGCTATGTCGCTGAAGAAGTAAATCAGGTTCCGGCAGCTGTTGAGGGAATTAAATTGTGTGTGAGTATATATCCAGGCTTTATATTCATTATAAGCGCCGTTCTGTTGTGCTTTTATGTAATTGACAGGAATATGGAAATTGGAATTGAAAAAGATTTAAAGGAAAGAAGAGGAAATTAGCCCGTTTAGTTTAACGCAAAGTGCGCCAAGTATTTTTTTCGGTGTGTTTGTAATTAACTTCAGTAAGTCCGCAAAGCTTTGCGAATAAAACTTTGCGACCTTTGCGTAATCCCTTTGCGTGCCTCGCGGTTAAATTTAACGCAAATTATATGCTAAAAAAAACAGTATTACAGTTCGAAGAACGAACGATATTACTGTAAAAAAAACTATATTATTCTCTTATTGCACTGTAACAACAAGCGTACTCACAATGTTTTCAACTGATGTAGCCGTATAAAGTACAAACTGACCCGGTTCGATTTTCCATTCAGAAGTCTTCTCATCATAAAAAGCCAAATCTTTTACTTTCAATTTTAAATCAATTGTTTTTTGCTCTCCTGGTTTAAGAAATATTTTATCAAATGCTTTTAATTCTTTTTTAGGTCTCAAAACGGATGAATTTGTTTGACCAGCATACAATTGAACTACCTCTGCACCGTCTGTTTTTCCTGTGTTTTTGATAGTAAATTTTACTGTTATTTCATCATTTACACTGTATACTTTTTTATCAGCAGTAACATTAGAGATATCAAAAGAAGTATAAGACAGACCGTAACCAAAAGGATATTGAGGTTCAATTCCTTTGGTATCAAACCAACGATATCCTACCAAAATATCTTCCTCATAGTTTACTTTTAAATCGTGCCCGGGATAAGCTCCTAAAGCATGTGCGGGAGATTGGCTCAAAGTAACAGGCAACGTAAAGGGTAATTTTCCCGAAGGAAATTCTTTGCCGCTCAATACGTCAACTATAGCATTACCTGCTTCCATTCCACCGTACCAGCCCCAAACTACGGCCGGTACACGAGATTCAATACCTGCCAATTCAAGCGGAGAACCTGCAATAATAACTACAATTGTTTTAGGATTTGCTTTGGCTACTTCCTGAATTAAAGTTTCCTGGCCATAAGGCAAATGCATGTGTAATCTGTCAAATGATTCTGAATCGAAGTCATGGTTCAAACCTGCAAAAACAATTGCTACATCTGATTTTTTTGCCTGAGCCACTGCTTCTTCGATTAATTTCCAATCCACTTTGTCGGTGTTCAATTGACCGTCACTGCTTCTTTCTACAACGTGAGATTGTTTTTCATAACCTTGCGCAAAATTTATTTGCATTGCCTTTCCGTATTTAGTAGTCATAGCCTGAAGTGGTGTTACCTCGTATAGAGCTTTTATTTCTGAACTAAATCCACCACCGCAATGTGTACGGGTTGCGTTATCACCAATAACCGCTACTGATTTAATAACACTCATATTCAACGGCAAAATTTGCTTTTCGTTTTTCAGTAAAACAACTGCTTCCACTGCAGAACGGTACGCTGCCTGTTGGTGCTCTTTTGTGTTTATAGCACCTTTAATTCGTGTCTTTGGATCTAAAACTTTCGTTTTTATCATGACTCTCAGAATATTGGCTACTTTTTCATCGACTAAACTTTCTTTTATTCGCCCTTCCTGCACTGCCTTAATCAAAGGATCTGCGAAATACCAGTCATTATAATTTTCTTTTTCGGTTCCCATTTCTAAGTCCAAACCTGCCAAGGCCGCCTTTTCAGTACTGTGAACCGCATCCCAATCCGACATATAAACGCCTTTGAATTTAAATTCATCACGCAAAAGTGTTCTTCCCAAATAATCATTTTCAGTACAATAGGAACCTCTGAATTTGTTATAAGCCCCCATAACGCCTAAGACACCGGCATCAACGACAGAAGCCTTAAAACCCGGTAAATAAATTTCGCGTAAGGCTCGTTCGCTCATTGTTACATCAACGACAAAACGATTTTCTTCCTGATTATTGGCTACAAAATGTTTTACACAAGCTGCAACATCCTGATTTTGCAAAGCCTTAATATAATTGATGGAAAGCTGCGAAATAAGAAAGGGATCCTCACTCAAATACTCAAAATTTCTTCCGCAAAGTGGAGAACGAATAATATTGATTCCCGGTCCAAGCAAAACATCTTTTTTACGAAAACGTGCTTCTTCACCTAAAACGATACCACGTTGTTTTGCCAGTTCAAGATTCCAGCTTGCTGCCATGGCTGTTCCCGGAGGAAAAGAGGTTGAAGCATCATTCGTTAGTCCGGCATATTGCCAGTTATGGCGATTCATTTCTGCCCTGACTCCGTGTGGACCATCTGACAAGGCCCATTCCGGAATTCCGAGATGTTTTATTTCTTCCGTATAAAATTTAGAGTTTCCATGTAACATACCGACCTTTTCCTTCAAAGTCATTTTCTTAATTAACTGCTGAATTCTTTTTTCAGTCGAAGCATTGGTTTGCGAAAAAGAACTTTGAAAAAAAACTGAAAACAAAGCCGCAGCTATAAATCGTACTCTCATTTTATATGTTTTAGAGAACCTTTTGGGTTAAATTAAATAATTAAATTTTGAGTGTTAAATAGAAAAATACCCTAATTAACAAGCTTTCAAAAATAGAAGAATACGAAATAAATAAATCCCAATAATCAAGCATTTTATATAAGAAATGAAGCATGAAATTAAGGATTCGGCTCCATTAATTTATTTGCAGCCATTTCCCCGCTTGGAATTGGCCAGATATAATTACTACTAGTTGGCAAGACCAAAGGCGCTGTTCCAATGGAACCTTTTTTGGCTGGAAGGGTTTGTACTTTTCTTTGCAAATCCATCAAACGGAAACCTTCTCCTAAAAATTCAATATCTCGTTCTTTTTGTATGGTTAGAATCATCGCTTCTTTTGTTGCAATGTCATTTGCAGGAAAAACATAATTAGGATCTGAACGGTTTCTAACGGCTTTCAATAATGCTGTTGCCAATGTCAAATCGTCAGTATTAGCAGCTGCTTCGGCATAATTTAATAGTATTTCGGCATAACGAATTACAGGAACATAATCTCTAAAAGGTGCTGTTGTGACACTGAATTTTTTTAATATTTTTTGATTGGCCGCACTAGTTCCGATAAGACCTGAACGTGCATCAGAAACAGAAGTAAAAACCGGATCGCTTACAATTCCGGCAGCTGCGAGAAAAATAATAGGCTGCGTTAAATAATTATAAGCCAGCGCATACTGTGCAGAAGGGGTTTCGGTAGTTGAATTTGCAAAAGGAATAGAAAAAACAGCTTCAGTTCCCGTATAACTTCCTCCAAAAATAGCGCTATAATTAGGTTCTAATTTTTGGGTTAAATTTCCTTCTGTATATTGAAAAGGCGGAGTCGCAGAAACAATTTTCTTAGCTTCTGTTATTGCTTTTTCAAAATTATTCTGTACTAATAAAACCCTTGTTTTTAATGCAATTGCTGTAACTTTTTTAGCTCTGGAAGTATTTAGTAATGGCGTTGTATAACTAACCGGTAAATCTGTTTCGGCTTCATCTAAATCTTTCAGAATTTGATTGTACACCATTTCTACAGAACTTCGGGCCAAATCATTATTTCCTGAAGTTGTAATTGGCGTTAATCTCAAAGGAAGACCCAATGAGCTTTTATCCTGATTATAGGGTTTAGCATAGGTTTGAATCAAACTAAAATAACATAAAGCACGCACAAATTTGGCTTCGGCAATATAGTTTTTAGCCAGTTCTTTTGAAATCACCGTCGTTTCATTCATTTTACTAATTAGAATATTTGAAGCATTAATTGCGGTATATCCTACTGACCAAACGTTATTTACAAAATCATTTGTCGATGCCACATTTTGATTCCATACCGCAGATCCTGTTGCCGCATTTCCATCATTTTGTCCAAATTGATCTGCCCGCTGTTCATTAAAAACAATAAATCTTCCGCCATAAAAACTTTGATTTTGTAATTGTTTATACAGATTATTGGTCTGCGCCAAAATTTTTTCGGGAGTACTAAATGCTATTGATTCAGGAATACCGGTTTCGGGTTGGGTATCTAATAAATCGTCATTGCAGGCTGCCGTAAACATCAGAATAAAACAGCTCATTAAAATATATTTTTTCATCGTCTTTGATTTTAATTTAAAATCCAATATTTAAACCCAAAGTATATACTTGGGCGTTGGGCGGAACATTTTGATCTTTTCCTGAATTAATAGAGTTTCCATTGATCGAAACTTCAGGATCAGAACCTCTGTATCTGGTAAAAGTGTAAAAATTGTTTCCTTGTAAATACACATAAATAGAGCTAAAAGTGTTTTTTAGAAAAGAAAGTTCCATTGGTACATTATATCCTAAAGACACATTTTTAAATTTTATATAGGAACCGTCTTCCACTTTTGAAGTACTGGAGAATGAAAAACCAGCCGAAACATTATCACCATAATATAATTTTTGAATATCAGTAACCTGACCTGGAGTCGTCCATCTGTTTTTTATAAATTCTCCATTGTTGAAATAACGCTGATCCGAATTGGTTGCACGTGTTCCGTTATATAGTTTATTTCCCTGAGCAAAAGTCAGATTTACATTCAAAACAAAATTCTTGTAGCTGAAAGTGTTGTTCAAACCTCCAAATAATTTTGGCAAGGAAGGTCCTTGTATCACACCATCTTTGTAATTGTCTATTGCCGGAGCTGCAGTACCATCGAGATAGGTCCATTTTGGAGAACCAATATGATTGTATTGCACTTCTTTGCCTGCACTGTTTATAAAAACCATTTGTCCGTTATCCGGATTTACACCTTTTGTTGGCACCGCAAAAACAGACCCGATAGAATAGCCCACTCTTGTCATATTTTGTACTCCAAAAACACTCGGAACAAATACATCACTTGATAAAGAAGTCACTTTGTTTTCAAGAGTAGAAAGGTTCAGACTTATGTTCCAATTGAAATTTCGGTTCGTAACAGCAAGTGCATTAATACCTATTTCATAACCTGTATTGTACATCCCCCCCACATTTTCATTGATGTAATTATTTGGAATTCCCGCTGAAAGAGACTGTGGTGTTTTCAGAATCAAATCTCTAATTTTATTATTGAAGTAATCAAACTCCACTGAAATGCGATTGTTCAGCATGGCAAAATTCAGTCCTAAATCGAGTTTTGAACTGGTTTCCCATTTCAAGTTTGGATTGGCAGTTTGTGAATATCCTAAGGTTGGTGAACCACCATAAGTAGATGAATTATAAGTTCCGATAGCAGGATAATTTCCAATTTCGCTATTTCCGACAATTCCGTAACTGGCTCTCAATCTTAAGTTATCCAGAAAACCTCTTACTTTTGAATCTTTAAGAAAAGATTCTTCCAGCAGGTTCCAGCTTACAGAACCTCCTCCAAAACTACCATATTTATTTCCCTCAGGTAAAGCTGATAAACCATCAATTCTATAATTTAAGCTCAGGAAATATTTGTTTTTATAATTGTAATTTAAGTTCGAAAAATAAGAGAGTAAAGCATTTTCAGAAAGTTCATTACCTATAGGCGAAATATTCGCATAACTTCCCTGATAATTCTTATAATATGGATCAGTGACATTACTTTGAGAAGCTCCCCAGCTATCGAGCGTAGTTTTAATACGCTCGTAACCTAATAGGAAAGTGAAATGGTTGTTTTCATTAAAAGAATCTTTGTAGGTAAGCGTATTTGCCCAATCGGTTCTAGATAAATCGGTTGCTATGTTTGTTGCCACACCATTGTATGCAGCTCCTCCTCCATGAATTGGATTTAAAAACAATTTATTTTCAAGATCAATTGTATTCAATCCATAACTCGTTCTAAAGATTATTTTTTTGGTGATGTCAAACTCTCCATATATATTCCCCAAAAGCGATTTACTGATCGAAGTCGTTAAATCAAGTTCCTGTACCATGGCCAGATTGTAGGCATTAATTGTTCCGATAATCGATGGAATATTAGCGCCATAACCTACACTTATTCCGTTTTGAATACTATAAGAACCATCTGGATTGTAAACTGGTACATTCGGAGGTAACACATAGGTCATTCTTCCTAAAGGTTCATTGGTAATATATTCTGTGTTATAAGTGGAGGATGATAAAGTGTTTCCTGCTACCGCCCCTGTATTCGGACCTACATTTTTGGCCCTGCTATAGGAGAGATTAATTCCGACCCGAATGGACCTGTTAACTTCATGACTAAGGTTTAAACGTGTCATGTAATTTTGAAAGGTGTTGTTTTTAATAAAACTATTTTGATTGGTATAGTCTACAGAAAAATAGTATTGAGTCGTTTCATTACCTCCAGAAATATTAAGATTCTGATTGCTTGAAATCCCAGGTTCATACGCTACATCGTACCAATTGGTATCAACTGTACTTCCGTCAGGATTTTTGGATAAGAAAAAACCCGGTGCTTTACCTGCATTGACCAAAGCTTCGTTTTTGATCATCGTATAATCTTCTGCATTTAATAATTTAGGCAAATTATAAGGTGTGCTTCGGCTGAACCAGGTATTGTAATTGAATCTTGTTTTGCCTTTTTTTCCTTTTTTAGTGGTAATAACCATAACACCATTTGCTGCTCTGGAGCCATAAATGGCTGCGGCCGAAGCATCTTTCAATACATCGACAGTGGCAATATCATTAGGATTAATACCTGAAAGTGGATTGTTACCTACAAATCCACCCAAAGAACCTGTGAAAACAGCCACTCCATCTACCACAATTAAAGGGAAAAGCCCAGATGTAATCGTATTCAAACCCCGAACCCTGATAACTGGTGTATTGTTTAAAACACTTGTAGATTGTATTACATCAATTCCTGTTCCCTGACCGCCTAAAAGCTGATCGAAACTGGTCGAAGGACGATTTTGTAGTTGTTTTGCTGAAACCGTAGCAACAGAACCGGAAAACTCCGATTTTTTTTGAGATAAATAACCACTCGAAATCAGCACTTCATCTAATTGATTAGAATCTCTGATTAGTTTTATATTTAATGAGTCAAAAGTATTCACCACAATTTCGTGCGTCTTATATCCTATAAAACTTACGGTCAATGTAACAGGCAATTTTTGATTCTGAATATGAAATTCGCCATTTTCATTAGTGATAATTTCTTGCCTTTCTGACTCAATGGTTACGCCGCTCAATGGCAAACCATTTTTACTATCTACGACTATCCCATTCAGATTTTGCTGTTGTGCCTGCATCTGGATGCTAAGCAAAAAGAAGAAACAGCATACTAACTTTATATATTTTTCTCGAAACATATTCTAAATATTGATTTTAAATTAAAAAGGGCTTCCCTCTGAAGTTCCTTAAGGCATCAATAGCTTCATTTTTTTGCCTAAACTAAATCGGTACGAGTAACCTAAATTGATAGAATAATCTGCGAAAGCGGCATCTCCCTGCACGTGCACATATTTGGATGGATCCGTGATAGTTGAATTTTGCAAATTCTGACTGGCAATATCAGCAGCACTCTGAATACGGTTTTTTACGATATTATAGGGGATAAACAAACTAAAATTATGTTTTCCGATATGATAAGCAAAACCATATTCGATTGCGATAACATAACCAGGACGACGATAAGCAACCTGGCCTCCAAAAGCATCATACGCCGGAATTCCTTCAATTCTTCCGGCAAGTGAAACACTAAAATTTTCTTTTTTATCTATTGCTGCAGACAATCCTGCCCTTGCAAAATACTGGTCGGGACAAGCATAAATTTCGTAGCCTTCAAGACCTGCTTTTGGTGGTGATTTAAAAGTGCCGTTTGATTCTTTTGGGTTGAATAAATAATAGCCGTTTGCAAATCCGTAAAGACGACTGGTTATTTGTCGGAATACTTGTAGTTCTGCCGATACTCCAATTCCGCCATCGCCCGGCTGAATGGCCTGATCCATTATTACACTTTTTGTCGTGCCGTCGGTTTGTGGGGCGTCATCCATTTTAGAATGGCTTCCGGTATTTAGCTTTACTCCCAATCCTAGCATTAAATTGCCTTTATGAGCCATTTTTGGATCAAAAAGCCAATAATTCACACTTACTCGGGCGTCTGCAAAACCTTGTGCATAAACGCTGTATCTAAGCGTATCTTTTACAGGCGTTGCCTGTCTTAGCACCTGAGAACGTTCGTTGTGCACATAAGGTAATGTGGCGTTGATCTGGATTCTATTCGTAATTCCGTACGAAAAATTAAAGTCAAGTGCATGCGAATAAATATTTACGGCATTACCCTGCTCTACACCATTTGCGTCATGTCCGCCCCCTGTGGTTTGACGCTCTAATTGCTCTTCCTTACCAACAAAATGTCTCCAGGAATGAAAATAACGGTAATTTGTTCCTACCTGAAATTCGCCTTTGTTTAAATTGTAGGAACTGGCAGAATTCATAAAAAGGCCTCCCATTTGACGTACAGCCACACAACCCTGAGCACTAATTTTTTGGGTTTGAAAAGCGATTAAAAACAATATTACTAAGTATAATAATGATGCTATTTTTTTCATGATTTTGGTTTGATTTTATTTTCTAAAAACGAATTGAATTATAAAATTTTAGAAAAACAGCTAATTCGCTGAAAACATTAAATAATGTGTACAACAATACTTTACAAGACCACTTTGGGTCTTGTAAGTATTGTGAAACAACCATTTCAGTAAGATGTTTTTTATGAAAGGCTTTAGTTAATTCTCACACTTTGTAAAAACGAATTGTTTTTAGTGACCAGGAGATACGTTTTCCCTTTTACATTAATTTTTTCCATGTTTTTAACATCGCCCGGAGTAAAAAATCCGCTTTCAGTTGCTGCAACTGATTTGAATTTCCCTTTACCATCTCCTTTTAAAAACAATCCATGACCAGCATCGTTTCGAGGTGTTTCAACTTCGGAGTTGTACATGTTACCGGTTATTAAAACATCTAGTTTACCGTCTTTATCGTAATCATCAACCATTATTTGATTGATGCAGGTAAGCTGTGCTTCAACGGGTAGTTCGTGAATGATGAACTTACCATTTTTATTCTCTAAATAAATACTGGCGAATGATTTTACTTTATAATGCAGGGCTTCCTTCAGTGATTTTTCTGTGTAAACATCAACCAAAGTGGCTTCTGAAAAACTCTCGTAGTCTTTGAATTTCTTCTTGATATTTGGAATTTGCTGAGACGAACAGCCACGGCCACGCACCGGATATTGTTTTCCATCATTGTAGTAACTCAACACAATGTCTTTGTGTTTGTTGTTGTCGAAATCTTTTACATAAATATCAAAGGTTTCACTAGGAGTCGCTTTGTATTTGTAATTCAAACCATTGTTTCCTACAATATAATCCATATCGCCATCATGATCAAAATCGCCTTGCTGAATGCTCCACCACCAACCTGTGGTATCATCATTAAGTCCCATGTTTTTTGTTACCTCTTTGAATCCGGAGGCAGTATTTTGAAAAATACGGATAGGCATCCATTCGCCCACCACAATAATATCGGCTAATTTGTCATTATTAAAATCGGTTATTACGGCACTTGTAGCCATTCCTAAATTGGTAAATTCTTTAGGGGCTTTTTTAGAAACTTCAAATTTTGGCTGAGTTGCAGTGCTTATGTTATGCAACAAATAAGTAGTTGCCGGTGATGGGTATTGTCCCGGAACCTGTCTTCCTAAAACTAACAAATCTTGTTTTCCATCTTTATCATAATCAATAGGGTACACTTTTGAACCACTAGTCAGCATCGTTGGCAATACTCCTTTTGGAGCTTTTGTAAAATCACCTTTCCCGTTATTGATGTACAATCTGTCTTGTAATTTTGGGTCGTTAACCAAGAATTCGTAACCACCGCTCACTACATACAAATCATTATCGCCATCATTATCAGCATCAAAAATTAAGGCTCCTGTATCTTCACTCGCTTTATCATCTTCAAGTGCCTGACTGTTTTTTTCTACAAAACCATTCTTTGTCTGCATAAATATTTTTCCTGAATAGGTTGCAGAACCTCCAATAAAATAATCATCCAAACCATCTCTATTTAAATCTCCAACTGCAATAGCAGGCCCAAAAGTCGACATTTTATGAGGCAATAAAACCTGATCTTTAAAATCATCGTACTTATTTTCTTCGTGTTTGAAAGCCGGAAAAACGGTGTTTTCAGTGGCAAACAAATGGGTTCTAGGTGCTGTTTTCACAGCTATTTCTTCTTTAGCATCCTGCTCTTTAAAGCTTAATGTTTGATTCACTTTAACATTCGATAATTTTTGCACTTTCCCGTTTGTCCAGACTACTTTAACTTCATCGATCGTTTTATCTTTACCCACACCAAAATGCAATTCTGGAGCCACAGATGATTGAAATCCTCTGGTTAAAGTAAGTTCCTGCATCTGAGTTCCTTTTTTCGTTTTTATGTAAACACGGTTGCCTAAACCAAAAGTATTTTTAGTATTTCCTTTAAAATTTACTTTTATGTAATTATTAAGTTTAGAACTTGAATTTTCAAAAACAGAGGCATAATCGTCGATATTATTGACAACCAAATCTAAATCACCATCGTTATCCAAATCGGCATAAGCTACACCATTTGAGAAACCTTTGAATTCAATTCCCCATTTTTTATTGGCTTGTTCAAAATTTAAATTCCCTTTGTTTTGAAACATAAAATTATCAATCTTCTCTGAAGGAATTTCTTGTGACTTCTTTAGTAAATCTTTTGGCTGTAGATTAAGCGCTTCTAAACTATGAAAGAAATCATTGTTATTAATTTCTCTTCTTGTTCCATTTGTTACAAACAAATCTTTATTTCCGTCATTATCAAAATCGGCGAATAAAGGTCCCCAGCTCCAATCGGTAGATGAAGTTCCTGTAATACGTGATACATTACCAAAATGCGGAATACCATTTTCATTAACTCCTGTATTCAGCTGCATGCAATTGTGCATGTATTGATAATTGAAACCCGCATCGACAACATCCCAAAAAAGTTTCGGATTCATACTGGACATATTGGCTTTTTTACGACGATTGTCTTTTGCATCCATGTCTACCTGAAAAACATCTAAATTTCCATCGTTGTTGAAATCAGAAATATCTACACCCATTCCGTAAAAAGAATTATGCGCCATAGCCTCTTTTACTACTTCCTTAAAAGTACCGTCCTGATTGTTGATGTACATAAAATCAGGTGAATTGAAATCGTTAGAAACATAGATATCCGGCCAGCTGTCGTTGTTTAAGTCACCAACCGTAGCGCTTAATGATAATCCATAATTTTTTACGCCGGCTTGTTCGGTGACATTGGCAAAATGATTTCCGTCGTTTCGATATAAATGTCCTGATTCATTGTCTTTGACATTACGCATCATTTGAACGTAATCACCTGTGGCAGAATTGAATCTTGTTGGTGGATAATTGGCTACAAATAAATCTAAATCACCGTCTTTATCGTAATCAAAAAAGGTTCCCTGAACGCTGTTTCCTATATCATCAATTCCGTATTCTTTGGCTTTTTCCGTGAAAGTTCCATTGCCATTATTGATGTATAATTCATTGTTTTTAGGGCCGAATTTACCTCCTACGCTACAATAAATATCCAAAAAACCATCACCGTTTACATCGGCCATCGCAACGCCACTGTACCAGCGAGAATCACCACCCACGCCGGCTTTTTTGGTAATATCTTCGAATTTTAATTTTCCTTTGTTCAGATATAGTTTATTGGATACCTGATTTCCAGTAAAGAAAATATCCACCAGTCCATCATTATTAATATCTCCGGTGGCAACTCCTCCACCCAAATAAATATAATTGTAAGTAAAGTAATTCAGTGAATCATTTTCTTTCAGATTATTACTAAAATCAATTCCAGTGTCAGAACGATCTAAGGTAGTAAAGATCTTCTCGTCTGATTCTTTAGAACAGCTAACAAGTATTAATAAACCCAGAAGGCTAAAAAAAGTTACTTTTATTTTTATATTTTTCATATTTATGATTGTAATGTTTTTTTAAATACAAACGGGAGAATGTGCTCCGGCCGTTGAAAAAATAGTTCGTTTAATGTCTATTTTCGAGAAGTTATTTTCCCCTTCAATAATTTTAATGTATTGATTGGGTTTTATGCTTTTAAACACTTCTTTCTTTTGGTTTTTGGGCCAGGTAATTTCGATCTGATCAATTATTTTCGCTTGTCCAATCCCGATCTCCATTCTTAAAGCCGACGCTCCAAAGCTACCACCTGAGTTTAAGATTCTGTACACCGATCTGGAAACACCGTTTTCTTTGAAAGTGACTTTTACTTTGGCTCCAATGGCAGAACGATTGCTTTCTGTACCTTCTAATTGTAATTTTATCCAGCGATTATTGTTTTGACCCGGGTTCATGTATAAGGAATTACTAAAAGCATCTCCAAAATAAGCACCACCAACTTCAATAAAAATATCGGAATCGCCGTCATTATCAAGATCATTAATAGCCACGGCATGCCCTTTTTGCAAGTTTCCTACACGTCCTGAAACCGTAACATCAGCAAATTTTCCGTTGCCCATATTTCTAAATAATCGATTAGGTGCCAGTGATTTATAATCCGGATTTCCTGTTCCGAGGTACATATCAAGAAAACCGTCATTATCAATATCTCCAAAATTGGATCCCATTGCAAATACGGTTTTACTTAGTCCCGATTCTTTAGAAACGTCTGAAAAAGTGCCGTCATGATTATTATGATACAAATACATTTTACTGCTTTCGTTTGGAATATTCAAGGCTTCCATAGCAATTTCACCCGCAATAGACCCATTATATTGATAACCACAAACAAAAATATCCTGCCAGCCATCGTTATCGTAATCCCAAAACCAGGTTGGAAAAGTCATAACATTAATGCCTGCCAATCCAGCCTGATCTGTAACGTCTGTAAATTGCGGAATCCCATTTTTGAGTCCGGTATTTTTTAATAAAATTTTTCTCTTATTCATTCCGGAAAGAAACAAATCGATATCGCCATCATTATCGTAGTCTGCCGCTGTTACCCCTTTTATATACGCAACAACATCACATTTTGCGACTTTGGCAACATTCGTAAAGGTACCATCCTGATTGTTCAGATATAATTCTGAAGGATAAGATTCATCTGATGATTCGTTGCCTATGAATAAATCCAGATAACCATCGTTATTAAAATCATTCCAGGTTCCGGCCTGAGTTGGAAATTCAGAGTACAATCCGCTTTTAATGGTTACATCAGTAAAAGTACCATCGCCATTATTGCGTAAAAGCGAATTCGGCTGTCTTCCGTATTTACGCATCCAGGCACCTCTCAAAACAAAAATATCGGTATCACCATCATTGTCATAATCTGCCTGTACCATACTTAACCCTCCTTTGAATCGGCCTATTTCTGAAACTTTAGAATTATCGGTATATTTTCCTTTTTGATCGTTTTGATAATAATGCATCACACCATCCAGGCTCCAGTCAGAAGTCATAATATCTAAATAGTTGTCGTTATTGAAATCATCCACAATAACACCTCCCGACATATTTCTTCCTTTTATACCTGCGTTTGCGGCAACATCCAGAAAAGGTTTTATACTATAGCCTGAATCTTTATTCAGATTCGGTATCAGCCATTGTTTGGGAACTTCTGACGGATATTCGCCTAGTGTCATATAGGCTACATTGAGCAGCCATCTTGATTCGTAATCATTAGGGTTTATCGCTAATAACTTTTTATAAACGGCAATTGCTTTTTGAGAACCCTCACGTATCGCATGAATTCCATTTTTTTGTATGGGCATAATACAGGATTCCGGATTATGGTAATTCACACAATTTTGTTTTTCACCGAGTCTCATGTATGCAATGCCTAAAGCTTGTAGTGATTTCACATCGTCTTTGCCATCCAGCTTCTTCATTCTGTTAATGGCACTTTCGATAGTGGCTACAGACTCCGCTTCCTTTCCGAGCTTTAATAATGCATTTCCTTTATTTAACTCGTTCGTTAATTTAAAAAAACCTTCATCTGAACTCTTGATTATAGAATCATAATAAGCCACTTCCGTTTTTGAAGCAAATGCATTTTCTTTCACATCGTACATTTTTTTTCTGGCCTCCAAAATCTTAATCATTTTGTCATTTGGATTAGAAAAATAATCACAGGATTGTGCTAAAGCAGCTGTTACAAATAGCAATATTAACTGTTTAATTTTCATAATTAAAACATTTTAGATTGGGTTAATCCTGCTATTATTTATCGAACTTTTTGTTTCCTATATGAAAATTATAAAACTTCCAAACTTCATGGGCCACATTTCTGCCCAGCTTTAGTCCTTCAACATTATCTGCCTGGATATGATAGCCTCCCATTACTCTGGAAATTCCTGCCATATTTGCTGTTTCTGTAAAGGTTGGGAATTTAAGCACAACAGGTTTTCCGATGTTGTTTGGTTCTGTCATTGATCCTGGCGTATTACAGATTGCAGATTCTCCAAAAGTATCACTTCCGGTCCATAGTTTTAATGCTTCACCGCAACCGCCACTAATTGTACTGTGTCCGGAAACATAACCTGGAAAAGCGGGACATAAAAAAATATCCGGCGAGTAAGGTCTCCAATCTTGACCTTTCATTTCTATATTTCCAAAACCTGGTCCGCCCCAGGCTTTTATAGTCTGATCTTTATAATAGTAATGTACTAATGCATAAGGACGGGCAAAGTCATAAAACATTTTTGTATCCCAGCATGCTATAAAGCAATCCATAGCAGTTACCTGATTATAAAAAAACATTTTTACATCCTGATCTAAAGTATGATTATCACGTCTGGAAACATCCTGAGCAAATTTTAGCCAATGTCCTGCCTGTTGTACTGATTTTGGACCATCACGCATAAATTCTACCAATGCTTTTTGTTCATTGGTAAGATTATATTGTAAATCAAGTAGTTCTTTAACTTCATTTTTAAGTTGTTCTGAATCCAATGCAGGTGGGGGTATAGGGCGAAATTGATCACCTGATTTTAATCCTACAGGCTTTACTTTGTTCCAAAATGGAGTAGCGCAGCCTGGTGCAAACTTACCGCCTTTTCCATCTGAAAAATATTTTGGCTGCCAATGAGCTACATCAATCATTTCGTCAGGCGAATTGACCGGATTATAATTTACATAGTTAAAATAGGGAGTTCCATTTGAACCATTTTCTTCTCCATATTGATTTGATCCATCATGTTTTCTTGCTTCAATTACTGCTTTTGCTGCTAAATTACCTATTCCTGCAGGCGTTTTAGGGTCGAGTGACTTATCATTAGGATCCAGACCTAATTTAACCATAAAAGCTACAAACAAATCTTTGTCTGAAAAATAATATTCACATAATGCATTATAGGCAGCATAACTGATAGCAATCTCCTTATTTTTGAGTGTCTGTTCTTTATTAGGTCTTCTTTCTATATTTTTTAAATATACAGGAATTGCTTTTTGATCATAACGGCTCCAGGCATCAAAAACAGCAACAAATGTTAATCCTAAAAAACGGGAAGTCACTGTTGGTCTTGGTTTAAATCTATCAGTATCATTACCAGTGGCAACAACTGCGATTTGCGACCATTTATAGGCCATATTATTTTCTCCAGTGGGTTCTTTAATTTTAGTTTTATCCTCTTTAGTCTGAGCAAATATGGTTGTAGTTAAAGCACTACATAATAGTACTTTAAACAAAAATCTATAAATTTTCATTTTTGGTTGGTTTATATGGTTGTTAGATAGCTTTTTTTCAATTGAGATTAATTGACGTTGTATGCTAAATTGTAAATAAGCAGATTTAACCCTTAGCAGAAACTAAATAATTAGCTTCTAAGAATGGTAATCAAATGCTATTTACATTTTGACATCAAAGGAAATGCTATACCATATCGGGAGGAGGATAATTGGCAGTAAAATATCCCGAAAGAATATTTTGTTGTGGAGGGTATGAATGTAAAGTAACAGGGGACACTAATTTTATAGAAGTAGTTATAAAAATTATTGCGTTTCCCGCAATGTAATCCTGCATAAAGGATTTCATTAATTTTTTGCCTGGATTTTCTTTATTTGAACTATCATCAAATAACTGACTATCGACAATTTTTTTTAAATCTTTATTTAAAGCTTCATTATGAGAACTCTTTAGGCAATATAATTTTAAAACATTGTTTTGAATTCTTTTCTTAAAGACATGATAAGTTTTATTGTTGATTACAAAATCTTCATTGGCATCTTCAATACCAGAATCTACAACATAGGCATAAGGCGTAATTTTAATTTCAATTATTTCAAAATTTGAACTGTTAGTTTTCTCCATAGCAGTCACCCACACTTGCTCTTTTTGTTCAGCAAACATGATATAAAATCCTAAAACATTGTAAAACAACGTTACGATTAAAAAAAGTGAAGCAATTCTTTTCATTTGAATAAAACTGAGGCCTGCCTTAAAATTTATTTAAATTTTGAAAACTAAAGTCTTTAGTAAATAATCTGGTGTTTACAAAAGTGTAACGTATTGATAAACAGCGCATATTTAAATGCGCTGTTTGTCAAATACTAACTTAAACTAACTCAAACTAACAAACTTAACCCACTTAGTAACCAGGATTGTTATCACTTGGTTTTATATTTGGATTTGAAGTTGTTTCTCTATTTGGTATTGGCCATAACTCACTTTTACCAGCCGTGAAACCAGTTCCAGCCAATTCAGTATTGGCAATACCCCATCTTATAATATCATCAAAGCGAACTTGCTCACCAGCTAATTCTACCTTACGTTCGTGAACAAGAGCTGTAAACACCTGGTCTTTTGTAAGCGTTGTAGCCAGTAAAGGTACATTTGCTCTAAGACGAACCTGATTAATGTATCCAATAGCAGTTGCCTGTACCCCACCGGCTCGCATGCTTTCACATTCTGCCATCATAAGCAATACATCTGAGTAGCGCATAACTTTGAAGTTGATACTTGAATCCAGGTTTTCATCTGTACGCTTGTAGTAGTTTTGATATTTTTTCCAACCTGCTCTTCTAGGACCTGCAGATGATGAAAAATTAGCTGCTGTCATAGTATTAGCACCATTATTGTATTTTGATCCCGGAACATAAAAAGTATCTCCAAAACGTTTGTCACCAGGCTCGTACTCATCTAATATATCATCTGATGGATACACGTTATACCAGCCAAGGTTACCGTATTCCTGTCCTCTTAGTGTAGATTCAGCAACACCTTCTCCTGTAGTATCACTACCCCATTTGTCTGCTACTCCTAAATTTTCATCGTACTCAATTTCAAAAATGGATTCCGGACCATGCTCGGTTTCATCCATGAAGTTATTATAGAAATTAGACTCTAAGGTAAATCCTGTAACATTCTTAAAAGCAGCTAACGCTTCATCATACTTTTTTTGATACAATAACGCCTTTCCCAAATAAGCATATGCTGCTTCTTTTGTAGCTCTTCCTTTTTGTTCAGTACTTTTGCTTAAAAGGTTTTTAGAAGCAAAATCAAAATCAGCTTCAATCAATTTATATACATCCGCTTTAGGGCTTCTTGCAGCACCAACTACGGTAGTACTACTAGTATAAATTGGCAAATCACCAAAACGAGGTACTAAAAGAAAATAGTAATACGCTCTTAGAAAATGCGCTTCTGCTAAAAATTTATTCTTTCTTTCCTGGCTCAGTGCTGAATTTGATAAAGCATTAATTTTATCAGCATTATCCAGTACAAAATTTGCTTTTGCTATTCCTAAATAACAGGTTTCCCAGTAAAACTGGATTATATCACTGCTGGCATCAAAAGAAAAATTTAAAAAAGGTACTTTATTTCCTTCTAATTGTGGATTTCCTTTGTTTTCCTGTGACATATTGTCTAAGGCAAAGAAAATATGCCTTGCATAAAGCCCTCTTGTCTGCAGGTTAGCATAAGCAGCATTTACCGCAGATTGTACCTGAACTTCATTTTTAAAGTAAGTCTCAGGGGACAATTGATTTGGATTAGTTAATTCTAAATCACTATCGTTACATGAATTTATTGCAAAAATCCCTAACAATACTACCACTATATATTTTATTTTTTTCATCGTCTTTTTGTATTAAAATGTAACTTCAAGGCCAAATATTACTGATTTTGGTTGTGGATATCTTCCGACATCAATTCCTGCAGAACCTAAAGTAGTGTCTACACGTGCAATTTCAGGATCTAACCCAGAGTAATCAGTAATAGTAATAAGATTTTGACCACTTACGTAGAATCTTAAACGTTGAAAATACTTAGCGAATGAATCATCTGAAAACGTATACCCGATAGTAACATTTTTCAACCTTGTAAAAGAACCATCTTCAACATAACGCTGACTCGCATTTGCATAATTTTGACTCGCACCCTGAGCTCGTGGCAATGTTGCCGAAGGATTGGTAACCTCTCCGTTTACAACAATAGATCGGTCTAAAACATCGGTACTAGCGTTGAACAAACGTGGCATCGCTTCTAAATCGAATTTATTTGCATTAAAAATTTCATTTCCTGATACTCCTGTTATAAAAGCAGTAAAATCGAATTTTTTATAAGCTGCGGTAAGGTTTAAACCATATGTAAAATCAGGATATGGATTTCCGATATTTGTTTTATCCTCTGAGTTGATTACTTTATCTCCATTGCGATCCACAAATCGGATATCACCTGGCTGAAAAGTGGTCTGACCCGGAAGAAGAGCAGCATTTACCTCTGCCTGATTTTGATAGATTCCGTTGGTTTCATACCCCCAAAAGTAAAATACTGGCTGGCCTACTTCTAATCTTGAGAAATTTTCTATACCAGATCTTCCTGATGGTCCGCTTACAACACTGGTTACACCTGGAGCTAAACCAGTTACTTCATTTTTACTCGTACCTAAAGTGGCTGTTGCAGACCAGGTAAAATCTCCTTTTCTGTCGTTGTAGCCCAAAGATGCTTCAAACCCGTGTGTCTTCATATCGGCAACGTTTTGAAATTGAGTTCCACCAGGAACACCTACAGATGCCGGAAGTGGTACTCTAAAAAGAATATCACTGCTTATGTTGTTAAAATACTCCACAGAACCAGTGAATGCTTCATCAAATAATCCAAAATCCAAACCTATGTTTCTGTCTTTTTTAGATTCCCATCTCAAATTTGGATTAGCCGCACCTCCCGGAGTAACACCAATTTCTGGTTCACCGTCAATAGGGTATATATAATTGGACGACAAAGTAGGGCTGTATTGGTAATTGTCTAAGGAATCATTACCTGTTGTTCCTATACTACCTCTAAGTTTTAATGTACTAAAAACAGAATCTGCCATAAAACTTTCTTTTGCAATATTCCATCCTAAAGCAATAGAATAATAATTACCGTAACGGAAGTTATTTCCAAAACGAGAACCACCATCTCTACGACCTGAAACAGCAAATATGTATTTATCATCATAATCATAATTGATACGGGCGATATAACCTAAATTATTAGTTTCTGAACTAGTAGACGCCAAATTAGAAAGGTTATTACTTAACTGATCTATTTCGTCTGTAATCGAGTTACGGCTTCCCGCTACTATATTCTGAAATTTATTTTCAATTTTAGTTATAACTCCTAATACCTCAAGATTATGTTTTTCTGCAAAAGTTGTTTTGTAGGATAAACTATTATCAAAAACAATGCTTTGCCCCTGAGTATTTGTTTCTGCAATCGAAGCATAAGCCTGTTGATGAGCCCCACCATCAGCATAGCTTGGAATAAAGGTATGATCTTCAGTTGTGTAATAATCTAAGGAAACCTGTGACTTGAATTTTAAACCTTTATAAATTTCTAATTCGCCATAAATGTTTCCTATAATAGATAATCCTTTAACTTCCTGATATCCTAAATTTGCTATACGTACCGGGTTTTCAGCATCCTGCCCGTCTAAAGCAGAAGTAGGTCCCTGATATCCACCATTATTAGCTGAATTGTAGATCGGTAAGTAAGGCGCCATTTTGATAGCATGTTCCAATAGGGCTCTACCTCCTGAGGCACGCTCCGGGTTAGTAGTACTAAAAGACACTCCAATATTACTTCCAATAGTTAACTTACCTATATTTTGTGTATTATTGGCTCTGAAAGAATAACGCTCAAAACCAGTACCTATAAGTGCACCTTCCTGTTTTAAATATCCTGCAGAATAACGACTTGAAGAACTCTCAGTTCCGTTTGAGAAGCTCAGATTATAATCCTGCATTAAACCATCCTGAAAAACCTGATCCTGCCAATTGGTATTGATATTACCAAATTCCGCTGCTCTTGCTGTTAAGTCACTTCCTAAATCCTTAGCATACTTAAGATATTGTTGTGTATTCATAACATCAAATCTTTTTGTCACGGTTTGAAAACCAGCGTAAGTACTAAAATTTAATTGACCAGGGCCCTTTTTTCCTTTTTTGGTCGTTACCATAATTACCCCGTTAAAAGCTCTCGAACCATATAAAGCCGTTGTTGAAGCATCTTTTAAAACTGACATGGATTCAATATCGCCTGGATTTAGTCCTGATAAATTACCTACCAAAACACCATCTACTACATATAAGGGGTTAGTATTATTCATTGTACCCAAACCACGAATATTAACTGTCGGATTAGAACCCGGTGAACCATTAACAACGGTAACACCTGCCGCTCTACCCTGCAATGCTGACTCTGCATTAGTAATAGGTACTGCCGTAATGTCTTTTGAGGTTACTGTCGAAATTGCTCCGGTAACTTTTGTTCTTTTTTGAGTACCGTAAGCTACTACAACTTCCTGTAAGGTTTGTGTTGATTCTGCTAATGTTACATTAATTGTAGTACTGGTTCCTACAGTAATAGTTTTAGTAACTAATCCAACAAATGAAAATGTAATTCTATCGTTCGAATTAACGTCTTTTAAAATGTATTTACCATCAAAATCTGTTGATGCGCTATTTTTTGAGCCTTCCACATTAATACTGGCTCCAGGCAAAGGAACTCCTGAGGGATCCACAACCACACCCTGTATGGTCTTTGATTGTGCCATCACATTCTGATAGCTTATCATTAGCAATGCGATTATTGCAAATTTTAATTTTAACATCATATTACTTGGTTTTTTGTTTAGTTTAAATAATTGTTGGTTGTAAAGTTTTTTTGCTATTTATGTATTGAAATAATCTAGCTTTTAAATTATTTATTACCCTTTCAAAATTTCGAAAATTAGAAATAGGATCTTCTAATAATTTTCTACTTTTCTAATCATAAAGTAGTGGACCTAAATTTTGATTGTGGAAAAAAGAGCTGCTTAATACACAAATGTTGGTTTCATTTCATGTTTTAAATTGGTTTAAAATTGTTAATAAAGGCTTCATGGTTATTTGATATTAGTTAATTCAAAAATAGAACGTTAACATAAATTTCACATACTAAATATGATGCAAAAACTATCAAATTTGTAGCACGATAGTTAAAAAAACGAGCAAAATCAGTATTTTGCATTAATTTACTAAACAAAATAAAATTTTGATTTTAATAATATTGAAGCATGATTTTTTAGGTATTAAGAAATTAGAAGACAATTTATATTTATTTAATAATTTCCATAAAAAAGAAATAGTATCTCACTTATTATTATTCGATAATTTAAAAGCTTATTCAGCTATAATATTTTTTCATTTATGCTACTAGCAGAAACAAAAAAGACGGCATAAAAGCCGTCTTAGGGTAAATTAAAAAATGTTTTATTTTTTGTTATGAGTAGGCAAATAACCATATTTATCTTTATAACATTTTGTAAAATACGACGGAGAACTAAAGCCAACCTTATAACTAATTTCAGTCATATTGTCATTGCCTAATTCTATTAATTCCTGCGCTTTTTCTAAGCGTACATTTCGAATAAACTCATTTACGGATACGCCTGTTAATGTTTTAATTTTTCGATACAATTGACTTCTGCTCAAATATACGTTCGAAGCCAAATCTTCAACGCTTAGCTCCAATTCGCTAATGTTTTCGTTAATGTAACTCAATACATTTTTTATAAAATCATTATCTAAAGTGGTGGTTTTCTCTTTGGCTTTTGGTGTAATTCCGTTATAGAATTTATTAAACATAATCTGCCTGCTGTTTATCAATTGTACCAGGCTGGATCTTAAAATATCCATATCAAAGGGTTTGCTCAAGTACATATCTGCACCCGAATCAATTCCTTCTAATCTATCTTTAACTAATGCCTTTGCAGACAGCATCATTAACGGAATATGGCTGGTTTTCAAATCGGCTTTAATGTTTTTACATAATTCCAAACCATTCATAACAGGCATAATTACATCTGTTAAAATTAGGTCCGGTAATTTCTGAAAAGCTAATTCTAAACCAACCTGACCATTCTCTGCAACTAAAACTTTATATTCTTTTTTGAGTTCATTTTTTAAATAATTTCGCAGCTCTACATTGTCTTCAACAATCAGAATAGTGTAAATTCGATCTTGTTTTTCTTCTACATTCCCGGATTGAGTTTCTTCTTTTTCCGCAATTGGCGTGAAACTCACTTTTTTCTCCTTTTTATACTCCTCAAGTAGTATTTCATTCTCATTGAAGAACTCCTTTCCAATGGGAAATAATAACTTAAAAGTTGTACCAACGCCCAATTCGCTTTCTACTTCAATGATTCCTTTATGTAATTCTACAAAACCACGAACTACCTCCAATCCTATTCCGGTACTTCCGTAGTAGGCTTTATTTAAATTATTTACCTGATAGAAACGATCAAAAATTCTCTTTATATCTTTTTTATCTAATCCAGAACCTGTGTCTTCAACAATAATCTCAAATGAAGGATAAGCAGCAGCTGAGTCTATCAGAGGAAAATGAATTACATCGTTTTTAACTACTATTTTAACCGTTATTCTGCCATTATCGGGCGTCACCTTGAAAGCATTTGAGATAACATTAAAAATAATTTTTTCGAACATTTTTGGATCTATCCAATCCTTTAAGGTTGTTTTATTAGATTCAAATTCCAGCTGAATTCCACGACTTAATGCTTCTTCGTCGAAATAGCTAACGATTTCCCTTGTAAAACTGACTACTTCAATTTGTTGTAATTGCAATGTCATTTTATTAAACTGCAATTGGTTAAAATCCATCAACTCGTTGATTAATCTTGAAAGTCTGTCAGAACTTTTTTGAATGGTCTGCAGCTTTTTCAATACAGCCTCTGGTAAATCTGAGCTGTAATTTCTCAAGATATCACCTAGGGGATTTAAAATCAGTGTCAACGGTGTTCGAAACTCATGTGAAATATTGGTAAAAAATTGTAATTTTTTATTGTTTAATTTTTCAATCTGAACCGCTTTTGTCTTTTCAAATTCTATCATTTGCTTTTGTTTAAAACGATTCTGATAATATTGATTGGCAAAATATATGGCTGCTAACAGCAATAGCGTATAAAATAAATAGGCAAAAGAAGTCTTCCACCAAGGCGGTAAAATTTCAATCTGTAATTCCAAAGGTTTTTGGCTCCAAACTCCATTTTTCTCCGCCGCTTTCACTTTAAAAACGTAATTGCCTGGTGCCAAGTTCGTATAAGTTGCTGAACGTTTGTTTCCAACATAATTCCACGAATCCTCAAAACCTTCTAAATAATATGCAAATTCATTTGTGGCAGGGAAAGAATAATTAACGGCAATAAAATCTATCGTGAAAACAGACTGATCATGTCGCAGAATTATTTTTTTTGTTTGGGATATTACTTTTACTAATGGCGAGTTTTTTTCTAGCGGTCCGACAGATCTATTATAAAGTTTTAGATCTGTAAAATAGATTGGAAGCTGTTTTTTACTTTTAACCAAATTCGTAGGATTAAAGTAATTCAGACCTTCATAACTTCCAAAATACAATACTCCGTTTTCATCTTTCAGTACCGAATTGTTATTAAAGTCATTCCCTAATAAACCGTCATATATAGAATAATTAAAGGTGGTTTTGTTTTTTAAATCCAGTCTTGTAATTCCTTTTTTTCCACTTAACCAAATACCGCCATCATTAGATTCTACAATAGATGAAATTGATTTTTCATGAAGCCCTCTAAAATTTATATACCATTTTAGACTATCTGTTTTTTTATTGTAGCTAAATAAACCTGCACCGTCAGTACCAATCCAGATTTCTTTATTTTTAGTTTCATACAAAGTATTGATCGTATGTGTACTCTTATGATTTTTGAGCTTTTCAGACATTTTATCGCGAAAAGATACTACAGAAAAAGTAATGAAATCTTTTGTGGAAACCTTGTACAAACCAGTTGTTGAACCTACCCAAATGGCATCATCTGAATCTACCATCACATTTCGAATGTCTAAATTCATTATAGTATTAAAGGGTTTTGAATTACAATGATGAAATTTCCCGTCTGCAGGAGTATAATAATGTAAACCTTTTGCAAAAGTTCCTATCCAGATTACACCTCTTGAATCTTCAGTAATACTCATAATATTATCTGAGGTCAGATTCGTATTCTTTGTATTGTAATTAATAAAGTTTCTGCTTCCTTTTTTTAAGAGAAAAACCCCTTCGTTCCAGCTGGATAACCAAATATTTTGCTTTTTATCTAAATATACTTTTGTGATATTATCATTTGTTAATCCGGAATAAAAATTATTATCCGACTTAGTAATATGTTTAAAGGTTTTATTAACTGGATTGTACACGTCGACTCCCCCTCCTTCCATAGAAATCCATAATTGCCCTTCCTGATCTTTGGCAATACCCGTAACGCAATTGGTTTGTAAGGACTGAGAATTTCCAGGTAAACTTTCGATGATATTTACCTTACTGTTTATTTTATCAAATACACCTAATCCTTTGTTGTAATAACCCAGCCAAATTCGACGCTCATTGTCCAGAAATAAAGACCAAACGGAATTCGAACTTAGACTGCGCATATTAAATTTGCTGTTTACATATTTTTTTTGAACCTCACCCTGATCGTTTACAATAATAAGCCCGTCATTTTCTGTTGCACAAAGAATTGTTTTAGAATCTGTTGCCAATATTGACATAATCCTTTTTTTAGTAATAGGATAAGAAATGGCTTCTTTAGAATTTAGATTTACTCTGACAAGTCCTTTGTAACCATTTCCAATCCAGATATTTTGTCTGTTATCCCTAAACATAGACACAATATTTCCTGACAAGATTTGATTATCGTTTATGGCAGTTACTTTTTTAACCTCATTTTTTACCTGATCTAGTACTTTTAAACCAAAATTGGTTCCCAGATAAATCGTTCCGTTTTTATCTTTTACAAGACTATTAATAAGATAATTGGCCGGGTTAGGAACATCCAGTTTTACCGAAGTTATTTCTCTTGTCTTGCCATTTAATTTCAGTAAACCTCCGTTAAAGGTTCCTAAAAAAAGATTGCCATTATTGTCTTCAATAATACTCTTAACCGAAATAACAGTTTCTTTTTTGACTTTTTTTTGAATATCAATACTTTCAAAACTATTTAAATCACGATTATAAAGACATAATCCTTCATCAGTTCCAACCCACAACCGGTTGCGAACATCGACATAAGTTACATAAATCAAGTTGCTATTAATAGAATTTGTAACATTGGAGTTTTGCTCGTATGAAACATAATTTACTCCATCGAATTTATAGAGGCCAGCACCATTTGTTCCCATCCACATGATCCCAAATTGATCTTGTGCAATGGTATAAATACCACTTTTCGAGGACTCTTTATTTACTAAACGAAATTGATAGTTTTCAAAAGTATTTTGAGAAAACAAGTTATTTATCAGAAAAAATAAAATGACTCTAAAACAATTTTCTTTGGACATTATAAAATGATTAGTAATTTGAATTAAATATATACTATTTTATCGAAAATCAATTATTTGTTTCTCAATTAAATATATTATGTTTTTTTTTGCTTAAAATTTTATGGAAAACTCTCAAAATTTAAGACGAATAAAATTTAAAATTCCTGCTTTCCGTTTCTGTTTGCTGCAATATTTTTTTTCAATTCGGATAAAAATTTGCTTATTAATTTACTAACAGTACTCCTCCATTACAGGCAATTTTTATTTCGACTTCACTATTCCTCTAAAGCGTTACTGTTTTTACTTTTCCATTTAAATCTTCATCATCAAAATAGTAATTTACTGTTGTACCGGAAGTCATCATTGGCAGTTTTAGTTTAATTTTCTGCATTTCCTTTTGAGCATTAATACCTGCTATATACCACTTCGTTCCTTTTCGACGTGCAAAAACTACATATTTACCCGGATATCCATCTAAAAAACGAACTTCATCCCAGATTGTCGGAACTTCTTTCATAAAATCGATAGCCCAGGCCGGAGCATCGGTTAAATTGTTTGGTGCCAATGCAAAATGCTGTACGCCGCTCTGGAAAAGAACCGCTGTAGCTAAAGCAAATACATCTGAAGTTCTTCGTTTTGAGCCTTTGTTTGGAATATTGTCACTATTGTAAAATTCATTTAAGGTACTTCCGCCAAAATCCATACTACCAACCGTATTTCTTATAAAAGTATGAGTAGCTGCATTTGTGGCTTCATTGTCACAACTAGCTTGTCCAAAATGCAGATTCTCGCTCGCTAATACTGCCTCGCTGGCTGCATAATTTGGATACATACGCTCCCACCCTCTTGGTAAGGTACAACCGTGAAAAACAACCATCAAGCCAAAATCATTGGCATCTGTTAGTATGTCTTCATATAATTTCATGGTGACTTGTTTGTCTCCGCCAAAAAAATCTACTTTAATTCCTTTTATGCCAATTCTTTTCATCCAGGCCATTTCCTGACGACGAATTGCCGAATTATCCATTATACCTCTGGGACTTTGAGGGGCATCATTCCAATAGCCATTCGAGTTGTACCACAAATACAGTCCAACCCCTTTTCCTACGCCATATTCTGCCAGTTCAGCAATTTTATCTTTTCCTATCTGAATATCCCAAAGAGCATCAATTAAGATGGTTTCATATCCCATTGCAGCACTAAAATCGATGTATTGTTTTTGTACCGGAAAAGTAGTATTCCCATCCATTTTAATAATCCAGCTCCAGGAACCTTTGGTATATTTATATTCTTTCGAGGCTTTATATTTTGGCTTAACCAAATCAAAAGGAATCGTAGTTTCTACAATCGGGGCAAGCGTTTCTCCAATAGTGATTGTTCTCCAGGGAGTTTCGCCAATAAGTGACAGTCCCGGCGTTGTGGTTCCGTTACTGTTATTTTCTCCCGTCATTGGAAATCCAATCGTATACAATCCTTTTTCATGTCCAATTAATCGGCTGCCACAATAACCGCTATCAACCCCTGTCTCAGAGATTAAAACCCAGCCATTATTTTTTATTTTAAAAAGACAGGGAAACGTAAAGCCTTCACCTATGCCATTTTGGCCCATTGCGGCGTCTAATGTATACGAAGTTTCATAACTGGGAGCACTTCTGGCATACCCGGTCATGGGTTTACTTTGCGGACAAAGAAATGTTGTAGTTCCTTCAGGCAGCATAAAACCGGAAGCTTCTTCCTGCACTACACAGGCCAGTACTTCCTTTTGCGGATATATTTTATATTTAAAAGCTACATTGTTATTGCTTACTCTGAATATCACATCAATTGCAGGTTTATTTTCTTTACTGAAAGAAAACACAGCTTCATTAGCTTCATAATGTACAGCGCGCTGTTTTATATTAGGCAGCTCATAAGTTTCATCGGTTTTATTTTGATTTACATCTGCTTTTAAAACTAATCCTGCTGTAAAATCACCCACACTGGTTTTTAACCCAAGCGGAGAATTTTCAACAAAGGTTTTTTCATTGTATGTAATACTATAAAAAGGCATTCCGTTAGAAACCACAAGAGAAACTTTAAGTTTTCCGTCAGGACTTTTTACGACAGATTGTGCACTTAGTTTAAAAAAACTTATCAGACATAAACATAAAACATACTTAAAACTCATAACGTACTTTATATTAATTATTTTTTTTTGTAACAGAATAGCTAATTTATTGAATTAAAACTTTAATAACTTTTAAATCGTTAGCAGTTGAACTTATACCATAATAAACTTCATATTCACCTGAAGTTACATTCATTCCCCTTGTCTTTGAATCATAAAATTCAAATGAAGTGGCTGGTAAATCGATTGTCACTTTTTGATTTTGGCCTGCTTTTAAATCGATTCGTTTAAAAGCTTTCAGTGTTTTTAAAGGACCGTCTGTATCGTTTACTTTTCGAACATAAACCTGAACAATCTCTGTTCCGTCCCGTTTACTTGTATTTTTTATCGAAAAATTTAACTGTGTACTTTCAGTTGTTCTTATGTTTGTTCTTGCCAAATTTGCTTTACCAATTTGGAATTTGGAATAACTTAAACCAAAACCAAAGGGAAACAAAACATCCGTAGTATATCTGTAAGTACGGCCTTTCATTGAATAATCTTCAAAGTCAGCTAGTTTATCTGAATTTTTATAAAATGAAACTGGCAGTTTACCCGAAGGATTATAGTCTCCGAAAAGAACATCGGCAACAGCCTGACCTCCAGATTCTCCCGGATACCATGCTTGCAAAATGGCATCGCAGCTGGTTGTTTCTGGCGTTAAGGCAATTGCAGAACCGGAACAGTTTACAAAAACCACTTTTTTACCAGCAGCTTTTAATTCCTGTAAACATTTTCTTTGAACCGCAGGAAGTTCAATATTCGTTCTGTCACCACCTTTAAAACCAGGATAAGAAACTGGCATTTCTTCGCCTTCAAGCAAAGTTGAAAGTCCGCCAACAAAAATTACCGTATCAATTCCTTTTAGTTTTTGAATTAGTCCTGCGAAATCAATATCATGTTCTTTTCCGAAATCGAATTCAAGATTCGCCTGCCAGTTGTTGGACTGCGCATACAAAATTTCGATTTTATATTTTTTGCCTGCTTCAACTGCAAATTTAATTTTGCCCGGAAGCGTGCGCCAGTTGGTATATTTTGATAAGGATTTACCATTAACTAATAATTCAAAAGCTCCGGTAGCACCTGTTTTAAAAACAAGACTGTCATTTTCTTTTGCCACAAATTCTGCTTCATATTGAGCTGAAAATCCTTCTAATTTAACTCCGGAAGCAAATTCGTGCTGGCCGGCAGTCGTCATTTTAATCGGATTTACAATTTGCTGCGTTGCTACACTATTCCCTGCTCTGTCTGGATTGTTCCAATAAATGGCTTTGATTCCTTTTTTGCCTTCAAATGAAAGCTGGTCAAAATAGGTTTGATTTACTTTGTCTTCCACTAAATCACAGGCTTTATCATATACGATTCTATCCGTCGGAACTTTTGATTCTATTCCGCTTTTGATAGTAATTGTTTTGACTGGAGTTCCATTATAGTTTCCCCATAACATTGGTTCATTTTCAGCATTTGGACCTATAACTGCAACCTTGTTTGTTTTATTTAAAGGAAGTATGTTATTTTTATTTTGCAAAAGTGTCATTGACTTTTGAGCCATTTCAAGAGCTAACTGTTGATGTTCTTTACTATTAAGGACAGATGCCGGAATTTGAGCCCAAGGCACAATTGAGTCATCATCCATTTCGCCTAAATCAAAACGGCCAATTAAAACACGAAGCAGATTTTTATTAATATCAGCTTCTTTTATTAAGTCTTTCTCGACTGCTTCCGGTAAATTTTTAAATGGATATTTTTCCCAGACACATTCAACATCAGTTCCGGCGAGAACCGCTTTTGATGCTGCATGCGTTGCATCTGAAGAAACTTTATGTGTGGTATAAAAATCAGTAACAGCTCCGCAATCTGAAACTACAAGGTATTTAAAACCCCATTCGTCACGCAAAATACGCTGCAATAAACGCGTATTACTGCAGCAAGGTTCATCATCCAAACGCTGATAAGCACACATTACCTGACGTACATCAGCATCTTGTACCAATGCTTTAAAGGCCGGTAAATAAGTTTCGTAAAGTTCACGCGGATCTACATTATTTAAATTTAATTCGTGTCTGCTCCATTCCGGGCCGGAATGAACAGCAAAATGTTTGGCACAGGCTAAAAGTTTGCGGTATTTAGCATCTGCCGGACCTTGAAGGCCTTTAACAACTGAAATTCCCATTCGTGAAGTAAGATAAGGATCTTCTCCATAAGTTTCCTGCCCTCTGCCCCAACGCGGATCTCTAAAAATATTAACATTTGGTGTCCAGACTGAAAGACTCAAAAAACGTTTGTTTTCATTCCCATTCTGAATCCATTGATTGTATTTGGCACGAGCTTCATCAGAAACCGCATTAAAAACAGTATACACGAACTGATCGTCAAAAGAGGCCGCCATACCTATCGGTTCTGGAAAAACGGTAACATTATCGTTATTGGCGTAACCGTGCAGCGCTTCACTCCACCAATTAAATTTTTTAATTCCAAGTCTTGGAATGGCATCACTCTGATCACACATCAACGCTGCCTTTTCCTCAAGGGTTAACCTTGAAATTAAATCTTCTGCACGTTCTTTTGAACTTAAAGACGGATCTTTAAAGCGATATTGTTGTGCGTTTACATTAAAAACAGCAACTAAACTTATGATAAACAGATAACTTAATTTCATGATTTCTGAATTATATGATGAATATTTTGTGTCATTTTTTACTCTTTTAAAATTCTAAATTGATGAAACTTTGGACTATTACTTCCATCTTTTGATTTTATGGTAATGTTTACAACTTCAATGTTTTCAACATTTAATCGAATAGTTTTGTTTGCTGAGGAGATAATCTGTGCCGGCTTTTCATTGATGAGAATGGTAATTTTATCGGTTATAAAATCGGCTGTGCAGCTTATATCCAAGTATTTCCCAGACTTGTTTTTATTTAATAACTGATAGGAAATATACGAGCGTGTACTTCTCCATGATTTTGTGTCGTCGTAGCCTGAATCACTTTTTTCACCTTTATAACGATGATCCACTTCTGACTGCTGTTCACCACAGCTAATCTTATCGATAGTTCTGGTTTCCAAAGCCATTGCCTCAATTTCCTGCTGCTTCAATAAGGCATGTTTTTCCCGATATTGTTCTTTGGTGTAATTTTGAAAATACATTTGATAGCGTGCGTCATGAATTTCAAAGAAAGGCTGTAATTCCAGAGAATCTAAACGAAAATGCAGGTTTCCTTCTTCCTTCAGTTTTGCAATATACCCTGCTTTATCTCCAATCATTTCATACGCCTGATCCAACGGGTAATATTTACCGGAAGCAACATGTCCCATTCGGCTGTCATCGGCAAATAATCCGTCTAAATCTTTGTTTGATGTTTTGGCCGCCAATACGATAGGTCCGTTTACAAAAGCACTCCAGTTTGGACCATCAGGTAAACTTTCTAAATGTGTCGAAGTTTTAAATATAACAAGAACCTTGTCTCCTGATTTCCATTTTCTGTTAAGCGTTACATAACTGGACGGCTTTGCTTCTATTTTCTGAATTTTTCCATTGATTGAAATTTCAAAATCCTGAGCCCATTCCGGACGACGAATATTCATAGAAAATGTTCTGCTTTTCTTCAATTTCAAAACAAGATGTGTACTATTTTGGTAAGGAAATTTGGTACTTTGTTCGATATAAATATCCTTTTCTTTCCAGTCTAGAGCCGACGGAATAAAAAGATTTACAAAAACATCATTACTGGTGTGGCTGTAAATTAATTCTCCATATTTAGCATGGTTTTCAAGTCCTGACCCCACACAGCACCACATGCTTGTTTCTGGCTGAGAATACACGCGATAGTGATTTGGTCTGATAGGAGTAAAATATACAAAACCGCCTTTTTCAGGATGCTGGCTCGAAAGAATATGGTTGTAAAGTGTACGTTCATAAAAATCGAGATAACTTACCTGATTTTTATCCAGAAACAAGGCTTTACTCAAACGCTCCATATTGTAGGAATTACAGGTTTCTGGCCCCTGATTCGATTTTAACATACCGCTAAAATCTTCTGTTGGATTAAAATGTTCTGCAAAACTATTCCCTCCAAAAGCTACGCTGCGTTTTTGAGTAACATTCTCCCAGAAAAACTGCGCAGCATTGGTCCAGTCTTTATTTCCGGAAAGTACGCCGATTTTTTCAAAACCAATCACTTTTGGTATTTGGGTATTGGCATGCAATCCCGTTAACTTATCTTCTTTTTTCTCTAACGGATTTAATAGTGTTAAATGCGAAACTTTTTCTGCTGTTTCCAGGTATTTTTTGTCTTTTGTGATGATATATAAATCGGCAAAAGATTCATTAATTCCACCATGTTCTGTTTTTAATATGTTTTGAATCTGATCCTCAGAAAGCGGAAGGATTAATTCGATAAACCAGTCTCCTAGTTTGATTAAAACTTCCTTTGCTTTTTCATTTCCGGTATAACGATAAGCATCGGTTAAACCGGCAAAAAGTTTATGGATATTGTACAATGGAACCCAGGTATTGTTTAATCCGAAATTGCTTCCATCGATGTCTCCGCTATGAATGCGATCCCAAAAAACTTTACCCTGTGGAATTCCGCCCACATAACCATTGCCATTTTTTTGCTGACATTTTTCCAATTCAGAAATCATATAATCCAATCGATTTTTAACTTCAGTATTTCCGGTCGAAGCATACATCATCGCCAGAGCAGAAAGATAATGTCCGGCAATGTGCCCGTCAAGTCCTATGCTTTCCCAATTTCCATAGCGTTCTGCTTTTACGGGTATTCCCGAAGCGATGAGATAAGGTGCTAAAAGGCGATCTGGATTAAGTTCTAAAATATATTTAAGATCAACATCCTGCGCATTTTTAAACGGACCTTCTTTTAATCTTACCTCTTTTAAATCAAATAATTGCATTTGGGCTGCTGCGGACGATGTTACAACCAAACCCAGTAGGCAATACAAGATTCTATATTTTATAAAAAGATTTTTCATGCTATTATTTAATTACGAAACTGTACGTTTTACCTTTTTCAGTTTCTATGTCGTATAAGTAAGTGGAGTTAATATCTAAAGGTTTTATAGTAGCTGTAGCAGCAATCAGCGCTTTTTTTACTTCTTCAGTCTGATAAAAAACATTGGGATTCTTTCCGGCAGCTATTTTTAATTCTTTATTGTTTTTTAGCTTAATTTCATTTGACGTTCTTAACCGAAGATTTCCACCAAGATTAGACTGAATAGTTAGTGCAATTAATTTTCCATCTTTCCATTTCAAATCTTTAATTTCAAAACCGCCATGTGCTTTTAGACCCATTATTTCGCCATATTCTTTTAAAGCATCCGGCAAGGCAGGCAGCAAATGAATGGCATCATCTGAACTTTGCATCAACATTTCGGTAATTCCGGATGTACATCCAAAATTGCCATCAATTTGAAAGGGAGGATGAGCATCAAAAAGATTATTATAAGTTCCGCCTCCATCTTTGTTTACACCAAGCGGCGTTAATTGATTTTGAATTAAACTATAAGCGTGATTGCCATCCTGCATTTTTGCCCACCAGTTCACTTTCCATCCCATACTCCATCCTGTGGATATATCACCTCTCTGTAATAACGTATTTCTTGCTGCTGCAAAAAGTTCGGGAGTTCTATAGGCAGAAATCTGATTAGAAGGATATAACCCGTATAAATGTGAAATGTGACGGTGATTGTCTTTGGGATCGTCCACATCGTCCAGCCATTCCTGAAGCTGGTTGTTTTTTCCAATCTGCATAGGCGGAAGCATATCTCTTAATGTCTTTAAACTATCTGTATATTGTTTATTTTTCCCCAATACTTCTGATGCTTTTATAACTGAGCTAAAAACATCAAATACAATTTGATTGTCCATCGTAGAGCCGGCCGTAACGGCTGAACCCTGATGTGCTGCCGGAGCATTTTCAGGCGAATTTCCAGGCACCACGACCAGCCATCCATTTGCAGGATCTTTTACTAAAAAATCAGCATAAAAATCAGCTGCGCCCTTAAGCGTTTCATATACAGATTCAAGATAAGCCCTATCGCCTGTATACAAATAGTGTTCCCATAAATGCTGACTCAGCCATCCTCCGCCTGCGTTCCAAACTCCCCAGGTGGCACCGTCAACAGCACCATTAATTCGCCAGATATCTGTATTATGATGCGCCATCCAGCCACGGGCACCATACATTATTTTTGCCGTTTCTTTTCCCGTTTGAGCTAATTCCTGAATCATTTTTAGAAGAGGCTCATGCATTTCTGATAAGTTGGTTTTCTCTGCCGGCCAGTAATTCATCTCTGTATTAATATTGATGGTGTACTTGCTATCCCAGGCAGGCTTCATACCAGCATTCCAAATTCCCTGAAGATTTGCCGGCTGACCTCCGGGCTGTGACGAAGAAATCAATAAATACCGTCCGTATTGATAATATAAGGTCACGAAAGAAGGATCTGACACATTTCTGAAATTGGACAGTCTTTCATCTGTCGGTACTTTTGAAGCTGTTGATGTTCCTAAATCAAGGGTAACCCTTTTAAAATATTCTTGATACTGAGCAATATGAGCCTGCTTCATTTTATCATAATTCTTATCAAATGCCTTATCCAAAAAAGACTTTGCAAGTTCCTTTTCACTGCCGCTGATATCATTATAATTAATAAAATTAGTAGCAATTGATACATAAATTACAACTGAATCTGCACCGTTAATTTCAATTGAATTTCCGGCGGTATTTACACGTCCGCCTTTCACTTTAAATTTTGTAAGTGCATTAAATTTTACCTTTCCTTCTATCCCCTCATGATCACTTGTCGTTCCGGAAAGCAAAAGTTCATTATTGCCGTTAACGGATATTTCTTGTTTTTTATGTTCCGATGTAAAAGCTGCTGTAAATGATACTTTTCCGGGTTTATCAGCAGAAAGTTTTATCACTAAAACACGATCCGGAAAAGATGTAAAGGCTTCTCTGGCATAGGTAATTCCATTAACTTTATAAGTGGTCTTTGCAACGGCGTTTTCAATATCAAGTTCACGATAATAATTGCTAAAATTGTGCTGATCTGAAAAACTCAATTCTAAATTCCCCACAGGCTGAAACATCTGTCCGTGGGATTTTTTAGTGATTATACTTTCATTGATCCGCTTTTCTGCTTTTTTATATTCTCCCTGGAAAATAAGTTTTCGTATTTCTCCCAATGCGTGTTTTGCATCGGGATTGTCATTCCTGTTCGGACTTCCGCTCCATACCGTTGCTTCGTTTAATTGAAAAATTTCTTTCTCAATATTTCCATAAACTATAGCACCCTGAAAACCATTTCCTATTGGCAGGGCATTTTCCCATACAGCACCGGCAGGATTTTTATACCAAAGCTTTAAGTCATCTTTCTGCTGAGCAGCTAATGAAACTCCCAAAAACAGCAATATGCCAATCCAATATATTTTCATAATTTTTTGTCTTTTGAATTCTTTTGAGGTATTCGGAATAATTAATTAAATAACAACGGAGCAAACATAAATAAATCATGTCTCCATACCGGCCAGGTATGACCGCCCGGATACTCGCTATATTGATATTTAATACCCATTTGATCAAACTTGCTCATCATGATTTTGCAATTTTCAAAAGCAATATCTTCTTTACCTCCCATTGAAATCCAAAAGTTTTTAATATTTGAATTAATAGTTGCGGTATTATTTTTCATGAACTCATATTGCGGTTCTGATAATGTTGCATTATTAGCCCACCAACCAGAACTAAAAACGCCAATACTGGAAAACAGATCTGAATTTTTAACACCCGCATAAAGTGTCTGCAATCCCCCCATAGACAAACCGGCTAAAGCCCTGTTTTTAGCATCTGCTGCTACTTTAAAATTACTTTCTACAAAAGGGATTGCGCCCATTTTTAATTCGTTTTCAAAAGCTTTCAATGCATTTTCATTGAAACCAGCTACTCCTCCGGCACTTCCCATATTACCGTCAAGCATGGCAATCACCATTGGTTTAGCTTTATTTTCGACTATTAAATTATCTAAAATTAAATTGGCTTTACCCTGAGTTGCCCATCCGGTTTGGTCTTCGCCTCCTCCATGCAAAAGATATAAAACAGGATATTTTTCGGTAGAATTGTCGTAACCTGGTGGTGTATAAACATACATTTCACGCCACGAATTAGTTGCTTTCGAAAAGTATTTTGTAATTCTGATATCGCCATGTGGTACTGTTTTTAAAGCATAAAAATCTCCTTCTTTATTCGGAATTTCAATACCGCTTGCCATACGTCCCATGCCGTAAAACGTTTCACTTGACGGATCGGCTACAGCCACACCATCAATAAGCAACGAATAATAATTAAATCCTTTATTGATCACATCTGTAGTAACGGTCCATAATCCTTCGGTATCTCTTACCATATCATACTTTTTGCCTAAGTCAATTTGTACTTTTGAAGCTTCCGGAGCTTTAACTTTAAAAACTACACGATTGTCTGGCAATATTTGCGGATACTTTGCATTACGAATGTTAGTTTGTGCCGGCTCTCCTAAAATAGTATAGAATGGAAAAAGGGACTGATCAACAGGCTTAAATAAAAACTGCGAATACATGTACAAACCGTTTTTCCAAACTTTAAAATCATGAACTCCCGGCTCGATATAATAGATATGAGGTACATTATTTTTAGCTAAATATTCGTGGGTTCGTCTGCTATTTTCGATAAGCCAGTCGTTATCACCACAAGAAATCCAAAGCAGTTTTAATTTCTTTTTTGCTTCTTCCGGATTCGGAACTAATTCTTCGGGTTTTTTAGTATTTGGAGCCGCTGAGAAGGCGCCTACCCAGGCAAATTTGTCCAGATTGCCTAATCCGAAATTCAGTGACTGTCCTCCGCCCATAGACAAACCGGCAATAGCACGATGTTCTCTGTCTTTGTAAACAGGATATTTTTTTTCGATAAACGGAATTAAATCATTGAGCAGATCTTTTTCAAAAACCGCAAATGCCTGTACTTTATCCGAAGCCATTATATTTCCGGTAGCAGTATCGTCTTTCATCGCTCTGCCGTTTGGCATTACAACAATCATCGGTTCTATTTTTCCTTCAGCATACAGATTGTCTAATATAACCTGCGGATTTCCTCCGTTTAGCCATTCCTTTTCATCACCACCAATTCCGTGCAAAAGATAGAGAGCAGGATATTTTTTCTTTTTATTGAATCCCGGAGGCGTATAAACCGTAACCTTTCTTACCGAACCTACTGTTTTAGATTCATAAGTAATACTTTCTATTTTTCCGGATGGAATATTAGAATTTAACTGATCAAAACCAACCGGCGCCTGCACTCTTAAAGGCGTTTTACCTTCTGAGAATTTATAACCCAGTAAGTATAGCATTTTATCAGCATAACGTCTTCCCAATTCTCTGTAACCTGCCGCATTAAAATGTAAAAAATCAGGCTCAGCAGTGCATCCTTTAGATGAAATCACATAAGAGTTCGATATTGTTTTGGGCAGTGTCGCAATAATTTTGTTCATGCTTCCACATTTACCATTCTGATCTTCATTCACAGTTTCTCCTGAAAGCAATGGAACTTTTTTTGGATCGAGATTTAAATCTTTTATCAAGTTATCATACACTATTTTTACCTTTTGAGGCCAAAGTGTATCACCAGTATTAGATTCACCCTGATGCAGCAAAATACCTTTAATAACGCCATTTTTTTGTGCAATTTTTGCCATCTCCACAAGTCGTGCGTAGGGATTGTTGTCATACTCTTTCAGTATTCCTTTCATCCAGTCTGGTGCAGTTGCAACATATTCTGCTGTCTTATCTTTATCAAAAAGTTCAATTTTGCAACCACCAACCGCTACATTTATAACCCCAACTTTTATATTTTTAGGCAAATTGGCTACCATGTTTCTTCCAAAATAATCAACCGGCGTTAATCCGGTACTACAGCGACATAGTGGCGGTATTGCGGTATACCAATTTCCATTTGTACGATTAAGATCAGGACAATTTACGACTTGCAAAACCTGAAAACGATCATCAACGCCAACTTTATCCTGTGCTTCAATTTTAGCATAACCTTCCATATTAGATTGGCCAAAACTCAAATAAACGTGAAAACTCGGATCTTGGGAATATCCTTTTTGTGCTATTAAAAAAAGAATTGCAAATACGAAATACCTAATTATTGATTTCATTATATAAATATTTTAAGTCCTGTCATTATTTTACCTGAGCATCATTTGAAGCCGTAGCATACAAGCCTACTAATGCTCCTGTAAAACCTCCGGCCACATTTGTTGAAAGAATATCACCTGAAACGCTTCCTCCTAAATTTTCATAATCAGTACCATTTAAAGCATAGCTAAATTCGTAACTATCTCCTGCTGCTTTTACCTGCAAACGGATATTTTTCTTGATTTCAATTTTAGCACTTGCAACAATTTTTGATGCACCTTTTTCAGTTCTTTCCAATAAAACATAAGTGTCTTTGCCTTTTTTCGTTATACCAAAAACGTAATTAAAACGCTCGTTCTGAAGGCAAACAATTCCTGCCAGATCTTTTTCAGATGCTGGTTTATACTCCAGTGTTGTTGCAAAAGAAAAAGTATTATGTTGCTGTCTGTAAAAAAGTGTTGATGTTGGTTTCACTTCTTTAATATTTACTGCAAAAGGCTTAATCTCGAGACCTTTTTTAGTTACCGAAGTAAATTTTTCGCGAGGTCCTCTTAGACCTATCCATCTGTAATCTAATTTTTGAGAAGTGAAGTTTTCAATAAACGTGAAATTACCATTCGGGAAAAATCCGTCTTTTCCTGTTTTGTTTTCAGTAACACCTTTAGGCATTTTTATTTTTGGCTCCAGAGGAACTAATCCATTTTCGAAAACAGGAAAAACTCCAGACCAATCAACCGGAAGCATAAAAGTTTCACGTCCCGTATTTACACGGTTTTTATCATTAGGACGGATACCCAGAAACACTCCATAATATTTATTATCCGGTCCCTGAACTAAATCTGCATGGCCAGCCCAGTCTACTTTATGGGGCCTGTCTTGCGGAAAGTATCTTTGCGTAAGAATCGGATTATTTGAAGATGGTTTAAAAGGCCCTTTTGGACTATCACTAATAAAAACAACTTCGCTATGATTATCACCTGTACCACCTTCTGCACACATTAAATAATAATGTCCGCCTTTTTTATACAAATGCGGTGCTTCGATCCATATTGGTTTTTTTGAAAGATCTACACCTCCGTCTACTATAATTTTATCAGTACCTGGAATTACTTTATCATTTGCAACATCATATTCCCACACTTTAATGACACGATGGCCTTCATATAACTCTTTTCCTTTATCAGGAGCATCGTTATGAACGATATAACCTTTACCATTATCATCAAAAAATATACAAGGATCGATTCCGTTAAAATCTAATTTTATTGGACTTCCCCAACCTTTCATAGGATCTTTTGTTTTTACTATGATATTACCCATATTACCCGTAAACGCAGTCACAATCATATAGAAAGTATCATTGTGAGGGTTATATGTGATACCTGGAGCATATACACCCTGACTGATACCTGTATCGTGAGGGTTAAATTCGGAAACATTATTTAATACGCCTCCCAAATCTGTCCAATTTACTAAATCTTTAGAATGGAAAATCGGTACACCCGGAAACATAGCAAATGAAGAGCAAACCATATAATAGTCATCTCCTTTTCTGGTAATGGCAGGATCAGGGTAACATCCTTGTAAAACAGGCGAATAAAATTCATCTGATTTCAATAAGTACTTTTTGTAAATAGTATCGTCGCCTGTGTAGACCACATTAGAAAAGACGGGCCCTTTGCCAAGTGTACCTTCAAAGTTTACCCCATTAAAAGAGAAAAGAAATAATAATGATAATAGTAAAAATATCTGTCGCTGTTTCATTTTAATTGTTCTTGTATTACAACATCTCCTGGAAATGTTTAGGTTATATAAAAAAGTAATTGAATCCAAAAGCTAATAAGTGTATTTATTACAAATATAAAAAAACATTTCAACACACAACCGGTTGCTTCTATAATTTTTTAATAATTACATAGAAAAAATCATTATAAAAAACAGTCTATGTAATAAAATTGATAAAAAATAATTATTTTATCAATTTTAATCAGCTTTAATTTTAGCGAAAATACTGTTTTGCCGTTTTTTTATTAAAAAAACAAAAGAATAAAAATAAATGGCTATAATTTTCCACTGACAGATTTCTTATTATTTTAAAGAAAAACTTTACTAAAGCGATAGGAACTAAATTGCTTACAGACTATAAAATAATTTTAAACAAGAAGATGTAATTCCTGTCTTGATCATTTTTAAACTGACTTTGAAGAAATAAATTCAAAATTTAATTAATTGAATAGGTTTAACGTTTTACAACTATCTTCTATAAAAAGGAAAATTTCTATTGCTGCTCTTCAAAATCAACTCGCTGAGATGTGAAGTGGATTATTTTTAATATTCTGACTCATTTAATTTTATTAAATAAAGGACAAAGAGAATCGAAAATTTTTCCTTGAGTACTCCTCTTATTTGGTTTACTAACACCCAATTTTTACACAACAAGTCGTACAGCATTAGATAGGATTAATCTAATTTTGAATGATTCAGGTCTTTTCATGTTTATTTTAAACCAGTAATAATCAATTTAATGTAACTTTAATGTAAAATACTGATATTATGAAAACTAACAACATGCAATTTGACCCTATCAAGTATAAAACCAACACTAGAGAACAATGGCAAGAAGCTGCCAATGCATGGTACAGATGGAGTAATACGCTTCATCAGTGGCTTGGCCCTTCAACCGACAGAATGCTGGAACTTGCCGGTATTACAAAAGGTAACCACGTTCTGGATATCGCTGCCGGAGCTGGGGAACAAACCATTACTACCGCAAAGAAAGTTGGAACATCTGGTTCTGTTTTAGCTACCGATATTTCACCAAATATTCTTGAGTATGCCAAAAAAATGGTCAGTGAGAATGGCTTAAACAATGTTAAAACAAGAGTAATGGATGGTGAAAATCTAGAACTGGATGATGCATCATTTGATGCTGTAATTTCGAGGGTTGGTTTGATTTATTTTCCCAATCAGCAAAAAGCATTGAAAGAAATTTTAAGGGTATTAAAACCAGGTGGGAAAGTAGCAGCAATTGTTTATTCGACCCCAGAAAAGAATAAATTTTTCTCAATACCTGTTTCCATTATTCGAAACCGAGCTAAATTGCCCCCACCACTATTAGGTCAGCCTGGTCCTTTTAGTTTAGGTTCTGAAGGTGTTATAGAGAAAGCGTTTACTGATGCCGGATTTGTTAATGTAAAATCTGAGCTTGTTGATTCACCACTACATTTATCTTCAGCAGCGGAATGTGTACAGTTTGAAAAAGAATCTTTTGGTGCCTTGCATCAAATGTTAAGCACTTTATCAGATTTGGAGAAAGAATCTGTATGGCTTGAAATAGAGAATGAACTTAAAAGTTTTGAATCAGATAACCGTTTTGTCGGCCCTTGCGAAATGATTGTAGCAATGGGAGAAAAAAAATGAAAATAGAGAAAATGAATTATTGACTCTAGTAGTCTTTTATAAATTTAAGAACGTAAAAAATGAAATCATGCGAAACATTTTCTATTTATTCTGCTCAATTTTAGTTTGCTGTTCCTGCAATCGGGATACAAAAAACAAAACCACTAAAACAAGTAGCGTGACCAATAATTACAGCTGCAGTATACCCGAAGTTTCAGACAAAAGCTGGTATTCATCAGGTAAAAAAGCACCTTTATTTACAGGACTAGATGGATTTAATTTTCTAATAACTACAAAAAATACAGAAGTCCAAAAATATTTTAATCAAGGATTAATGCTTTCCTTCGGATTTAATCATGCCGAAGCAGCACGTTCCTTTTTTGAGATTACACGTCAAGAACCTCAATGCGCGATGGGATGGTGGGGTTATGCCTATGTTCTTGGCCCCAATTACAATGCTGGTATGGAAAAAGATAATTTTATATGGGCTTTCGACGCTGTAAAAAAAGCAAAGACATATTCTGCATCTTGTACTGAAAAAGAAAAAGATTTGATTAATGCTTTAACACAACGCTATTCTAAAGATACGACAATTATACGATCAGTACTCGACTCATCCTATGCTGTGGCCATGCGAAAAGTATATAAAAAATATCCTAAAGACGTTATGATAGGCGCCCTTTTTGCAGAATCCTTAATGGATCAACATCCTTGGGATTTATGGAATAAAGACGGAAAACCGCAGCCTTGGACACCCGAAATAATAAGAGTACTTAAAGAATGTTTGGTGATAGAACCAAAACATGCTGGCGCAAACCATCTTTATATACATGCTGAAGAAATGTCTCAACATCCTGAAAATGCAGAAAGCAGTGCCGACTTGCTTTATAATTTAGTTCCGGGTTCCGGACATTTGGTACATATGCCATCACATATTTATATAAGAACCGGACGTTACCATGATGGTGTCACTGCTAATCAAAAGGCAGTCGAAATTGACAGCTTGTATATTGATGCATGTCATGCCCAGGGAGCATATCCCCTAGCCTATTATCCTCATAACTATCATTTTCTTTCGGCCTGTGCCACATTAAGCGGAGAAAGTAAACTTGCCATAAAAGGTGCATTTGCAACGGCTAATCATGCCCATAAAAAACTGCTTCGTGACCCTGCATGGTCCACATTACAACATTATTACGCTATTCCCTGGTATGTTCAGGTAAAACTTGGTTTATGGCAAGAGATCCTAAATGCTCCGCCGCCAGAAAAAGAGTTAAAATACCCATTGGTAATCTGGCATTATGCGCAAGGAATGGCAATGTTATCTAAAAATCAAACAGTCGAAGCAAAAAAACACCTTGCCTCCATGAGAAAAATAATGACCGATCCTAAAATAAAAGATTTAACAATTTGGGGAATCAATAGCGTATTTGACTTATGTGAAATTGCCTCGAAAACTTTGGAAGGAGAAATTTATGCCCGAGAAAAGAAATACAGTCAGGCAATTCTACTTTTGAAAGAAGCCATGGCAAAAGAAGATGCCCTAAATTATAATGAACCGCCAGATTGGTTTTTTTCCGTCCGTCATCATTTAGGCGCAGTTTTGATTAGTGCAGGAAAATATAATGATGCTGTAAAAATATATGAGGATGATTTAAAAAACTTTCCCAATAATGGCTGGGCTTTTAAAGGGCTTGTTGTTGCTTTCGAAAAACTTGACGACAAAAAAAAATCTACCGAAGCAAAAATTAGCTTTAACAATGCCTGGAAATATGCGGATATTGAAATTACTTCTTCAAGGATATTGCAAAACTAAATTAGTTCAAAATACCTTGCATACCATCTGTCAAATATATTTTTATAAATTTGCTCCAACCAATGGATTAATGTGTTCTTAACAAGATTTTAGTACAAACTTAACTTGATTCTACATTCTACTAGAAAAGAATCAAGTTAGCTTGTTTCTGTTACATCTTATTTAGCTCCATAATTCTGCATCATCAAATAAATGACTATACAAGATTTAATTGGCACCTATTCTATTTCCGGAAGCAATCAGGATGAAAACCAGGAACTAACTTATAAAGGTATTTTGACTTTATCGTTAGATAAAAACAACCGAATTATTGCGCATTGGGTTATTAGTAATACACAAGAGCAAAAAGGTTACGGTTTCTTTAAAGACAATATTCTGGTCATTAATTTTAACTACAAAGGAGAAAACAATAAAACGTTTAAAGGAGTTGCTGTTTACCGATGCATAACCAAAGACGTATTGGACGGCTTTTGGTCTGAAAAACACGGAAACCCACTCTATTTAGGAACGGAATATTGTTTAAGAATGGAAAGTATTGAGAGACTAAACTAAATATTATTTAAGAACGAGGTTTAGGTAAGTTTCTGTCGTACATAATAATAGTTCCAGCTACTGCCACGTTTAAGCTTTTTACTGATTTAAACTTTACCAGATGATGGCATTTAGCCATTACTTTTTTGGATAAACCATGATCTTCTGCTCCTAATAAATAAACACAACGTCTTGGATGTTCAAAGGTTTCCAAATCTGAAGCTCTATCATCTAATTCAACACCAACCAATCGCGCACCTTTAGGTAAATTTTCGAAAAAAGCTTCAAAAGTATCATAATGAAAATAAGGAATTGCTTTTACTGCATCATGAGTATCGCAGGCTTGTTTGGCATATCGATTACCAATTGTAAATATAAAAGTAGCACCTAAATTTTGAGCCGATCGCCACAAAACACCCAAATTTTCAGGTGTTTTACCATTTTGTATCCCGATCCCAAAATATTCATTTATAAAATTATCATTCATAAATGCAAAAGTACAAACTGTAAGCAGATAAATCAATTTTTTATTGATCCGAAAGAAAAGCCTTTTGTTTGTTATTCCTTTAATACTAAATATTCGTTTTTCTAAAGCTGATTAAATTATTCCCTGAATAATACAATTCTTTATCAGTTCAGCAGTATTTTTAGAACCAGATTTAGCGAGTATATTATTGCGATGTGTTTTTACTGTCAATGGACTGATGAAAAGTTTCTCGGCTATTTCAGTATTATTTAAGCCATTTCCTATCTCTTTAATAATATCAACTTCTCTTTTAGAAAATTCAAATCCTTTAGCATCCAAATCAAGACTCAAATTCATAAAAGATGGTTCGCCATTAAGTCCAATAAGTGATATTTTATAGGTATTAAAAGAGCTTAAATGATCTATGCGTGTATGGATATTTAATGATTTTCCATAACCACCGTTATCATCCATTGTCAGCATTAATGCCTGATGATTAAACAATACATAATCACCGTTTTCTATTCGGCACCTATGACTGTAGCTTATTTTATAACTTAATAGTTTTTCACGCCCAATATCTTCATAGAAAAATTTTGTCAAAAAGGCTTCTGCTTTTACTACAAACTCAATATCCTCCGGATGGATGGCACCTAATACATCATTAAAAGTTAAGGTTTCAGGATCAAATCCATGCATTTCAAATAAAGACGGACTAATATGCGAAAGCGACATATCAAAAAAATCTATTATATAAAAAGAAAATGGACCTGTACTAATAATTGAATTCGTAAGTTCATCAAAAGAGATTTGATGGGATGTTGTTTTGACAGTCCGATTAGACTCCCAAACATTGTGAAGATTTTGTATTTCCGGCAGCATAATAAACAAGTAATTTTATTAAACGTATGTTAAAGCAAATTAACATAAAAAAACGTTTAAATCAAATTAATTGCATAGTAAGTGATCAGAAGCACAGCTTCTAACACCTTTTGTTGTCCCGGTTAGATCAAACTGTTTAATCCCTGCTTTTATAAAATTCTCTTATACTGACAGCAAGCATTAAAGCTAAAAACAAATAAAGTATAATTCTGATAATCATTTTCGTGTAGTATTAAATTTCTAAAATGCCTTTATTAATTATCTAAAACCTCTGATACACTGCTATTTTTTAATACCTATTGTACACAACAAACTTACTTCATATACAAACCATTTGAAATACACCAAAAGGAGTATATTGGAAGAACTCTAACTTTCATTAAGACAACTTTTAATTTCTATAAAACAGCTAGGGGTTTTAGTAAATTCATTTAGTAGCTTAGCTGTTATAATTCAAACTAAAAAAACTCCAAAATCAAAAGACTTTAGAGTTTTTAAAATTTATTTGTTTTTGAGATCCAAATTTAGTGTTATCTAATTTTAATTGGTGAAGAATCAGACATCTTGGCCCAATCTGTTCCATTTATTTTATCAGTTGAAATTACGGTATACCCCAAAGCCCTTAAAACTTCCCATTCATTCTTTTTTTCGGCTCCATAAACTCTAATTAGGCGACTATAAGAAAGAGACTCAAATGTTTGTTTCATTGCGTCACCAGCCTTTATGTTGAATATTACAATATTAGGAATATCACCCAAATGACTTGTACCATTTATATCACAATCACTAAAACAGCGTCTTTCTGAGGGATCTGTATTAGAGTATCTTATTTTCCAGTCCTCATTTCCGCTTAAGCAGAATAAGAACTTACCAGTCATTGTATTAATTTTCTTCCATCCATAAACTCTGACATTATCATAAAGGCCTGCTCTTTTGTCTGGCATAAGAAACCCAGGATTGTAAATTTTATCATCTCCAAAATAGAGTTGCAGGTAAGTATCGATTTCTTCATGAAATCTCTTGTAGCCGCCTCCTATGCTCTTGATATCTAAATAAACTATAACAGGAAGGTGATTCGGGTTTGCATTATGCCATTCGATCATTCGATCAAGATAATGTTTAAGCTTTGTTTTTCCAGGTGTAAAATGTGAAACGGTAAAATAATCATCCTTTATCTCTATGTATGGTTTATATTTAGAACTGTGCCTCCAAATATCAAACTCCAGACACAAACACCCATTATCAGCAGGGTCTGCAGGATTAAAAGTTAGCTGTTGGACCGTCGAAGGCTTCTTATCCTCATAACTGTTATGTGATCCTTTCATTTGCACTTTGTAAAATGATTCTTCTAAGTTTGCCATCTTTTTATTTTTTAATATTAGACAAGAAAACGATTAAAGTATTACTCAAAATCGCAAACCAAATTTATGTTTCTCATTTTATTTTTCCACACGTATAAATACTCATTTTCAATGCATTACATTTTATATTGTTATTTCACAGAGTTATATTAATTTAGAAACCCGGTGTAATTTTGTTTTTAGGATGAACCACTTCACATTTCCTAAATTAGAAAACCTCCAAGAATCAATACTTTTGGAGGTTTTTAGATTATCTTGAATGACACGAAGTTTGACCAGATAAAAAATCAATAACTGTTAAGTTTGCCAATACCTCGTACTATTATTTTTTTAAGGAAAACTCATACTCAATAAGCCTGAATTTTTCCTGATCAAGCGGTTTGTTAAGAAAGCGAAAAATAGCAGGATCATTTTCTGCCCGTTTAAAATCATCCGGATGTAATGATGTTGTAATCATTAAAATAATACAGTTACTTTTTATTGTTTCTGAAAGTTTAGCATATTCTTCCAAAAATTCATATCCGTTCATTCCGGGCATATTGATGTCTAAAAAAATCAACTGCGGAAGTAAATCAGGAGTAGCTTCTAGTGATCTAATATAAACGAGAGCCTCAAGAGCCGATTCCTGTAAAATGATTTCTTCTGCAAAATGATACTTTTCAGCCATTCGTTTTGCAATATAACGATCTGTTGGATTGTCGTCTATTACGAGAATTTTTTTGAAAGATGATTGAGTAATTTCTTGATTCATTTAATGATGATTGGTTATTTATTTGGTATTTTAATTAAGAAAGTCGTTCCTGCGCCTACTTCCGATTCTACTTTTATTTCTCCGTTGAGTTTGTTTACTGCTTCTTTTACAATGTACAGCCCTAGTCCTGAACCTACTGATTCATGGGATACACGATAAAACATGTCAAATATTTTTGAATGTACTTCTTCGCAAATACCAATACCATTGTCCTGAATAGTAATTCTTGTTTCAGTTTGGGATGTTTCTATTTTAATACGGACAAAAGGATTCGAAACTCCTGGATTTTGATAACGAATAGCGTTTGAAATAAGATTGCCCAGAATGGTAATAAGACGATTTTTATCCGAGTAAACAGAAGTTTCACCTGAGATTTCAATGATAAATTCAATTGTTCTGTTATTATCTCCTATAAATTTTAAATTTTCAGTTACATCATTAAGAAGTTCCCTGAAATTAATTTCCTCCATCTTGACCGCCATACGAGAATTTCGCGAATAATCAAGAATGTCACAAATAAAACCATCCAGTTTCTTGGCACTTCTGTTCAACATTTTAAGATGCTCCCGTGTGATCTCTTCAGCAGTATCATCTTTGGCTATTTCAATCAGACCAAGCATTGAATTAAGTGGAGCGCGCAAATCATGGGAGGTACTGTAAACAAACCGATCAAGTTCATAATTGGCTGTTTTTAATTCCTGATTTTCTGTTTCCCTTTTATTAAAAATTAAGTCAATGTGTGCTTCACTATATTTTTTAAACTGATAGGCCCATAAACCACAAATTGAAAAAATAACACCTGCCAATATCATATGGATGATAAAAGTCTGCAAGGGCATATAATCTAACTGAGAGAAATAAATTTCATCAAAACCCTTGTACTGAAAATAGCCGAATAATCCATGGTGGATTGCTACAACTAACATAAGCGGTATTTGGAGTTTCCAGTTTTGATACGTAATAAGTATTGCACTGGCAATAAATGCCATAAAATGCATTTCAAACATCCCATGCATCTGGTAAATAAACTGAGCCATATAAATCCCCAATACAACACTGAGAACATACTGATACAAGTTTGATTTTGGTAAAGCTATTTTTGTGGAATAATAGGCTACAAGTAATAACCCTCCAACCCCTATTGCAATTTGCCAGGTGTCATAATAGAATGCGAGAAGCAGTCCGACAACAAAAAAACTGAAAAGAAAATAATTAATTAAGTGATCTGATTTTTGTTTTATTATAAAAAGAAAATCCTGAATATGTAAGGATTGTTCCAGGTCTTTAATATCTTGTTTCATTTTAATTATTGCAATTTGGGATCTTACCAAATTATATAAAAAAACGATAACAACAAACTATAATTAAATATATCACACAATTATTCGTAATTTTTCCTGAATTAAACAACAGTTTTAAAAATATTAAGAAGTGTTTAATAAACAGTATCTCTTTCAGTCATACAGTTATTGTATTCTTAAAAATTTATCATAAAATTAAAAACGGTAATCCTTTGATTAATTGCATTGCTTATATTTTTACAAAAAAAACAATGCAAAAAAACACCTTTTATTTTTTTAAAAGGCCAGTAACTACATTAAACAAAAAAATAACTTCTAGCTTAAGATATCATTAATCAAAGAATTTTGTTGCTCCCTTGTTAATAAATGTGGCGTAAACAAATCGTTTTCTGCTGTCCATTTTCTTTCCATTTCGAAATAATTTGAGGGAGCTATTGTTTGATTTTTAAGATGTCCTAAATTCTTTCATTTCGGAGTAATAAATGCTGGAGATTTTCTCAAAGTAAGGATCTGTAGGTTTAATTCTTTTGGGAAGTCTTCAGTTATAACTACTTAATGTTGTAAGACAAAGAAATTTAAAATCTTTAACACAAGTATCAAAATGCTCTATTTAAAAGCAACAAATAGCATTCAAGTTGTTATTTAACAGAAAATAAGATACATAACTAAACTTCGTCTCAAAAACAGGTATAACTACCTATTCCTACAAGATTCATATAGTCTAATTTTGTATCATACTGAAATACTGACAAATACAATAACCAATTAAACTAAAAAATCATGAACGAGACTTATTTAGGAACAATTCTAGCTTTTGGATTTAGCTTCACGCCGAGAGGTTTTCAACCATGCTCAGGACAACTTATGTCAATATCACAAAACAGCGCGCTCTTTTCCTTACTTGGAACAACCTTTGGTGGAGATGGGCAAAACACATTTGCGCTACCTGATTTAAGAGGAAGAACTCTTATAGGCCAAGGAACCGGAAATGGCTTAAGTCCTGTTGTTCCAGGACAAATGAGTGGAACTGAAAACACTTCACTATTAATAACCAACATGCCTTCGCATACACATGCTCTTGTTGCGGGTCAGGCTAATGTTTCTACAGTTGCTAATGCATTAAGCGGAGGTACAATAACCAACGAGACTGATAGTGGAAATAACTCTTTTGCTGCAGGTAACGCTGTTCCTAATATTTACAGTGAACCAGGAGGTACAAATAACCTAATTGGTGGTATAGCTTCGACTATCAGTGGTATTACTGGTGTGGCTGGTGGCAATCAGCCCTTTAGTATCCGCAATCCTTATCTGGGTATAAACTACTCCATCGCTACAGAAGGGATATTCCCTTCCAGAAATTAATACAATATAAATGAACAGAGGTAATTATGCCTCTGTTTTTTTTAATCTTATTTTATGGACAAGGCTATTAAAATTGGGATCCTGATTCCAAAATCGCAACAATACCCAACATTAGACAGAGATTTTATCAGAGGTTTAAAGCTTAACAATCTCGATGTCAATTTTTTTGTGGAAAGTATTGGAATTGGTGCAGATGAGAAAATGATAATTGAGAAAATACAAAAATTAAATTTCCAGGAAGATATATCTATTATCATTGGCTTTTTTGGACATTATAATATTTCTGAAGTTTATCATTATGCTTCAAAAAATGATATTTTACTGCTTGTTGCAGATACCGGAGCAACGATACCCTATGAGACAGCTGCACACAGAGGTGTTTACATTAATTCTTTTGGGCTAACAGAATCTTGCTATCATTTAGGCACTTATCTAACAGCTAAAAACTATCAGAAAATTGTAACCTCAACTTCGTTTTACGATTCAGGTTACGGTATGTTAGCTGCGATTGAATATGCTTTTAAAGAAAACCCTATTTTTTCAGGACACTATATCACTCCTTTTGTACCACGAGAAAATGAATCTGCATACATGGATAAATTTATTAATTCGCACGATCCTGATGCTGTTTTTGCTTTCTATAGCGGTCTATATGCTGAGGAAAATGCTGATTTTATAAATCAAAATAAAATCACTAAAAAGTATCCATTTTATGTAACTCCGTTTTCTATCAACGATAAAATTTTAGAAGAATATAAGATTGAGCCCCACGAACTTTACGTTGTAAGCTCCTGGATGCAAAATGATAGTACTAGTACCAACTTTACCGACGAATATAAAAACAAGTATTCAGATGCGCCATCCGTCTTTTCTATTTTAGGATATGAAAATGGGCTGATAATAAAAACCATTCTTCGTAATACCGAGAGCAATACTGGTATAAGTTCTTTAATTGAAGAAATTGATAAACTAAATATTTCCGGTCCCCGAGGGAATATTGAATTCGATAAGGGTACAAACAGAACAATGTTTGATCACCATATGTATAAATTAAATTTTGATTCTAATGATGATATCAGTTTCAATAAAATAAAAACATTCGTTAATGACGGGCATTTTATTAAAGCTTTTACTTCATCTAATAAACCTGAAAAAGCAGGCGGCTGGCAAAATGCCTACTTATGTCATTAAACTAAAATTTTATGTTATGAAAAGAAAACTACTCACATTTATCGTCTTTTTGTGTACCTTTTTTGTACAACAAAATGTAAATGCCCAAACTACTCTGGCAGCAGGTGACATAGCTTTTATTGGCTATCAAACCGCTGGTTCAGATGGTTTTTCTTTTATTACCCTTAAGGCTATGAATACAGGCACGCTCTTGTATTTAACCGAAAAAGGATGGGGTAACGGAACCTGGATTTCAGGTAGTACCGAACCACATTTATTATGGACGGTACCGGCATTTACACCCGCAGGGACTATAGTATCAATTGTTGAAACTGCAACGGCAGATACTTTCACAGTAACAGGAACAACACCGGCCTCGATCACATTTGCGTTAGGAACAAGCTTTAATTTATCTGGTGGTGACCAGATGCTGGCCTATCAATCTTCTACTGGTCCGCAGCCTGCATCACCTACATTTATTGCAGGTGTACATGCAGATTATAATCTTAGTGACTACGATACAACTACCAAATGGAATACAACTGGAGCAACTGGAGGAAATTCAAGCTCTTTGCCTCCGGGCTTAACTAATGGAGTAAATTGTGTTTCATTATTTCCCGGAGTAGCGGAAGTCGCTAACAGCAAATATACAGGTACATTAACAGGCACTGTCTCTGCTTTATTAGCCAGCATAAATAATTATGCAAACTGGTCACATAATGCAACTACTGATTTAGGAATAACTCCTTCAGGTTATGCAACACCTGCCGTATCTACTGTGGTAGTTGCAACTGTTAGTACTGCTACAGCTTCAAGTGTTAAATCTGTTTCGGCGATAATGGGTGGTACTCTAAGTGCAGATGGCGGTGACCCATCTGTACAAAAAGGAATAGTTTGGGCTACAACAGCTGCTCCAACCATTTCTAATAATAAAGTTCAAAATGGAACTGGAACTGGCGCATTTAGTGCAACTATTACCGGACTCCCTTCTGGTTCTACTATTCATTACAGAGCATATGCTACTAATACTGCCGGTACCAGTTATGGTACAGAATTAACACTCAATACAACTGCCGGTCTAAGTACTTCATCTACACCACAAACTGATATAAACTGTAATGGCGGAAACAATGGTATCGCTACTGTTGCTGTAACAGGTGGTACTGTACCTTACTCTTATTCTTGGTCACCGTCTGGAGGAACCGGAGCAACGGCATCTTCACTTGTTGCCGGAACCTATACCGTAACTATCACTGATGGTGAAGCAACACAAATCACAAGAAGCTTTAACATAATACAGCCTTCTGTACTTAACGGCACTTCTTCTACAACTGCAGTTTCATGTTTTGGAGGATCTAATGGTACTGCAACTATTACTCCGTCAGGAGGCGCAGGCGGATATACTTATTTATGGTCTAATGGGGCGACAACTGCGACCGCTTCAGGACTTTTGGCAGGAACTTACAGTGTAACCATTACAGATGCTAACGGATGTCCAAAAACGATATCTGGTATTACTGTTGGTGGCCCTACTGCAGCTCTTAGCGGAACGGCTTCTACAACACCGGTTTCTTGTTTTGGAGGAAATAATGGTACAGCAACTGCTGTTGCAATTGGAGGAACGGGAGCTAAAACCTATCTATGGTCTAACGGAGCAACAACTGCTACAGCTACATCGCTTATAGCCGGAACATATAGTGTTACTATTACAGATGCGAACGGATGTCCATTCCCTGTAACTGGTATTATTGTAGGGCAACCTTCTACCGCCGTTAGCGGAACTATAAGTAAAACAGATGTTACTTGTAATGGAGGAACTAATGGTAGCGCTACTGTTACACCAACAGGAGGAACACCTGGATATACCTATTCATGGTCACCAGCTGGAGGAACTGCCGCTACAGCAACAGGTCTTGTTGCCGGAACATACACCGTTACAATTACAGATGCTAATTCGTGTCAAACAACTGAAACTGTCACTATTACTCAACCTGGCGAATTAATCGCCACACCAGTAGCGCAAACTAATATAGGATGCCATGGTGACGCTACCGGATCTGCTACGGTAAATGTAACAGGAGGAACTGGTGCGTACACTTATTCATGGGCACCGTCAGGAGGTACTGGCGCAACAGCTTCAGGATTAACTGCCGGAACTTATACAGTTACAGTTACAGATGAAAATGGATGTTTTGCGACACAAAGTTTTACAATTAATGGTCCATCAGCTGCTTTATCAGCAACTACCGCATCGACAGGTGTTAGTTGTTTTAGTGGATCAAACGGTACAGCTACTGTAATAGTATCGGGAGGAACACCATCATATACTTATTTATGGGCACCGCTTGGAGGGACTACCTCGAGTATCACAGGAAGACCAGCAGGAAACTATACATGTACTATTACAGATGCAAATGGGTGTACCTTAGTTAAAAATATTACAATCTCAACTCCCTCGTTAGTAGCTATAACAACTTCTAAAACGGACGTGTCTTGCAATGGAGGATCTAACGGTTCAGCTAGTGTAACTGCATCTGGAGGAACACCCGGTTATACCTACTCATGGGCTCCATCTGGAGGAACTGCAGCCTCTGCCTCCGGTTTATCAGCAGGAACTTATACTGTTACCGTTACAGATGCCAATACTTGTACCTATACTGCAACTGTCACAATAAATGAACCAGCAGTTTTAACAGCAATGACAGCTTCAACCGACCAACTTTGTAATAGTCAAGCCAATGGAACAGCATCAGTAATGGTCTTAGGTGGTACACCCGGATATACTTACCTATGGTCACCTTCCGGAGGAACCGCATCTACAGCGACAGGATTAGCAGCAGGAAACTACTCTTGTTTAATTACAGATGCAAAAGGTTGTTTCATAACTAAAAATTTTACAATTAATCAACCTGCAGTATTATCAGCAACAACTTCACAAGTAAATGCGACTTGTAATACTGCAGGTCAGGCAGGTGTTACTGTATCAGGAGGAACAGCGCCATATAATTATTCATGGGCACCTTCTGGCGGAACGGGAGCTATAGCAACAGGATTACTTGCAGGAAATTATAATTGTTTTATTAGTGATGCTAATGGTTGCACCTTATCTAAAAATTTCATAATTACTACTACAAATACGCTAGTTGCTGCTGCATCACAAACTGATATTCTTTGTAATGGTTCAAACACAGGTTCAGCCTCTGTCGTTCCATCAGGAGCTCCGGGGCCATTTACCTATGTTTGGGCGCCATCGGGAGGTAATGCCGCTACAGCCAGCAATCTTACTGCAGGAAATTATAGTGTAACCATAACTGCGGCTAATGGTTGTTCAATTGTAAAAAACTTTACAATTACCCAGCCATCGGCACTGCTAGTTACTCCATCACAAACTAATATATTGTGCAATGGTACAGCTACCGGATCTGCTTCTGTTTCAGTGACCGGAGGAACCGGTGCATACAGTTATGCATGGGCTCCGTCCGGAGGTACTGCTGCAACTGCAACAGGACTTAGTATGGGAACATACACAGTTACTATTACTGATGCTAACTTATGTCAGACTACGCAATCATTTACAATTACAGAGCCTGATGCTCTTACTGCTACAATAGCCCCAACAAACGTGAGCTGTAACGGAGGAACAAATGGATCTGCAACGGTAACTACAACTGGTGGAACTGGTGCATATACTTATGTTTGGGCTCCGTCAGGAGGAACTGCTGCAACAGCAACAGGACTTACTGCAGGAACTTATATCGTAACCGTTACGGATGCTAACAGCTGTACTACAACTCAAAGTGTTACTATAACTGAACCAGCTCTATTAGTCGTTTCTGTGGGAGGTCAAACTGATGTTACCTGCAACGGACTTAACAATGGATCTGCAACTGTAAACATAACAGGTGGAACTGGAACTTATACTTATGCTTGGGCTCCATCAGGTGGAACTGGCGATACAGCAACAGGACTTAGTCCGGGAACTTACACCGTGACCGTTACTGATGCTAACAGTTGTGCTGCTACTCAAACTTTTACAATTACAGAACCAGCTGTTTTAGCTGCTTCTATTACAGGTCAAACAGATGTTACTTGTAATGGTCAAGCCGATGGATCAGCAACCATAACAGCAACGGGCGGAACTGGTACCTATACTTATTCATGGGCACCTATCGGAGGAACGAATGCAACAGCAACAGGACTTGCCGCAGGAACCTACACAGTAACCGTGACAGATGCCAAAAGCTGTACTACAACTCAAAGTGTTACTATAACTGAACCTAATGCACTTACTGCTACGATAGCTCCAACAAACGTGAGCTGTAACGGAGGAACAACAGGAGCTGCAACCGTAACCGCAACTGGCGGAACTGGTCCGCATACATATGCATGGGCTCCTTCTGGAGGAACTGATGCCACTGCAACAGGACTTGCAGCAGGAACTTATACGGTAACCGTGACTGATGCTAATAACTGTACTACAACTCAAAGTGTTACTATAACCGAACCTAATACACTTACCACTACAATAGCTCCAACAAACGTGAGCTGTAACGGAGGAACTACAGGAGCTGCAACAGTAACCGCAACTGGAGGAACCGGCACATACGGTTATTTATGGTCTCCAACGGGTGGAACTGCTGCAACAGCAACAGGACTTACAGCTGGAACTTATACCGTAACGGTTACTGATGCCAATAGCTGTACTACAACGCAAAGTGTTACTATAACCGAACCATCTCTATTAGCTGCTTCCAGTGGAGGGCAAACTGATGTTACCTGCAACGGATTTAATGATGGATCTGCAACCGTAACCGCAACTGGTGGAACTGGTACATATACATATGCATGGTCTCCAGCCGGAGGAACTGCAGAAACTGCAACAGGACTTAATCCGGGAATTTACACTGTGACCGTTACTGATACTAACAGTTGTACTGCAACTCAAAGTTTTACAATTACAGAACCCGCTGTTTTAACAGCCTCTATCACAAGTCAAACGGATGTTACTTGTAATGGAGGAACAACAGGAGCTGCAACCGTAACCGCAACTGGTGGAACTGGTACATATACATATGCATGGGCTCCGTCAGGAGGAACTGACGCAACAGCAACAGGACTTACTGCAGGAACTTATACCGTAACCGTGACTGATGCTAATAGCTGTACTACAACTCAAAGTGTCACTATAACCGAACCTAATACACTTACCGCTACGATAGCTCCAACAAACGTGAGCTGTAACGGAGGAACAAATGGAGCCGCAACTGTAACGACCACTGGAGGAACTGGCGCATATACTTATGTTTGGGCACCTACCGGAGGAACGGATGCAACAGCAACAGGACTTGCTGCAGGAATTTATACCGTAACGGTTACAGATGCCAATAGCTGTGCTACAATTCAAAGTGTTACTATAACTGAACCATCTCTATTAGTCGCTTCTGTGGGAGGTCAAACTGACGTTAGCTGCAACGGACTTAACAATGGATCTGCAACGGTAGCCGCAACTGGTGGAACTGGCGCATATACGTATTCATGGTCTCCAGCGGGAGGTACCGCAGCAACTGCGACAGGAATTAGTGCAGGAACTTATACCGTGATCGTTACTGATGCTAACAGTTGTACTACTACTCTAAGCTTTACAATTACAGAACCAGCTGTTTTAGCTGCTTCTATTACAGGTCAAACAGATGTTACTTGTAATGGTCAAGCCGATGGATCAGCAACTGTAACAGCAAATGGCGGAACTGGTGCGTATACATATGCATGGGCACCTTCTGGAGGAACTGCCGCAACAGCAATAGGACTTGCTGCAGGAACTTATACCGTAACCGTGACAGATGCTAATAGCTGTACTACAACTCAAAATGTCACTATAACTGAACCTAATACGCTTACTGCTACGATAGCTCCAACAAACGTGAGCTGTAACGGAGGAACAAATGGATCTGCAACGGTAACTACAACTGGAGGAACTGGTGCTTATACATATGCATGGACGCCATCTGGCGGAACTGCTGCCACGGCAACAGGACTTACTGCAGGGACCTATACCGTAACTGTTAAGGATGCCCATAGCTGCACTGCAACTCAAAGTGTTACCATAACCGAACCGTCTCTACTAACTGCTAGTATTGGAGGTCAAACTGATGTTAGTTGCAACGGACTTAATGATGGATCTGCAACAGTAACTGCAACTGGAGGAACTGGTTCATATACTTATGCATGGTCCCCAGCCGGAGGTACTGCAGAAACTGCAGCAGGACTTAGTCCGGGAACTTACACCGTGACCGTTACTGATGCTAACCGTTGTACTGCTAATCAAAGCTTTACAATTACAGAACCAGCTGTTTTAGCTGCTTCTATTACAGATCAAACAGATGTTACTTGTAATGGTCAAGCCGATGGATCAGCAACTGTAACAGCAACTGGCGGAACTGGTACTTATATATATGAATGGGCTCCATCCGGAGGAACTGACGCAACAGCAACAGGACTTGCCGCAGGAACTTATACCGTAACCGTTACTGATGCCAACAGCTGTACTACAACTCAAAGTGTCACTATAACAGAACCTAATGCACTTGCTGCTACGATAGCTCCAACAAACGTGAGCTGTAACGGAGGTACTACAGGAGCAGCAACTGTAACGGCAACTGGAGGAACCGGCACATACAGCTATACTTGGGCTCCTATGGGTGGTACTGCTGCAACGGCAACAGGACTTACAGCTGGAACTTATACCGTAACGGTTACGGATGCCCATAGCTGCACTGCAACTCAAAGTGTTACCATAACCGAACCGTCTCTACTAACTGCTAGTATTGGAAGTCAAACTGATGTTAGCTGCAACGGACTTAATGATGGATCTGCAACTGTAAACGTAACAGGTGGATCTGGTTCATATACTTATGCATGGTCCCCAGCCGGCGGTACCGCAGCAACTGCAACAGGGCTTACTACAGGAACTTACACCGTGACCGTTACTGATGCTAACAGTTGTAGTGCAACACAAGTCTTCAATATAACCGAACCGACCCTATTGACTTCAAATATAGCATCCCAAACTAATGTTTCTTGTAATGGATTAAGTGATGGCTCAGCAATTATTACTGTTACAGGTGGTGTTGCTCCTTATAACTTTTTATGGTCTAATGGTAGTACAACAAAAGATATTAGTGGCTTAGCTTCAGGTATCTATACCCTAACAATTACTGACGCTAATAATTGTTCTGCTACACAATCTGTAACTATAAGTACTATTCCAGATGTAACTCCGCCAGTTCCTACTGTTGCAAATCTTCCGGAAATCACTAATTATTGCTCTGTTTTAGCAGCACAAATTCCAATTCCAACAGCAACAGATAATTGTGCCGGAATTATTAATGCAACAACAACTAGTCCTCTGAATTATACTACTGACGGAAGTTATGTTATTACATGGAGTTTTAATGATGGCAGTGGAAATATTTCAACACAGAATCAAACTGTTAAAGTTTTAAATTCTCTTATCGATCAGGTAACTTTCAATAATACTGAATTTACTTTTGATAGCAATGAACACATAATACAGGTAGCAAATCTTCCTGCGGGCGCGAGCGTAGTTTATTCTACTGTTCCGGCAACGGGAACAAATAATGGTGCTACTAACGCCGGTATTTATGCCGTTACTGCTACAGTAACACCATCAGCAGCCACGCCAAATTGCTCACCAGTCATTTTAAATGCAAATCTTACAATTAAAAAAGCGGCGCAGCAAATTACATTCGGAGTTTTAGCACCAAGAATTCTTGGAGGTAATAACAATTTTAATTTACAGGCTCTTTCTAATTCAGGTTTACCAATACGTTTTTCATTTACCTACACTTCTGCCCTGCCGCCGGCTGATGTTTCACCAAGTGGTGTAGTAAGCATGTTAAGATCAGGAGAATTGCTAATTACGGCTCATCAGGATGGAAATGAAAATTATCTTCCGGCAGCAAGTGTTTCGCAGCTTCTTATAATCAAAAACAATGATATAACAGTACAAAGTATTACTATTGGAACTAAAGTTTACAATAGTCCTACCAAAGATATTAGTTACCTTATGTCATGTGGAGAAAATAATCCTAATGTCGCAATTTTAAATCAAACAAACGCCACTATTATACCGGGCGCTAATTTCTCTATTGCAACTCCAAAACCTGGGATTTACACACAAAATGTAACCATTACTTCGCAAGACGGAACTGCAACGGCTACTTATACTATCAAAGTAGAAAAACCATTTGCTTTTTATGACATTGTGAAGCAGAAGTTTAACAACATACTTCTTGTAAACAATAATCCGCTAACAAATGGAGGTTATGTATTTGTTTCTTTCCAGTGGTTTAAAAATGGCCAACTGGTAGGAACCGGTCCTTATTATTCAGCTGGAAATGACTCAAACTTTACATTAGACCCTTTAGCTACATATAGTGTAAAAATGACTACTCTGGATGGAAAAGTATTGAAAACATGCGACGCTAACATTGTATTGCAAAATTCTTTGCAGGCCAAACTTTATCCTAATCCAATTGAAGTTGGAAAAGTTATTACTGTTGAAGCTGATTTTCCTCAGGAAGAATTACAAAATATGCAAATAACGCTTTATTCGGTTGCTGGCAAACTGATTAAAACTGTTCAGTCATCTAGTGTGATAACTGAAATACAATTACCTGAGACAACTGAAAGCAACATGTATCTAGTTGTTCTTGAAACTAGTAACATCAAAAAATCATTCAAAGTAATTGTAAAATAAATAATCTGCCGGTACTACTTTGGTAGTACTTGCATAATTTAACTTTAAAATGAAAAAAAATATAAACAACTCTATAAAATCATTGGCTGTAGCGGCACTTTTAATTATATACCTCAATAGTTATGGTCAGGATAAAAAACAAGAAATATCGATATCTCTTGGCGGGCCGTTTTCCTATTTGGATTATTTACCAGAAGCTCAAGTAGTTGCTGGTAATGGTTTTAGTGCCGGACTTCGCTATTCTTACTACCTAAATGAAACTGTCAGTATTGGTGTAGGTGTAGAATATCAGACGTACAGATCTGATTTTAAATCCTCGTTTCTCTCAGGACAATATATGACTACAGATGCTGAGAATGAATCTTTTCAGTTTCGATATAAAGCTACCAATTTAAGAGAAGAACAAAACTTAGGATATATTAATATTCCAATTGGTATTCAATATGAAACTCCGGGAACATCACAATTATATCTTGCCGGTGGATTTAAAATTGGATTTGCAGCAAACGGAAAATATGAAACAAAAATTGAAAATCTAACTACAAGCGGCTACTATCCGCAGTATAATGTTGAATTATTTGCTCCTGCATTTGCTGGTTTTGCAAGTACAGATAATATCAAAACAAGTAAACAAGACCTGGATACTGATGTATCCTATTCTGCGACTTTTGAAACGGGTCTAAAACAAAAGATCGGATCAAGAAGTTCTCTTTATATTGGTCTTTATTTAGATTATGGATTAAACAATATCTATGACCAAAATGAAAGCAAAAATCTGATTCAGTATAATCCCGAACTACCGGTACAGTTAGGATATAATTCTATTCTTGATTCATCAAAAGTTACTGATGTGATATTGGTTTCTTATGGTATCAAATTAAGATATGCTTTGCGTTAATGGAGATGGCAGTTTAAATTATTTTTAGATTTAAACAAAAAAACGAGGAACATAAAGTTCCTCGTTTTTTTTTACCATTTTTTCTAGTTTGTGATGACTTACTCTTTGAAATAATTAGCTCCCCAAATAGTATATCGCTTTTTCATCGTTTCAATTTTTGTTTGAAATTCAGTCCAGTTTTTATTCTCTTTTGGAGACCACAATACTTCACTTAGAGCGCTCAAACGAGGGAATATCATATATTCTACTTTAACAGGATTTGCCATATATTCTGTCCATACATTTCCCTGAGCTCCTAAAACATATTTTGCTTGTTGCTCATTTAATTCTTTCGGAATTGGCTCATAACTATACACAGTTTCTATTGGTAAATAACCGCCAATGGTAACTTCTTTTTCATTTTTGGTCTGTGAGTGATCTAAATAAACGTGGCTTCCCGGTGTCATAATAACCTTATGATTTTCTTTTGCAGCTGCAATTCCGCCTTCCTCGCCTCGCCAGCTCATTACTATAGCATTTGGCGCAAGACCACCTTCTAATATTTCATCCCAGCCGATCAGCGTTCTTCCTTTTCCATTAATATATTTCTCCATGCGCTGAATAAAGTAACTCTGAAGACCGTGCTCATCCTTCAACCCTTTTTCTTTTATCAACTGCTGACAAAATTCGCTTCTTTTCCAGGCATCTTTAGGAGCTTCATCTCCTCCAACATGAATGTATTTTGAAGGGAATAAAACTACTACTTCATCGATAACATCCTGTAAAAACTTAAAGGTATATTCGCTTGGAACATAAACATCTGAATGAACTCCCCAGGTTTCCTGAACAATTTTATTTCTACCGTTTGCCATTTCCTGTTTACTTTTAGCTGAAATCATATTGTCAGGAAGTTGTGTTTTCTCATTCGGAAAACAGCTCAGCTCCGGATAAGCGGCAATAGCAGCACTTCCATGTCCAGGCATTTCAATTTCCGGAATAACTGTTATAAATCGGTCTGAAGCATATTTAACGATATCCTTTACTTCTTCCTGCGTATAAAAACCACCCTCTGGTGTGTTATCACTTCCTTTACCAGGATAACTTCCAATAATACTTCCATTTCTTTTAGAACCTATTTGAGTAAGTTTAGGATATTTTTTAATTTCGATTCTCCATCCCTGATCTTCCGTTAAGTGCCAATGAAAATAATTCATTTTATGTAACGCCAGATAATCAATATATTTCTTTACAAAGGCAACCGGAAAATAGTGACGTCCAACATCCAACATTGCTCCTCTGTATTCAAAACGAGGCTCGTCTTTCACCTCTACTGCTGCAATGGCAAGACTTTTGCTTTTTTCAACAGGCAGTAATTGAATAAGGGTTTGCATACCGTAGAAAGTCCCTATGGCCGCGTTTCCGTTAATTTCAACACCATTTTTATCTGATATTAAACTATAACCTTCACTTTTAAGCCCTTCGATATTCTTCTGACTTGTCAATTTGATGTAATTTGTATTTGCTTTTTTAGCAATAGGCAATACAAAACCATAATAATTAGATAAATAACCATTCAGAAAAGCTGCTGTAGCATTATCTTCCTTATTGGTAACAACCAAACTTGTTTGTGATGTAATCACAAAATTTCCGGTATTCCTCACCACTTTTACAGGCTGCGGAATGATATTTACTTCTTGTGCAAACGACAATGTCGTGCATAAAAGAAGCGAAAAGAAAAATGACTTAACCATGTTTATTATGTAATTAAATTATTACTAAAACTAAAAAAACATCATGTGTACGATAACACCTTAAATACAATTTATAATAAATTTACTTAATATAGAAACATCGATTTTTGAAAAAAATAAAAAGAAATCCATTTCTTGTACAAAATTAGCTTTGCGTATTTTAAACAAGTGAAATACCTTTTTTTGAAAGTCTAAAAACCTATGTTTCTATGTGCCACAATTAATTTCACCCCCATGGGGTTACATCAATCTATTTTGTATATGCTATCGCAGTTTGTTTACTAGAACCCAAACCTTCAATTCCTAATTCTACAACATCGCCGGCTTTTAGATAAATTGGTTCTGGTTTAATTCCCAAACCAACTCCCGGAGGTGTTCCTGTACTGATAATATCACCAGGAAGCAGAGTCATAAACTGGCTTAAATAATGTACCAAAAATGGAATCTTGAAAACTAAATTTAGTGTATTACTGTCTTGGTATTTTTTACCATTTACGGTTAGCCACATTGATAAATTATCAACATCTTTTACTTCATCTTTTGTAGCCAAAAAGGGTCCAAGAGGCGCAAATGTATCGCTTCCTTTTCCTTTTGCCCATTGTCCGCCACGCTCGATTTGAAACGCTCTTTCGCTGTAATCGTTCAATAAGGCATATCCGGCAACATAATCCAAAGCTTCTGCCTCTTCTACATAACTCGCTTTTTTACCTACTACAAATGCCAGTTCCACTTCCCAGTCTGTTTTTTCACTATTCTTGGGAATGATTAAATTGTCATTTGGTCCGCACAAAGAAGTGGTCGATTTAAAAAAGATAATTGGCTCTGCCGGAATTGGCGCACCGGTTTCTTTACAATGATCCACATAATTCAAACCGATGCAGATTATTTTTGAAGGTCTCGCCACCGGAGAGCCTAAACGCACACTACCATCAACTTCCGGTAAAGCCGGATTACTATCTAATGCTTTCTGTAATTTCTCCAGGCCATTTTCTTCAAAAAAGCTTTCATTAAAATCTGTTACAATTGACGAAACATCATATCTCTTTTCACCAATTAAAACTCCTGGTTTTTCTTTTCCTATTTCTCCAAAACGTATTAATTTCATTTCTTTTTAAAGTTGCTAAGTTGCTAAGATTCTGAGATGCTAAGTTTTTTTTAATCTTACTTATTTATGCTTCAAAGTCTTAGTAACTTAATTTATTAATTATTTATTTTTTAAGATGCTAAGGTTCTAAGTTTTTCAGCTTAGTAGCTCAGAATCTTAGCATCTTAGAGTTTCAACTAGTTATTTAACTTGATAAATCCTCCGTCGATTGGGTAATCACTACCTGTAATAAATCCTGCTTCGTCACTGCATAAATATAACGCTAACGCTGCAATTTCATCCGGTTTACCCATTCTTCCTATCGGTTGTGACTGTGATAATTTCTCGAACATTTCCTCTTCTTTCCCAGCGTAATTTTTCGAAATAAAACCGTCTACAAAAGGTGTGTGAACCCTTGCAGGTGAAATAGAATTACAACGAATATTTTCTTTTATATAATCTTTTGCTACAGATAAAGTCATGGCCATAACGGCTCCTTTTGCTGTAGAATAAGCAAACCTGTCCGGAATACCAACCCAGGCTGCAATTGAAGCCATGTTGATAATAACACCTCCATTTGAAAGTCTCAATTGTGGAATCGCGGCAAACAAACAGTTATAAACTCCTTTGACATTTACCTCCATAACACGATCAAAATCAGCTGCCGGAGTAGTATCAACTTTTCCAACATGCGCAATTCCTGCGTTATTGATCAGGATATTAATATTTCCAATTTTTTCGAATGTTGCTAAAACTTCTTCCTGATTGGCCACATTACAGGCATGTGAAAATACTTTTCCGCCATTTGCTTTAATTTCGTCCACAGCCGTTTTAGCACTTTCTTCTGTTAATTCAATTATATGAACTTCAGCTCCTTGTTTTGCAAATAAAACCGAAATGGCTTTCCCAATTCCGCTACCGCCACCGGTAACAACCGCTTTTTTATTTTGTAATGAAAACATGTGTTTTTATTTTAAATTTTAAAATTATAGAGAAACTCCTCGTTTCCACGGAATAAAATCATCCTGGTTTAATAAAACTGCTTTTGGAATAATTTCACCACTTGCAGCTTTAATACAATACTCCAAAATATCTTCACCCATTTCTTCAATAGACTTTTCTCCGCTAATAATCGGACCACAATCGATATCGATAATATCGCTCATTTTTTGCGCTAAAAGAGAATTTGTAGCCACCTTAATAACAGGACAAACCGGATTCCCTGTTGGAGTTCCTAATCCTGTCGTAAACAATATTAAAGTTGCTCCGGATGCCGCTTTACCAGTTGTAGCTTCCACATCATTTCCTGGTGTACAAACCAAACTTAAACCTGCTTTTGTTGCCGGTTCCGTATAATCTAAAACATCAACTACTGGTGCTGTCCCTCCTTTTTTAGCTGCTCCTGCACTTTTTATAGCATCAGTTATTAATCCGTCTTTAATATTTCCCGGAGAAGGATTCATATGAAATCCTGAACCTACTTTATGTGCCAATGCATCGTAGGATTGCATTAAATCGATGAATTTTTTAGCAACTGGTTCTGATATACAACGATCAATTAAGTTCTGTTCTACTCCGCATAATTCAGGGAATTCAGCCAATAGTACTTTACCTCCCAAAGCTACTAATAAATCGGAAGTATAACCCACAGCCGGATTAGCAGAAACCCCGCTAAAACCGTCACTTCCTCCACATTTAACGCCTAAGCATAATTCGCTTAATGGAGCCGGAACTCTTTCTTGTTTGTTTATTTCAATTAATCCTTCAAAGGTCTTTTTAATAGCATCCGCAATCAATTGTTCTTCACTTTTGGATTGTTGCTGCTCAAAAATAAAGATCGGCTTATCAAAAGCAGGATTTTGCTTTTTCACATCATTTGTAAAATCCTGTACCTGCAAATGTTGACACCCTAAACTCAAGACTGTAATTCCTGCTACATTGGGATGATTGGCGTATGAAGCCAATAATGCACTCAATGTAGAAGCGTCCTGACGTGTACCACCGCAACCTCCCTGATGGTTTAAGAATTTTATTCCATCTACGTTTTTGAAAACCTTATTCTCATTATGATCCGGAGCCAATTGCACATCAATTGCATCCAGACTTTCTCCTTTTTTATAAGCTTCAAGCAAATGGTGTGTATACTGCGTGTATTTATCGCTCACAGAATAGCCTAACTCATTATGCAAGGCTTCGCGTATTACATCGAGATTTCTGTTTTCACAGAATACCGTTGGAACAAATAACCAGTAATTGGCAGTTCCAAAACGGCCATCATTTCTTTTATATCCTTTAAAAGTCCTGTCTTTATACTTTGAAACATCTGGTGCCTGCCATGTAAAATCAACATCACGATACTGATACGGTTCTGCAGCATGTTTAAGATTTTCTGTTGTCATTAAACTGCCTTTTGCAACATCATTTTGTACTTTTCCAACCAAAACACCATACATAATGATCTCAGCTCCCGCTTTCAAGTCGGAAGTATAAAATTTATGTTTCGCCTTAATTGTGTCTCTCAGGATGTAATTTTCATTCTCAAAAGCGACACTTTCTCCCTTTCCCAGATCAGTTAAGGCCACCAACACATTATCTTGTGGGTGCATTTTTACTACTAATCTTTTAACTCCGTTTTCTAACATATTATATAAATAGAATTTATGCTTTATTTGTTTTATGTCCATTAAAGGCGAACAATAGTATTACTGAAAAACAGATCAGCGGAACTATATAACCATTCTGAATACTTCCGGTAACATCTGAAATATATCCTAAAACCGGAGGAAGTAATGCTCCCCCAACTATAGACATTACGATCAGTGAAGATCCTATTTTTGTATTGTGTCCGAGTCCGTCAATTCCCATCGAAAAAATTGTTGGAAACATGATGCTCATAAAAAAGGCAATCGCTATTAAGGTGTAAACTACTACCATTCCTGTTCCTACAATTGCCAGTACTGATAACAGTATCGTAATGATCGAATAAATGATCAATAATTTTCTTGGTTGTATGTATTGCATGAAAAATGTTCCTGCGAAACGGCCTATCATAAAGGCAAGGCCATAAAAACCTAAATATTTGGCAGCTGTATCTTCATCTAAACCAGCCGAAGTAGTAGCCATTTTGATAAAAAAACTTGCCACACAAACTTGTGCTCCAACATAAAAGAACTGGGCTAAAATCCCCCATCGTAAACGCATTGAACTCAAAGCTCCGGCAAAACTCGCTCCGTCTACTCCTTCTTTATCTTCATCTTTTACATCTGGCATATTGGTAAAATAAAAAACTACGGCTACCGATAAAATAATCAATCCTAATATCAAATAAGGCATTTTTACACTTGCTGCTTCTTCTAAAATATGAGTGTGTAATGCAGCGGGTGTCATGGCATCTAATTCGGCCTGAGTTGCGTTTTTACCTGATAAAATCATTGGTCCAACATAAGCCGGTGCAATAAAAGCCGCCAATCCGTTGAATGACTGAGAAAAATTCAATCTTTTAGTAGCGCTTTCAGATGGCCCCAAGATGGTTACATAAGGATTTGCCGCTGTTTCTAAAAACGTAAGTCCGCAAGCTATAACAAACAAAGCTCCCAAAAAATAAATATATTGTAATGAATTGGCAGCAGGAACAAACAAAATGGAGCCAATACCAAACAGTACTAATCCTATCATAATACCCGATTTATAACCGTATTTTCTCATGATATAACCGGCAGGCAAAGCCATGACAAAATAGGCTATAAAAACTGAAGAATCGATTAAAGAAGATTCTAAGTCTGTAAGATTAAATGCTTTTCTTAGATGCGGAATAAGTATCGGATCTAAGTTGTGTACAAATCCCCAGAAAAAGAACAAGCTGGTTACCAATATAAAAGGAAAAAGCCATTTCTTATTTTCATTAGAACTAACATCCTTTTTAATATCTGTCTGCGTTATTAATGCCATATATTTTTTATTAAATTCATACATTTTTAGGAATATAAAAATATAATACCTGAAGTATATTAATTAATTCAATATTACCCTTGTTTAATTAGTAATTATCTTTTTTCGTAAAAAGTACAATAAATAAGAAAATTTTAGAAAGAGTGTGGAAAGTATTGATTCTTAACTGAGCCGTCTTCAAACAAATCGATTATGGCATAACCGGGTGGCGTTTGCTTATAAAAACTCTTTCCTGCAGAGTCTTTATCACCTGGCTCCCACCAAAAACCACTCAAAGCACCATTACAGTAATAATGTACATTATTATATACCGCTTCATCCAGTAAATGAATATGTCCGCTAACACAGGTGATTTTTTTGTCTTTATGTTTATAAAAAAGATCGCTGATGTACTTAGAATCGGTATGATTTCCTCCATCAACATGCGTACATACAGCAAGAATAGGATAATGACTCATGCACACAACTGGTGTACCAACGGCAATGGTTTGCAGGTCTTTTTCTAACCACAAACGCTGTTCTTCGTCTAAAGAACCGCCACCATTATTACTGTCCAAGATTATAAAATGCCATCCTTTTTTATCAAAACTATAATAACGATTTGGAATGCCAAGTTGCTTCACAACATGCTCTTTTCCATACATCGAATCTTCTTTATTGGGAGCCGCCCACCACATATCATGATTTCCAAGACAGCTATGCATTTCAAAATCACTTATTTCCTTAGTGGTTTCACTCCAAACTTTCCACAATTCAGTTACTCTGTCTCTTGTAATATTATCATAATCTGCAGCATAGATTGAATCTCCGCCATTCAGGAAAAAATCAACTTTGTGTTTCTTTATTTCCTCTAAACATTGAACAAATCTATCCGGGGCATTTTCTTCCGGTCGAATGTGTACATCAGTGATATGTCCAATACGCAGCACTCTTTTAGATTTAGGACTTTTTTCAGCAGCCGAAAGTATAGATGCGGAACCGCTCAAAGCGACTGTCCCTGCAGTTAAACCAATATATTTTAGTAATTCTCTTCTTTTCATTTTTCAAGTTTTCTGATTAGAAAAAATTATTCTGCAGAATAAGGTCGGTCTTTAGTCGAAACACCCCAGGTTTTAGAAGGTTTTTCACCCATAGTAAAAATCAATTCTCCTCCCTTCATGATGTCAGAATGAAGCAGATAACTTTTTGTATACGATTTTCCATTTAAAGTTGCTTTTTGAATGTAGATGTTTTTTGGACTGTTGTTTAAAGCTTTCACCGTAAAACTTTTTCCATCAGACAAATTCAACACTGATTCATCCATACTTGGACTACCGATAACATAAATCCCGTTAAATGGGTTTACAGAATACATTCCAAAAGTACTCCAAACATACCAGGCCGACATTTGGCCGACATCTTCGTTTCCGCACAATCCATCTGGTTTATCGCTGTATAAATTATCAACGATATAGCGTACTTTCTCTGCTGTTTTCCAAGGTTGTCCTACGAAATTGTATAAATAGGTAATATGATGACTTGGCTCGTTTCCGTGTGCATATTGCCCAATCAAACCCGTGATATCACTTGACGCTTCAGCTCCCATATCGCCTTTCACGACAAACAAATTATCCAGTTTTTTTGTAAAAGGTTTTTCTCCTCCCAACATGGCAATCAATCCTTCAACATCATGAGGTACTAACCAGGTATATTGCCAGGCATTTCCTTCAGCAAAATCATCTTTCATATGTGCCGATTTAAAAGGATCGAAAGGTGTTCTCCATTGCGTATCGCTTACTTTACCACGCACAAAAGTCGTCGAGGCATCGTAATATTTTTTATAGGCTTTTGAGCGGTTATAGAAATAATTGTAATCTTCGGTTTTGCCCATTTTCTTAGCCATCATGGCAATTGCTCCGTCAGAGATCGCATATTCCATTCCGATGGCTACTGATTCTCTCAGACTATCTGCCGGAATATAGCCGATTTTTTTCACGAAGTTTAATCCGCGGTCGTCCTGCATTGCTGTTGCTTTTACAGCTTCGAAAGCCAATTCTCCATCAATTCCTTTGATACCTTTTAAATACGCATCAACAACAATCTGAATGGCACTGTTTCCAGGCATACAATACGTTTCATTCCCCATCAAATGCCAAACCGGAAGATGGCCTGTTTCCTGATAAATTGCCAACATTGAATTGATTATATCCGAAACTTTTTCCGTCTGTGTTAAAGTAAACAAAGAGTTTGCCCCTCTGTACGTATCCCACAAAGAAAAAGTCGTCAAATTGGTGAATCCTGCCGCTTTATGAACCTGTTTGTCTGAACCATAATAATCACCATTACTATCATTGTAAGTAGACGGTGCAATCATCGTGTGATATAAAGCTGTGTAGAACGTTTTCAATTTGGCAACATCATTTGATTTTACCGAAATTTTATTCAGCTCTTTGTTCCATTTTTCATCAGCCTGAGCTGCTGTTTTTTCAAAATCCCAACCTGAAATTTCTTTTTTAATGTTCATTAAAGCATTCTCTGTGCTCACTGCCGAGATTCCTACTTTAATTTTTATCACTTCATCTTGTGAAGTTGAAAATTGAAGTACTGCTTTGGCACTATCACCCAAAACCACTTTGTTTATCATCTCTTTTGTACTGTTGTACAATTGGATTTTTTTGGCCGGTTTTGATAAAACTGCGGCAAAATAAATGCGTTGGTCGTTTGCCCAGCCTTTTGAGAAACGATAGCCTTCAATCAAAGTATCATTTTTTACACGGATGTACGTATCAACCGCTTTATCCCAGCCAATTCCTTCTACTAAATCTAAAATGATATGTGATTTATCCGAAGCCGGGAAAGTATATTTTTGAAAACCCACTCTTTCAGAAGCCGTCATTTCAGCTTTGATTCCGTTTTTTTTCAAAATAACCGAATAATAACCTGGTTTAGCCACTTCATCTTTATGGTCAAAACCGGAGATATAGCCATTTTCCATGTCTTTGGCTGTACCTTTCTTAAGGTTGATTTTACCAACTGCAGGCATAAAAAGAAAATCACCAAGATCCCCAATTCCGGTTCCGCTTAAATGCGTGTGCGAAAATCCGATGATGGTTGGATCAGAATAATGATAACCAGAACACCAATCCCAGCCTTGTGAAATATTAACCGGCCCCAACTGAACCGCGCCAAAAGGAACATTTGCCCCCATAAATACATGCCCGTGAAATCCAGTTCCAATAAAAGGATCTACATATTGTGTCAAATTTTGCTTAGAAACCTGACTGTGCAATTGCAGCGTACAAACCCCTAAAATTGCAAAAAAAGCTGATTTAAAATTTCTATTCATTTTTCTTCTGTTATTTTATAAAAGAGCAAAGCGATAAAATCTTGCCTCTTTATTCTATTTTCTATGTTCTATTCTCTATTTCACAATTTTAAAACCCGTTTCCAACATTGCATCTCTGGAATCCGAACCGATTTTTACTTTATATTGTCCTTCGTAAATCTTAAATTGTTTTTTGGTATCGTCCCATTTTTGAAGTTCTGACAATGGAATTTCCAACGTAATTGTTTTTGATTCCCCTTTAGCAATTGATACTCTTTTAAAAGCCTTTAATTCTTTCAATGGCATTCTGTCTATATTTGGATATTCAATATAAACCTGAGCTACTTCATCAGCATCATAATTACCTGTATTTTCAATTTTAATTTGCATTGAAATTTTATCTGAAGTCGTTTTGGTGTTTTCTGGTTTTTGAACCCAATTGTATCCAAAAGTGGTATAGCTTAAACCGAAACCAAAAGGATATTGCACTTCTTTATCGAAATAACGATAGGTTCTGCCTGCCATTACATAGCTGTTATAATCAGGCAAATCGCTAAAAGATTTGTAAAAACTAATTGGTAAATGTCCAGATGGCGATACTTTTCCGAAAAGAAGATTTGCCAAAGCTGTTCCACCTTGTTCTCCCGGATACCAGGCAAAAACAATGGCATCAACATAAGGTTCAATTGCTGAAATATCAACAGCACTTCCTCCGGTGATTACAGCTACAAGAGGGGTTTTAGTTCCTTTTTGAAGTGCTTTAATGTAGGCAATATGCGAAGCAGGTAAATCCATGTTTTTTCGATCTCCTTTTCCATCAGCCAAAAAAGCATCGCCTTCTTCACCTTCATAAACCGGTGTAAAACCAATTACGGCAATCGTTACATCAGCCATAGAAGCGGCCCAAACTCCGCCAAAATTGGTTGTATCGGTAAAGTCACAACCCATATCGTATTCTATACGAGTGTCAGGATCGACAGCGCCTGCAATTCCTTCCACAAAATTTACAGCTTTATCTGTTATTCCATGATAATTCCCTAACAAAGCATCCAAAGAACCCGCATTTGGTCCTACTACCATCAACGATTTATAATTCTCTTTTTTCAGAGGCAGTAACTTTGTTTTCTTCTCACCTACTTCTCCATTTTTCAACAAAACCATACTTTGCTCGGCCATTTTTCGGCTAAGATTTCTGTGGTAAGAATTCGCTATACTGTCTATACCATATTTTCGATATGGATTATCTTCCGGTTTGTCATAAAAACCTAACTTGAATTGCGTGCGCAAAGTTGGAGCCAACGCATTATCAATATCTTTAGTAGTAATCAATTTCTGGTTTAAGGCGTTTATAGCATCTTTTTGCAACAGTCCGCTGCAATCCATATTCACGCCTCTTTTTATGGCTTCGGCAGCGACAATTACACTGTTTGGCAATGTTTTATGTCCTTCATAAATATCCTGTAATGCCCAACAATCGGTTACTACATGTCCGCCGAATTTCCATTCTTTTCTTAGAATATCCTGAAGTAATGTTTTTCCGGTACAACAAGGTTCAGAATTCACTCTGTTGTAAGCACACATTACGGTTTCTACTTTAGCATCAACCAATTTTTTAAAGGCGTACAAATAGGTTTCTCTTAAATCTTTTTCATCTACAATAACATCAATAGAATGCCTTGTTTTCTCAGGTCCGCTATGTACAGCAAAATGTTTGGCACAAGCCGCTGTTTTCATGTATTTGGGATCTGTTCCCTGCAATCCTTTGATGTAAGCTGTACCCATTTTTCCGGTAAGAAAAGGATCTTCTCCATAGGTTTCCTGTCCTCTTCCCCAACGCGGATCTCTAAAGATATTAATGTTTGGTGACCAAAAATTCAATCCCATATATTGCAAACGACGGTCTTTGGCTACAGCCATATTATTCTTGGCTCTGGCTTCAGTAGAAATTGCGTTTGCCACTTCATTCAATAAATCATCATTAAATGAAGCCGCCATCCCGATTGCTTGTGGAAAAACAGTCGCTTTTCCTGCTCTAGCTACTCCGTGCAAAGATTCATTCCACCAATTGTATTGTGGAATATCTAATCTTTTTACTGCTTTGCTTTCAAATCCCAACAAAGAAATTTTCTCTTCCGTAGTCAATTGTTTCAGTAAATCTTCAACTCTCTTATCAACGGGTAAACTCTGATTTTTATAGGCAACTGTTTTTTGCTGCCCCTGCATTATTCCAACAGAAAAACAAAAAATCAATATAAACTTGTAGCTTCTTAAACAATCCATTTTCATATTTAATTACATTAAAACTAAAAAAAATAAGGCTTTTCAAAAACAAACGTTTTTCTCACAAGCCAAAAAATCATTCTTGCCTATTTTCTACCAAATTGGTATTATTTTTAGAAATTTAAAGATATAATTACTTCTGTTTATATATTAGGTCGATATTATCTTTATTTAATTATTATTTGTCCTTCTATTAAAGAAAAAAAAAGAGATACTTCATAAGAAATATCCCTTTTTAGCATTAACCAATACTTTTATTATTTCAGATTTTCGAACATCACAATTGCAGTATATAAAACTCCTGCTTCGCCTCTGAAAGTACCTGAACCTCTTGGCTCATTTTTTATCGAATACCATTCGAAGAAACCATTATTGTCTTTTACTCTTTTTAACATCGGTTGTACTTCGCGGTAAGCTTCTTCAACATACCCGTATTTAATTAATTGCTGAATCGTTCTGGCTCCAAACCAGGTCCAGTCGCCACCGTTTTGATAACTATAAACCGGATTCATGATTTTGTTGACAAAATAACCATTAGGATAAGGAGGATAAAGCGTCAGACCAATAGAAGGTGCTCCGGCCTCTTTTACTCTTTTTACCATCTCGTCTAAGGAAGCTTTTACTTCTTTTTTACTCAATAAGCCTGCTTCCATGGCTACTGTTGTTCCGCCAAAATAGAAAATATTATCTTCATCAAAATCAGCAGGAAAAGGCGATCCATTCAAATACAAATGCGGAATATATTTTTGCTTTTTGGCATCCCAAAGATAAGTGCGGCAATTTTTCGCTACCTCTTTTCTGATTTCATCCCATTTCTTTTTAGTTGATGGCATAATTTCCATCATGTTATTCAAAGCCACTATAAACATCGCATTGTCGTAGATATCGCAGGCCACATGAGTATGTCCATCAATATCAACTCCATAACCTTCCTCCGGTTGCACATCTCCCCAATCGGCAGTAGTTGCTCCTGTAATTAGTCCATATTTTTCAGTGTAGCGATTTTTCATTAAAAAATCCATTGACCACTCTAATCTTTGTGCAACGGTTTTATCTCCAACTTTTTCTGTTAAAATAGAGGTATCACCAGTTAATTGAATGTATTTATAAACCGCCTGTACCAATGATGTTTCCTGATCCGTTTCAACTGTATTTTTATGAGCAGCATATCTTGGTTCTAGTTTTGAATAGGAGAAATCCGTTTCACCTGCGCCAATTTGTTCTTTTGGCGTGTAACCGTCAATGATGTTTCCATCTTCTCCCTGCATTCTGAAAAACACCAGAAGATTTTCTTTTATATCTTCTTTTTTAGTTACCTGTGCGGCCAGTTCGATAAAAGTATTATAATCACGGATCCATACTTCGCGGTAGCCATCACCGGCATTTACTCCGGTCTTCATTACTTCTAATGCCTTATTTTTTACAAATGGCATGTATTGATCGTTTTTTATTTTATCTGATAATGCCTTATCAATCATCTGTTTTTGTTGGGCTATAGCGGTCAACGCAAATGCAAGACTTGCTATTGAAGAAAGAATTTTTCTCATGTGTTAATTGAAATTGTTTTGGTTAGAATATAGAATTCCTATGTTATTATTTACTTGTACTCATAGATGGCGGTGGTGTTTTAATACCCCACTTTTTGTTTGGATTTGCCCCCATATCAAAAATTAAAGTGCCGCCATCTGTTAGTTTCTTGCGATAGATCCAGGCGTTCTCAATTTTCTCCCCATTAAAAGAAGCCGATTGAATATATCTGTTTGCCTTTGAATTGTTTTTGGTTTCGATTATCAGTTCATCGCCTTTATAGTATTTTTTATCCAGTTTGATTGTTACTTTATCAAACAACGGACTTCCAAACTGAAAAGTTGGATTCATTGCTGCGTGTCCCTGAACATCGAACAATCCCATGGATGCCATTACAAACCAGGCGCCCAATTGTCCCTGATCTTCATCCTGGCCAAATCCGTAACCGTGAAGTGGTTCTGTACCATAGAATTCATCGCAGATCGTGCGCGACCATTTTTGTGTCAGCCAGGGTTTACCCGAATAATTAAACAGGAAAGAATGGTGCAGACAAGGCTGATTTCCGTGATTATAAAGCTTTTCCAATCCAGAGAAACTGTCCACTCCTTTTCCCCCTCCAAAGGTTGATTTCTGGCTTTCTTCAAATGTTGTTTCCAGACGTTTGTTAAATAAATTTTTACCCAGAATTTTAATTAATCCTGCAGGATCTTGCGGTACATACCAGGTATATTGGTAACCATTTGCTTCCTGAAACCCTCGCCAGGCCTGCATTGGGTCGAACTTTTCTATGAATTTGCCATTCTCATATCTTGGACGGATGAATTTGGTTTCCGGATCAAAAATATTTTTCCAGTTTCCTGCCTGTTTCATCAGTTTATTATAATCGTTCTTTTTGCCCAATGCTTTTGCAAATTGCGCAACACCATAAGAGGTGTAAGCGAATTCCAAAGTATGTGATGCTCCAAAATTGAATGTCCATCCATTAGCCAGCAGCGTATCTTTTGAAGGAATATAACCTTCTTTTACAAAATAAGCCAGATCGTATTTTCCTGAACCAAACGGACGACCGCTGTAGCCTGTTTCATTTTTATAAGCAATCTTATAGGTTTCTTGGACATTAAAATCGCGAATGCCACAATTATATGTTGAAGCAATCATCAACCCGAAACAATTCGTTTGCACACCATTAGAATGAGCACCCGCCGCTACTCCATCGTGCAGCCAGCCTGTTTCTTTTGCAAAATCAATATTCGACTGAATGTATTCGCTTAAATAATCAGGATAAGCCAAAGCCCAAAGCTGGCTCAGATTCCAAAATCCGCCCCAGATTCCATCTGTATTGTAATGATTGTATTTTGGTTTTCCGTCTGCATTCAAAGGTATATGACCGATTTTTCCATCGTGTCTCGGATAACTTCCATTCGCATCACTTGCTAATCCACGTCCTAAAAGCGCATGATATAAGCCCGTGTAGAATTTTACTTTATTGATATTATTCTTGGTTTGAACTGTGATTCTTCCTAGTTTTTCATTCCATTTTTCGTGTGCTGTTTGTTTTACGGCATCAAAAGTTTGTCCGTCTGCTTCCACTTTCAAATTTAATTTTGCATTTTCAATACTGGTGTAAGAAAGCCCAACCTGCATCTCCACAACTTCTCCTTTTTTGGTAGCAAAATTCAAGTACATTCCGTTTCCAATTCCTTTGGTTTCTGACTGATTATCAAAGGTTTTACCCTCAACAAATGAACCAAAGGTTTCAGGTCTTTTATTCATCTGAATCACAAAATACATTTTCACACGTTTCTCAGGATCACAGAATTTCAAATATTCCGGATACGTTTCGATTGTTCCTTCTAATGTATTTTTACCTGAAAGTTTCATTGTCGCTTCTGTCACACCGCTGCTTTCGCCCTGACGGTGGCCGATGTCGAAAATAATACGTGATGCCGCAGACTCCGGAAAAGTATAACGATGAAAACCTACTCTTTCCGTTGCTGTTAATTCGGCTTTAATACCATACTCTTTCAGGAAAACCGAATAATAACCCGGTTCGGCATGTTCGTCTTTTTTATCAAAAGTGGATCTGTAGCCTGTTTCCGGTTTTTCTAAAGTTCCTGGAGTAGTTTGTAATTTTCCCGTTACTGGCATTGCAACCAAACCGCCAATTTGAAATTCATGAAAATGACCAAAACCTTCAATGGAGGTATGACGATCGTCGTAACCACAAGGCTCCCAGCTTCCTATACTTCCATAAGCATTGGTATGCGGTGCCAGTTTTGCCATTCCAAAAGGCAAAGAAGCCGGTGTGTAAAAAAACCAACGTCCGTGTACCGATCCAATTTGCGGATCTACCCAGGAAGCCGGATTGAAACTATCCTTTTCCTTTGAACAGGAAAAAATAAAAATGGTCATTACCAGCAGCAAAACTATTCTTGAAATTGTTTTCATATCTGTTTATTCTGTTTAAAATTAACTTTTCTGTTTTACCCATTTTTACATTTTCAATAAAAACTCCGAAACTCCACTTCCTACCATATTGATTTCTGCAGCATTTGATTTTTCTTCTCCGGTTGATACGTCAATAATAGACTTCGGAAGTAACGATTTCCAAATAAATTTAGTTTGTTCTGCAGATTTCTCCGAATTGAATAAACGCATCAATACTGTCCCATCTTCATTTGGTGTCAGACTCGTTACTACAATTTTAGAATTCGTCAATTCAAAAAGATTTGAAGGCAATTTTACCTCTTCATTAATAGCCATTCCAATCAAAGGTTGTGTAAACTCAGCGGCTGCTTTTTCCATTTCCACATCATTTACTTCTGCATGCGGACGAAGTGCGTATTTAAAAGTTACAATTCCTTCCTGATCCGCTTTATAGTTAGTATGCCAATAATTGTTCATCACATAACTGAACCAGGTCGCTGTTGGTTTCTCCGCTTTTTTCCATTCTTTATGGTTCGGTACAACCTCTTTTCGTTCATCGATGAGACTATTTGGTTCAACCAAAGGTGACTCCAATAACATCCACTGAATTCCTTTGTCTCCGGCAGAAACACCTACCCATCTTCTACCGTACAAATAATCTATGTTTGATCCGGCCAATTGATCTTTTAAGAATTCCATCGATCCGTAACCCGCATCAAGAGTCGTTTTGGTAAATTGTGTATTAAATGGATATCCAAAATGAACTCCTTCTTTTGTTCTAACAGCTTTTTTATCTAAAATATTCTGAATTAATACTTCATCGCTTCCACTGTAAAGTGAAAGAATACGCTCTAATTTATTGGCTCCAGGCGCATCTGAGGTAATCGAAACGGCTGTCATCACCGGACCTTTTTCGATAATTTTAACCTGAATATTTCCGTTAGTTTGTACTTCTTCAGGATTTAGTCCCGGTACATACCAATAGCTGTTTAATCCTTGTTGTTTAAAATCTCCAGCGTAATTAAAATCGGAAACTGCTTTCAGATTCGTAATGCTTCCATTGTTTTTATCCCAGCTAAATTCAATTTTCCCGTTTGATAAAGAATTTTCACCCAAAACAAATTTGCTCGTCAAAACTGGTGCTACTTTGTTTGTTATTTCATAGATAGCGGTTCCAAAAGCTGGAACCTCTTTTGCTATAAAGGCATACTTTCCGTTGCTCAATTTTTGCAAAGGCAAAATATTCCCATTTGTATCTTTAATTGATTTTCCTTCAACATTTGTTTTCAGCGTAACCAATCCTGTTCTTTTCCAAGAAGAAGTATTAAAAACGGCTATCTTTTTAGATTGTGAATTACTCATCTTTTCAAACAAACTTTTCTCTAACGTATTAATCTGAGTATCTGCATCGAGCATAAATTGCCTTTTAATGCGCCATTGTTCCGTTACAAAAGGAACATCAGGAGCTGTTGTACTATTGTGTGCTCCCCAGGTATGTTCATGAAACATGATGATATTTCTCCAAGCCTCATAGAAATTTTGCTCGTTGTATTTTTTTGGATTCAACATGGTATAAAGCGTAGTCAATTGTTGAAGACGCAAACTATTTACTCTGTTTTGCCCTTCTACCTGAGCGGTCGAAAGTGCACCATCTTCCCAATACGGAGTCAAATCTCCTTTTACTGTCGGGATTTTATCGCCATACTTTTTCTCGAAAGCTTCAAACATTTTCTCCGTAGTATTCAGTATCAGTTTTGGAGAAGCATATTTTTCATTCCATTTCTTTACAAAATCAGGACTATTAGGTTCAATCGGGCCATTGTCCGCAACAATATTAAAACGCCATTGTACCATATCATACGGATAATTATTCTCCGTTAATTCATTTAAATAATCTGCAATCTTTTTTGGTGCTCTTTCATAAATGTTACCCGGTTGCATTCCATGCCATGACGAATAACCTTTGGCTCCAGCCCAAAACAAGATTTTTTCCTCTCCTGAAGGTGATGTCCACCAAACTGGTTTGTCTCCCCAATTTTTCAGAAAATGTCCTGCTCTGTCTCCTCTGTAAGGATGATCTAATCCCATAAAATTAGAACCAATCGAGAAATACTTCACGCCTCCTTTTGAAAGTGCCGTTACTGTAGACCACGCAAATCCGGGCACATCTGAAATCATGGCACTATTGATCTTAAAACCAAATTCCTTGCGTAATTTAGCAGCATAATCTGTGTAATGAAACATCTCTTCGGCCTGACTCATTCCTGTAAGCATATTTACATACAAAGCCGAAAGAAAAATATCTCCATTTTTTACACCCGCAACAAACTTCTCTTTTTGCGTTGGGGTAACTACTTTTAAATAATTTTCAACTGCCCATATAGACTCAATATTCCATTTAAATTTTGCTTCTTCCGGATATGATTTTGTTTTCTCAATCATATCAAGAGCATCATCAATATTTTTATTGTGAATTTTCAGAATCTCAGGCTGTAGATCAGAATAACCAATATCGGTATGAGAATGATGTAATAAGTGAAGTTCTCTGTATACAACCGGTTTTACAACAAAATAATCATCAACAAAAATTTTATTGTTTATACTCGCTGCAACTTTAATTTTTTCTTCTTTATTAACTGCAGTAACCGGAACATCAAAACTGTTCATTCCGTCTTTGGCTACATAAGTATATTCTTGTTTATCATTGATTTTTACTTTTACCGGTTCGTCTTTTCCAAAATGCAAAACAGTAACCACAATAGGCTGCGTTCCATCTTTTAGCAAAAAAGGCATCGGAACAACTTTTACATTTTCTTCAAATGCAAATTTGAAAGTCATAAACCAGTCATTACTGTTTTGTTTCTGACCCACGATTTTGATTCGAATTGCCTGTCCTGATTTTACCTTACTCACAGGAAGACGCAAAAAGGCATACCCTTGCGAATCATTTGCACCATCAAGCTTAATTTGTTGAAATGCTAATGCTGATCCGTCATCTGCATTAAAAATCCAGTTTGGTTTTTGATTTTTAGGTAAAGTTGTAAAAGTTAGAATCTTTTTTCCGTCAACATACAAATCGTAATTTCGATCGCCACTGCTTGATCCTGTAGAATGTCCTGCCACCCAACTGAAATAAACATAATCTCCCTTTATTTTATTAGGAACTGGCGATGTTTCCCACTCTATTATCTTATTTCCGTCCGTATTTCTGGTCAAAAGTGCCACCGTTGCATAATCCTGAAAAGCCGAATTATACGTAATGTTTTCACCCGTAATTTTTTTTGCAAAACCATTAATCCAATTGATTTTTCCAAAATAAGGGACTTCCTTTTGAGCAAAAATTGATTGTGTCAAGATCAGCAAAAAGATCAGTGATAACTGTTTGATGTTTTGTTTTTCTAAATTCATTATTCTATAATTTATCGGGGCTTGACTTTAGATCCAAATTCCAGGCTTTTTCAATCTCTTCTAAACTTTTTCCTTTTGTTTCAAATAATTTCTTTTTGGCATATCCAAAAGAGAGAATACAGAAGAAAGAGAAAATAAAGAAGGTCGCCGCAATTCCCAATCCATCTCTGAGCATAGGAAACAACAAATTCACTACCCAATCAGAAACCCACATTGTCATAATACACATAGATAAAGCCGTTCCTCTAATATGTGTGGGGAATATTTCAGTTGAGATCACAAATTTTAATGGGCCAAGTGAAAAGGCGAAGAATAAAAGGAATAAAATGATGCTAAATAACATGAACCAGCCTGTTATATTCATCAGGAAACAAAAGCCCGTTAAAGCCAATGCAAAAGCAGCACACAAAGAACCTATCAGGTACAAAGGCCTGCGCCCCCAGCTATCCACTTTAAAGATGGCTATAAAAGTAAAAAGCATATTTGCTGATCCTAATATTACCTGATAAAACAAGGCATCGCTGGTCACAATACCTGCCGATTTTAAAATAGTAGGTCCATAAAAAATAACACCATTGATACCGCTAAATTGCGACAAGGCAGTAAGTACCATAGCCAATGTCAACAATTTACGCAAAGGCAAACGCAATAATTCTTTGTAACCTCCTGATTTTTGACTGGCCATTTCTTTTATGGAGTTCAACTCTAATTGTGCCGTTTCTGCTCCATTTATTTTAGTAAGAATAGCTAAGGCTTCTTCATTTTTCTCAAATTGCACTAACCAACGCGGACTTTCCGGAACTATCAGTAACAACAGACAAAATGCTGTTGCCGGAATAACACCAACAAGAAACATTCCGCGCCAAACATTTTCTACAAACAGCCAATATAGCAATCCACTCCCTTCTCCTGCATATGAAGAAGCATATCTTTGTAAAAACAAATTACTGATATAAGCCGCTAAAATTCCTATGGTTATAGCAAGTTGATAAAATACCACCAATTGTCCGCGTTTATGTGAAGGAGCAACCTCTGAGATATAAAGCGGTGACACATTTGAAGCTACACCAACACCCATACCTGCCAAAACACGAAACAAGATCAATATTGCATAAGCTTCCGAAAATGCAAAACCTACAGCACTTATTAAAAATAATACAGCAGAAATAGCCAATACTTTTTTTCTTCCGATTTTATCACTGAGATAACCCGAAAAGCCAACACCTACAATACAACCCAATAAAGCACAGGAAACAAATAACCCTTCCTGTGCAGATGATAATGCGTATTGCAGTTTTAATGGTTCGATAATTCCGCTTACAACGGCCATATCAAAACCGAATAAAAAACCTCCCAACGCTGCTATAAGTGTTATGAGAAATATAAAATATTTTGTCCCTTTTGTTTTCATAATAGTTTTTGGTTCTTAATAGAAATTATTTTTAATAGTAAATGAAAAAGAGCAACATGGTGGTTCATTTAATTTGTTGCTCTTGGTTTTAACACCAGCTATCTTTTACATACGAAACCACTACAAATGCTTTCTTATCGCTTTTGTGATTGATTTTGTATTTCGGAACATTGGCTGGAATTACAAAAGTTTCGGCATATTTGAATATTTGAGTGTTTTCTCCTGCACCTACTTCGGCTATATCGCCTTCAACCAACATACAGATATGACATTGCCCAAGCGTTTCAATTTCGATTTCGCCTGTAAATTCGTAACGATCTACGGCATAAAAATGATCTTCATGCGTAGGCAAACTCACTTTTCTACCGTTTTCAAATTCTTCTGTAACCTTTTGTTTTGAAATAAATTCATCTGCTATCCTTTCGCCTTTTCTGTCAAAATAAACATTCTTAAAGCCGTGCTCTAAGTTGATTGGACGGGGTTTTCCATCCAATCCCGGGCGAACCCAATCGTACATTTTGAAAGTAAAAATATAAGGGGTGCTGCTTATCTCCAGAACCATATTATTGATCCCTGAAGCATGAATAGTTCCATTTGGAATCAGGAACAAATCATGTTTTTTAGCTTTGTGTTTTAATACATATTTTTCAATATCAATCGCTTCTGATTTTTCCTGAGATTCGATCAAAGCATTTTTGAATTCTTCAGGATTGATATCCTCTGTAAACCCAAGATAAACATCCGCATCATCAGTACAATCTAAAATATAATAAGTTTCATCCTGAGTAAATTTTTCACCAAAATTCGCTTCGATATATTCAGGTCTCGGGTGACATTGTACTGAAAGATTTCCTCCATCGAAAGTATCCAGATAGTCAAAACGAATTGGGAAATCATTCCCAAAACGGGCTGCTGCTTTTCCTAATACTTTCTTGTTGTCCTGAAACATCAAAAAATCAAAAGAAACTTCGAGTAAATGATTATTTCCTTCCAAGACAATTCCGTTTTCAGGTGTAATTAATTCAAACGACCAGGCATAATTTACTTCGTCCTGATTCAAATCATTAATATGCTCCTTCATCCATTGACCACCCCAAACCCCGGCTTCAAACCAAGGGCGGGCACGCAACGGACCTTCAAGCATCAAATCTAATGCGCTTCTAAAATCACTTCCCTGCATCCAGGTAATTTCATCGATGCGCTGTTCATCAACAATAAAATCTATTTTTGGAAGTAAAGATGCTTTGTGCGCGTTTAGAACCGGCCATTCAATAAAATACATTCTTTTATAAATTTGAGAGTATACCAGAGTATCTTTACAGCCTATATTTTTGGCCGAACCTGCTCTCATTCTATATTGAATTTCATTTTTTGGGACATCTACATAAATCGCTTTTCCTTTCCAATTGGCTAAAGATGCTCCTGTTCCGTAGAGAATACAAATATCAGCAGTAGTGTCTGGTTGCAGTAAATTCAATTTATCAGTATCGAAAAAATCCGAAAGTTCACCCAAATATCTCTTACCAAAAACCGGATCATCTCCGTTTAGATTTGGCTTAATCATCGCCTCAATTTCTGAAGTCGATTTCAAACAAGAATCGATATCATACCAAAGCACATTCAACTTTTTCCCGATTAAAACCGAGTTCAGATGATTTCTAAAATTTTCCCAAAGAACACCGCCAAATCCATCTATAATAATCGTCTTTTGTTTAGCAATAGCATTTCCAAAAGATTCAAATCCAACGAAAATTTCAGAATTAGACTTTAAAGACGGAAAAACATTATATGCTGCATTGGTTTTTTCAACTGCATTGACAGGCAATAAAGGTTGTGTCGTTTTTCTTTTAGATTGAATTGTTTTCTCCATTTGTAATTTGTGCTTTTTTCCTGCAATAATTGTTGCTCTTTTCAAAATACTTTGTTCAGCATTCTCACAGAAAACAATATTTAATTTTATTTTTAATGAATTTAATTTCTCTGTCAGAGCCGGCATAAATAAAGCTTTGGCTCTTGAAATATTTCCTCCGATTACCAATTCTTCACAACCAAATTTTTCTAACCAGGGAAAAAGAAACGTTGCCATATTAGTTCCAAAATTGATAAAAACGCCATTCGATATCTCGTTGTTTAAATCAGCAATTGCTTTTACTGATTGGATACTTTCTCCTGAAATACGTTTATATTCTGCTAAAAGCCAACGGGTCGAAAAACACGCATCGGCAATGGTATCCAAAAAAGGCTGGTTGTAGAAAACACCCGTTTCCGGAATATCCAAATGACGTTTTACTAAATCTCCATCTACCATAAATGCCGATCCAAATCCGGTTCCCAAAGTCAGGAAAACGGTTCTTTTGCTATTTAATTTGTGACGGAAATAGGCGCCTTCTGCAAAGCAATCTGCATCGTTAGCAAAAACGAAAGGAACATCTTTTAAACCTGTAAAATTCTTCAACGCTTGTTGCATATGAAGACCAAAAGTAGTTTCAAATTTCCCACCAACTCCAAAGATTTCGCTGACTCCTTTTTCATAATTAAATGGTCCTGGAAAAGCAATTCCAACCGAATCTACAACATCACCTTCTTTCAATATTTCGTTTATACAACTCGAAATAGCCGCAACAATTACAGTTGGTTTTTCTTCAGAATTGATTTCTTTTCTAGTGACCAGATGCGGTTGTTCTTTAACAGTATTACTTTCGATAACACTTACCGTAACATGACTTCCGCCCACATCAATCCCTATTTTTTTCATTTTTTAGATGGTGCGTTTAATTTCTATCGTATACGTAAACCAGTCGTTTCTGTAATAACAAATGTTATATTCAATTGGTTTTCTTGCCGTATCAAGCACTACCCTTTTTCTTTCCAGAACGGGTTGGTCTTTTTCGATCTTCAAAACACCTGCAATTCGTTTACTGGCAGCAATAGCTTTAAGCTCTTCTTGAGAATATACCGGAACCACATTGTATTTATTACCTAGGATTTCATATAAAGGAGCCTCAAAATTTTCATCGATAGAAAGACCTATTCGTGGATGAAAATAAGATTCAAAATAAACCATCGGACTGTCGTCTATACTTCTGGTACGCTGTAAAAGCAGCACTTCATCTCCTTCGTTAATTTGCAAATGTTTGGCGACTTTGGCGGTAGCCGGAACCATTTCCACCTGCAATGAAAGATTCTTAAATTCCAGCCCCATATCTTCCATCTCGTGCGTAAAACTCATCCAGTTGTTCAGATTGGTGGTAATTCTGCTTTGAGAAACTCTTGTTCCGGAACCTTTTTTTCTGACTAATAGTTTTTCATTTACCAAAATAGCAATTGCCTGACGCAGTGTGTTACGGGAGATCCCCCAACGTTTCGCCAAATCAACTTCTTTCGGAAATAACTCCCCATCCTTAAAATCGGGATGTTTGATTAGTTCACGTAATAATTCCTCCACTTGTTTATGCAACGGAATTTTACTGTCGTGATCTAATAACGGTATTTTGTTCATATGTTCATACATATGACAAATGTAGTCGTTTTTTTTTACGAACAAAATTATTTCAAAAAAAATGTAACATACTGATTACTAAATATTTTTAGTAAATAACATTTATTACTAAAACGACATAGCAAATTAGCTGATTATCAGACAATGAAATAATAAAAGATGTTCTACTGACTAAAAAACTTTAGTATGTTCCTATTGTACTTCAAAAAAAACTCTTATTATCTTAGTTTCTCAAACTTTTAAATTCACAGTTATTTATTTATATTTGTTTTTTACAAAATCGATTTAGTAAATTACCCACTCTTTTTTAATTTACATAATTAACTATCCTTGTCAGCATTGTCAAGATTACACTAGAGGTGCTGACCAAACAATACCACAATATGAAAAAAATTCTATTTACAGTCTTTTCCTTTTGTATCATCACTTTATCGTATGCTCAAAAAGCGCCTAAAGCAATTAAAGTTACCTATCAAAGAAGTTCTAATGGAAAAATAATTCCAAATCAGGATCCACTGTTTTTATTTACTTCTAAAGATTTGAGTCTGATTACAACAGATAAAATTATGCAGCAAAAAGCCGATTTCCCTTTCGAGCAGACTTTTGTTGCTTTTGATTCTAAGACTATTTCACAATTAGCAAACCTAAAAGAAGATAAATCAATTCTAAATCATGACGCTGAAGCGTTAGGGAAACAAAAATTTGAATTCACAGATGAAACAAAAAAAATCCTGAACTTCACCTGCAAAAAAGCAATAACTACCGTAAACTCCAATAAAATTGAGATTTGGTATACCAATGAATTGGGACTAAAGGGCGGACCAAGTATTCTGGGCCAGGATTTAGGTTTGGTTTTGGAAACCATTCGCAACGGGAACAGTGCTTTGACTGCTACAAAAATTGAGAATTTAAAAACTGTACCTTCTATTCTAGCAATACCAACGGTTCAAGCCGTTGATCAATTGACTTATAAAGATTTGTTATGGAAAAGCCGTTTTGTGAATATTCCGGTTTTTAATAAAGAACAAATTCATTTTGTATCTGATGCAAAATCAAATGACAGTATTTTTAGATATGCTAGCGGGACCGTAATTGTTCGAAAAGTAAAATTCCCGGAAATTAAAAAAGGAAGTTCTGTTTATGTTGATGTAACCCAACAATCGAATGGCGATGCGTACGACAGAACCGGTTCGGTTTTTATGATTCCGATGGATAAGAAAAGTTCGTTTTTGGACGGGTTAAAAAACGGAGTCAACACATTGCCTGTTTATGAAAATGGAAATGGTAAAAAATACCAAGGCGTTGTAGCAACAAACGATTATACGCCTTTGCTCGAATTGATGCGTTTCTTTACTCCTTTTGGGGTGAAGCATTTTAACTACTTGCAATTGAAAAATAAGGTTTGGCAGGATAGTGTTTTCTATCGTCAGGACATTTCAATATTACAGCCAAAATTGAGTAATCAGGAAGTGTATATCGGAATGTTTATTGGAAATTATGATGCAGGCGGGCACAAAGCCAGTTTGAATATTTCGATTCACCAAGGTGAGGACAACAATCCTAAAGGTGATTTTATTTTACCTCTTTTCAACACGCTCAATGTTATGGAAATGGCAGGACAAGATTATGCCACTATGTTTGATAACGAAAAAGGATTAGAAGTGATTTTTGAAGTACCGGAAGGTTATAAAAACTTTAAATTAAGTTACACTACAACCGGTCACGGAGGCTGGGAAAATGGCGATGAATTTCTACAGAAAAAAAATACTATTCTTATCGACGGAAAAGAAGTATTTGGATTCACTCCCTGGCGTACAGATTGTGGTTCGTACCGATTGAGTAATCCGGCTTCGGGGAATTTTGGCAGCGGATTATCTTCATCCGATTTAAGTCGTTCGAACTGGTGCCCGGGAACAACGACAAACCCAAATCTGATTGAATTAGGTAAACTTGCACCAGGAAAACATACGATTCGCGTATCAATTCCACTTGGAAAACCAGAAGGAACTAGTAGCAGCGCCTGGAATGTATCCGGATTTTTGATTGGAGAAAGGTAATTGATAATTAAATTTAGATAATATCGACTTAGTATTTAAGACTTTATATTTTTAAATTTCAAAAACGATTAAAACGTTACTATCAAACCACCTAACTTTAAAAAAACATGAAAAAAACCACACTTTTTCTGCTATTCTTCTCGATGAGTTGCCTCACAATGTTAGCACAAACCTACACCCCTACTGAAGGAAACCTGAAAAACAGAAAGGAATTTCAGGATGATAAATTCGGGATGTTCATTCATTTTGGCCCTTATAGTGTTCTTGGCCATGGAGAATGGGTCATGAACAATGAAAATATCAAAGTAACACAATACGGAAGACTGATTAATGTTTTTAACCCTCAGGATTTTGATGCCAAAAAATGGGTTAGCACTGCTAAAGCGGCCGGAATGAAATACATCACTTTTACCACACGTCACCATGACGGTTTCAGTAATTTTGACACCAAATTATCCGATTGGAAAATCACAAATACACATTTCAAAAGAGATCTATTAAAAGAGTTGGCTGACGAATGCCATAAAGAAGGAATCAAATTATTCTGTTATTATTCACTTTTAGACTGGACACGAACCGATTATCAATACGAAACAGGTAAAACAGGAAAAGGAACAGGCAGAACTGCAAAAAGTGACTGGGAAAGTTACATTCGTTTTATGAAAGGACAATTAACCGAAATACTTACCAATTACGGAGAAATTAGCGGAATTTGGTTTGATGGACATTGGGATCAACTGGATAACGATACAGATAAAACATTATCCTCTAAAGTAAACTGGCATTATGATGAAATTTACAAATTGATTCATTCTCTTCAGCCTAAGTGCCTGATTTCAAACAATCATCATCTTTTACCGATACAAGGAGAAGATTTCCAAGCCTTTGAAAAAGATTTACCAGGAGGAAACACAACTGGATTTGGAGGACAATCGGTTTCTCAATTGCCTTTGGAAACCTGCGAAACCATGAACAATTCATGGGGGTTTGATATCAACGACAGAAAATACAAATCGACTAAAGATCTCCTGCATTATATGATTAATGCTGCAAGTCTGAATGCTAATTTTCTTTTGAATGTTGGTCCAATGGCAGATGGTTCAATTCAGCCTGAATTTGTTGCAACATTGAAAGAAATGGGAGTTTGGATGGACAAAAACGGAAAAAGTATTTACCGAACGAGAGGCAATGTGATGCCACAGCAAGATTGGGGCGTATTTACTGCTAAAGACAAAACCCTGTTTGCACACATTATAAAAACACCAAAACAGGCCGAATATATTTTTATTCCGGAGATGAAACAAAAAATTAAAAAATGTTATTTGATGGACAGTAAAAAAGAACTGAAATTCAAACAACAACCCGAAGGAACTTTTGTATACCTGGATGACACCAAAATAGATGCAATCGATACGATAATCGAAATGCAAATACAATAAATTTAACAGCCCATAAGATTCCAAACCTTATGGGTTTCTATTTTATTTCAATAAATTAATGATTAATTACATGTTTAAAAAAACTCTTTTCCTCTCTGTTATAACCTTTATTGCCACTGAAAGGGGAACCGCGCAATCAACATTTTCATCCGAAAAGTTTCTTAAACACAATACCTATCTCGCTTCAGATAAATTAGAAGGGCGTCTTGCCGGAACAAAAGGCAATAATGAGGCTGCAGCGTACATCAAAAAATATTTTAAAAAATATGGCTTGAAAAAATTTAACGACAACTATTATCAGCCTTTTAAAATCTTCATAAAACCCGATATTAACAAAATGAAATCGGATAGTGTGTCGACTCAGAACGTCGTAGGATATATCGAAGGTTCTGATGAAAATCTTAAAAAAGAGTATATCGTAATTGGAGCACATTATGATCATTGGGGCTGGGGCGGAAAAGGTTCCGGCAGCAAGAAAAAAGATACACTTGCCATTCATAATGGAGCAGATGATAATGCTTCGGGAGTTTCGGCTCTTTTATCTATTTTAGAAGAGTTTCATCACAATAAAACAGCACCTAAAAGAAGTATTATTTTTATTTCCTTTAGTGCCGAAGAAGAAGGTTTATTAGGATCTAAGTATTTTGTTAACCACCTTCCTGTGGATAAAAATGCGGTAAAAGTAATGATCAACATGGATATGGTGGGTCGTCTAAACGATAAAAAGGAGTTGTATATGGGTGGTGCCGGTACTTTTCCGGGCGGCGTAGAACTGATGAAAAAACTAGGTGAAGGCAGCGGATTAAATCCGATTGTTTTTGCCGGAGATGTAGGCGGTTCTGATCACGTTACTTTTTATAAAAATGACATTTCAGCTATAGGATTACACACAGGAGGGCATCCCCAGTATCATACACCTGAAGATGACACTGCTTTAATTAACAGCGAAGGAGGCATTTTAGTGAGCAAATACATTTACAATGCATTAACGGCAATTGCTAATTACGATCAACCGCTAACTTTTATCAAGCAAAATTAAAAAGATATAATTTTGGATAAAAGCCATTCTTAGCTCTCTGGAGCAATCGTCAACAAAAAACAGCACAGAATCTTTAAAACAACAAATCGGCGAACTGCAGTGAAACAAACAGCAAATTCGTCGATTTTTTCATGCAATATAGTTTTCAATATTTAGAAAATATATTATTAATATCAAATAAGGTTTCGATGTTTGTCCGACCACCAATTGTCATTGATATTTACATTACCATTGATGTTTGACATTGAAATTTACATTGATATTTACCACTAACAAAGAAACCCCATCGTCTGGAATTTCCTGACTTTGGGGTTTCTTACTAATAACAAAATATTAATCTATAAGGAGCTTATTTTACGTCCCAGAAAATTTTGGTACTTAAATTATCTTTGTCTTTAACTGTATTATAGTTATTTGTATTATAAACACTTTCAGAGCTTGGGTATGTCCAACGCGTTGGAGGTGTTTTTTGAGGGCTTGTTTCATCTTGCGCGAAATTAAGCGCTGGAAGTTTCAACCTTCTTTGCTCAGACCAAGATTCGTCAGCCTGCATAATGTTATAATGAATATACTTTTGAAAAGCGATCAATTGTAATTGAGCAGCTGGAGTTGTAGCACCTGCAAAATTAACATTAGCAATATAAGCATCAATTTCAGCAGCAGTTGGTTCTGTAGCAGGTTTATAAGTTAATAAATCTGCCTTATCACCTAATCTTACATAATATTGAATAGATTGTCTGATTGCTTTTTCGAAATGTGTTTTAGCTGAAGCTGCATTTCCACTTCTTGAATAGTATTCCGCAAGAATAAGGTTTACTTCTGCAGAATTTATCAATGTACCTGGTAACCAATCGTTTTGACTGATTACTGATCTATTGTAGATAGCAATTTCACCATCAGCTATTTCTTTATCTTGAACTGCAGAAGTCGCTAATGGATCTACTCCTACGTAATCTGTTGCGTTTGCACCTTTTTCAAACAACCATGCCTGACGAGGATCACTGTTGGCATTCATGTGATCAATCATAGGTTTTGGAGCAAGGTTATTATTCCAACCTTCCAAAGCATCCCAGAAACCTGAAGTATCTAAATCTGTATCCTGAGTATATACTCTGAAAGCAATATCTTCTGAACTTTCATCCACAATTTTTCCTTCAGCAATAATTTCAGCGATTTCTGTATTTGCTCTTCCCGAAAAAGTCGGAACAGCAGAAACTCTATTTAACAACTTCAAACGCAAAGAGTTACAATAATTCTTCCAAGCTACAAGACTACCTTTGTTGATCAAATCCTGATTTTTAAACTCTAAATTTGTTTTATCAGACAAAGTAATAGTATTCAATTCTGTAGAAAAAGCTTTCAAATTATCTAACATCATCGTGTAAAGCTCCGTCTGATTATCGTACTTAGCCAATGCAAGTGCATAAGCACCTCCAGTTGAACTAATTTTTCCTGCTTCAGAGAAAGGGATATCACCAAAGTTATCAATCATTTTTGCAGTATGATCATACAAATAGATCGTAGACGTAATTGTATAGATTCTACTATCTTTTTGATCTTCAGCAGATAAGGAAGCCATTACTTTTTCCAACTCTCTGTATTGAGTAATGAATCTGTAATATCTATCCCATCTGTTAGTTACTGCTGCTCCCGGAACATAACGGTTAGACACATTAGTAAATCCGTGTCCTTGAGTATAAGTCAATGAAGTTGTTCTTATTACAGTAAAATAATTCCAATATGATGGAATTACATCCTCATAGTTAACTTTCATAAATCCGGCAAATTGTTTAGGCACTGTTGTAGTTGTTACCTTTGACGGATCTCTATATGCTTCTGCAAAATCATCTTTCGAACAAGAGCTCAAAGAAATTGCGACTGAAGCTAATGATATATATAATAATTTTCTCATGTTGTCTATTTTAATTATAATTTATCCTATTAGAAAGATGCTCTCAATACTACTCCATAACTTCTAGTAGAAGGAGTTATTCCTGAGTTGTTCACGTTTTGAGCCCACTGTGTTCCTGAAGTTGTTGCCTCTGAATCCATATCTTTAATCGTTCTGTAGAAGTAAAACAAATTACGTCCAAAGAAAGAAAGACTTAACTTAGTCGCTCCAATTTTACTAGCAAAAGAAGAAGGTACATTATACATAAGTGATAACTCTCTTAATTTAACATAGTCGTTCTTTTGAATATACAACTCATAACGAGAAACACTATCATATTGAGGACCTCCCCAGTTGTAAGTCACAACATAATAACCTGCCTGAGAAACTACGTTTGTATTTGGAGTTCCATCAACATTCACACCATCCATTAACATACCATCGCGGAATAATGGTTGGCCTGCTGGTCCTGCAGTTGCACTGTTTGGCACCTGAACACCTTTTCCATTGTCCATGTAATATGTTAAACCACCGCGCTCATTTGTACTGTAGTTTAATGATTCTTCAGTTAATCCTCTAGATGTCATCCAGTTCATCCCTGTTGGCATCAAAGAACCACCATAAGAGTAATCAATACCAATATCTAATGTGAAGTTTTTATAAGTCAAAGAGTTGATCAAACCTCCAACACCTTTAGCCATAGCTGATCCGTATTTTTCCCATTTGTCGCCATCAAGCTGATAAAATCCATCAGCACCAACCACTTTATTACCGTTAGCATCTGTTTTGATAGGGTGTGCATAAATTCCTCCCATCTCTTCTCCTACTACCGATTTTAATTGAGCAGCAGATCCATCATAGTCAGCATGCAAAATCTCGTTAGAACCATCTGATAATGAAATCACTTTATTAATGTTTTTAGACCAGTTTAAAGTTACATCCCAAGAAAAACTATCTGATCTAACAGGTGTACCTGTCAAAGCAACCTCGAATCCTTTGTTACTTAATTCACCCACATTCGTTAAAATAGAAGTCGCTCCTGAAGAAGCTGGTAAAGTCAATCCAATAATCTGATCCTTAATTTTTGCTGTATAGAAAGAGAAATCCAATCCTAATCTTCTGTCTAAGAATTTAGTTTCAAAACCAAGTTCTATTTCATGCTTCATTTCAGGTTTAATTCCTTCATTTCCATATGCAGCTTGTGAAGTCGTTGTCAATACAGGACTTGTTGTTCCTTGTGACCCTAAAGAAACCTGATCGAATGCAACGTTGGCAAGAAATGCTCCTGGATAAGATCCTACGATACCCCAAGAACCACGCATTTTTGCATAATTAAAGAAATCCGGTAATGTAACAGCTTCTGATAAAATGAAACTAGAGTTTACAGAAGGATACGTAAAAGCATTATTATTTGGGTTCATTGTTGAAGTACGGTCTCTTCTTAAAGTACCTTCAAGGAACAAAAAGTTTTTATAACTTCCACTTACAGTTCCAAAAAGTGCATCTTTAAGTATTGTAAATTGTTTAGAGCCACTATTAGCTAATCCAACAGAAGAATTTACATCATACCAACCTTCCACACTTAAACCACCATTAGTAGAACGAGACAAATATTTAGATGTTTCCTGTGTTCCAGAATAACCAAATAATGCACCAACAGTGAAATCATCATTTAATTTTTTGTTGTATGTCGCTATTAATTCACCATAAAGAACATTATAGTCCTGACCTTCCATTTGATAAGATCCTGTTCCAAAACCGTAAATTAAAGGTTTTTCTAATGGATTTTTCGTTTCTGTGTTTATAGCGGTTAAATCAGTCGAAACACGGCCACGTACAGACAAATCGTTTGTAATTGAAAGTGTTTCAGTAACACTAGCTATAATACGATTTGTAATCTCCTCTTGCTGATTTGCATTTGTATTCCAAAAGAAATCACCAATATCAGCTTTGAAACCATTACGAATAATATTTTCATCCGGAGTTAAACTTTGTCCATTTACTCCTGTAACATATTTATAACCTAAACTTGTTTTGTATTTTGCTCTGTACCAATCGCCATTATCAAAAGGGCTAAGCATACCCGTAAAGTTATTTACTAAACGATCTAAAGCAAATGAACGATTACGTATGTTCTGATTCAAATAACTAACAACAACATCTGTTTTCAACTTACCTGTCTTGAATGATGCATTTAAGTTGAAGTTATTCTTTTTGTTATTATTATTCATACTCAAACCTTCAGATTCGATATGAGTATAAGAGAAACGAATACTGCTGTTATCAGTATTGTTTGTAAGAGCAAAGTTTGTAGTTGCATCCCATGCGTTTTGGAACATGTTCTTGTAGCCATCTCTTTGTGCAGAGTACGGACGCACTACACCATCCCATGTCATAATTGGTTTTCCATCAAACCAAGGACCAAAGTTTACAGAACTGTTCGCAACTCCTCTCATATCATTAACTCCATCGCCATTTGTATCATATTGCACAAAACCATCTGGTCCAGCCCAGTTTGGATTAAAATTACCATTAGAATAACCTTGACCTCTTTCGTACTGAAATCTTGGCAAATAAGCAATTTGATTTCCTGAGTAACTAGTGCTAAAATCGATACCTAAACCTTTTTTTCCTTTTCCTGATTTAGTAGTAATCAATACCACCCCATTTACAGCTTCAGAACCATATAAAGCAGCTGCAGAAGCTCCTTTTAAGATCGAAATATTTTCAACATCTTCAGGGTTGATATCTGCTAAACCGTTGCTTTTAATACGAGGCTGATTCCAGTAATCACTGTTAGAAACCTCACCATTACGAATAGGCACACCATCCATAACAATAAGTGGCTGGTTTCTACCTGTAATAGAATTAATTCCACGAATCTGGATATTAATTGCTCCTGCTCCACCCGGAGTTGCCGTAATACGTACACCTGGTGCTTTACCGTATAAAGAGTTGGCGATTGTAGGAGATGCTGTTTTAACAATCGCATCTGCTTTAATTACACTCGTAGCATAACCAATAGATTTGTTCTTTTTAGATTGCCCCAAAGCGGTAACTGTAACACCATCAAGTTCATTGGTACCACTTGCTAATCTGACTTTCATTCCATCAGCAGCTTTTAATTCTGCTGTTTTGTACCCTATTGAACTTACAATAAGAGTAGCACCTTCTCTTACAGAGATTGAAAATGCTCCGTTCTCGTCTGTAATTGTTTCTACTTTCGTCCCTTTTTCTCTAACAATCGCTGATGGAACGGGTGCATTAGTATTGTCTGTAATTACCCCAGAGATTGTTGTGTTTTGCGCTTTTGCATTTTGAAAGCACAATACCATTAGAAAAACTAACAGCGATTCATATAACAGTTTTCTCATAATTAATATTAGTTTGGTTTGGTTTTTAAATTTTGTTTAAATTGAAAGATTTCCGATTTCTAAAAAATATTGAATACTAAAACCTTTAATTTCAAATTACCGATTTCTCCTTATCAGAATTTGGTAATAATTCCCTTGATTAATACTCTGTTTTTTTTTACATCATAAGCTTCTTGTTTGTTTAATAATTTGTTTCCGTTTTCTTAGTCATTTTTTGAATTTATTTTTTAACGCTTGCAACTATAACGTTTTAGTTTTTTAGTTTTAAAAAAAGATTTCCTGGATTATTAAAGACGATTATCTAATAATTTACACTACTTTTTCTGACTTTTTAATTGTTTTTTTCTAGTCAATAATTTAAAAAACTTCTTCTACTTTATCGTTCAGAATGAATGAAAACGATTGACTAATTCATTTGTTGTCTAATAGCTATTTTTGATAGTAAATACTTTTAAAAAACGTTAACTTTTTCTTAAACATTCGTTAATTATCCTTAACAAATATATATCTAATAAATCAATTAACAAAAACGTTTTAGTGATTTTTTTAATCCTTTTTTTAATTTTAACATTTTAAACAAGCATTTGAATTAAATACAGTCAACAGTTTGTAAATGAATCATATATATTTTTTCAACTTACCAAATTTTCTTATTAAATAAACAACGATAACACATAGTTGAATATTTATCAGACCTATAATAAGTACAGAACAAAACTGTTAAAATTATGATATATTTAACATAAATTTTGTTTTGTTAAAAAAATCTTACAACATACTAAAAAGAGCCCATTTTATTTTTTTTTAACTAAAAATATTCTCGTTTTCTAACTAAAGAATCTAACCTCATTAACCCTTTTTTTCTCTTATTTTATCTTTTTTAGCAGTACTTAAAAACAAGGTATTTTCTTATATTTAATTTCCCCGTAATTCTTTAAAAAAGCACAAAACAGATAATCTGTTATCTTAAAATTAATTCACCCATTATTAAACGCTTATTCTGTCACCGTAAGAACTTCTCTCAATCGAATATCCCTTGACGAAGCGCCAATCATAATTCTAAAATCACCCGGTTCAACTACCCATTTCATATCCTGATTTAGCATTTGCAACGTTTCTTTGTTAATGTCAAATGCTATTTCTTTTGATTCTCCCGCTTTAAGTGAAATTCTCCGAAAACCTTTCAACTGCTTGATTGGCTGAGCAATTGATGCCAAAACATCTCTAACGTAAAACTGAACTACTTCGTCTCCATCAATATTACTGGTGTTTTTTATCGTACAATACACTTTTGTTGTTTCTGATTTTCCTATTTGTTTTTTGTCAAATCTTAAATTGCCATATTCAAAAGTTGAATAACTTAGTCCGTATCCAAAAGGAAATAAGGGCGCACCGTTTAGGTTGGTATAATCATCTGAACGACCCGTTGGTTTGTGATTGTAAACCAATGGTAATTGTCCTTCAAAAACAGGGAAAGTAATTGGTAAACGGCCTGCAGGATTTTTATCTCCGAACAAAATATTCGCCACCGCATTACCTCCATCTTCTCCAGGATACCAAACATCTAAAATCGATGATACATTGTTAATCCATTTGTCCATGGTAATGGCACTTCCTCCAACCAAAATCACTACAATCGGTTTTCCTGTTGCGGCAACAGCATTTATTAATTCTTCCTGATGTCCTAACAAACCTAAATAAGCTCGGTCATTAAATTCCCCTTCTTCGATTCCTGCCGCAATTACAGCCACATCTGATTTTTTTGCAGCAGCTACTGCTTCATCAATCTTATGTTGCCAATCGTTATTTACGCCAACATTCCAAACCAACTTGAATTTAGCATAACCCTGCGATTCGAAAAATTCCACTTTGATATCGTATTCTTTGTCTTTCTCAAAATTGAAATTGACTAATTTTGTTGAATAAGTTTGGCTTTTCCAGTTATCAATAATTAGTTTTCCATTCAAATACAAGCGATAACCGTCATTCCCTTCAAAACCAATTTTATAAGTTCCCGTAACTGGAGATTTGATTTTTCCGTTCCACTTAGCTGAATAAAAATCGTAGTTGATTTTTGCCTGATCCGGAGAATATAATGTCCAGTCAAAATTAATGGCATTGTCTAATCTTGTTACAACAGGACTTCCACTTAGTTGTACATTATTAAAATATTCACCTGTTAATCCATTTACTGATTTTCCGTTTTCAATGCTAAATAAATTAGCTGATGGTACAATAACATAATCTGTACTTTTTCTCGCACAACCTTCAGCAAGGTTAATCGCAATCGATTTTCCTAACTTCGTTTTTATACCCTCCAACATACTTACTTTTCCGTTGCCGGGACCGCTGTAACCACCTAAACGTGCTTCGGTAATATCATTTCCTATTAAGGCAATTGATTGAATTGATTTTTTAAGAGGCAAAACATTGTTTTCATTTTTCAATAAAACCATTCCTTTTTCAGCCGCTTCTCTTGATAGTAATTTATGAAGCGGATTTCCATTCCATTTGTTTGTCTCTTTTTCGTCGGCATATGGATTTTCAAACAATCCCAATTCGAATTTCAATCTCAAAACTCTTGCTACAGATTCATCGATATTTTTCATATCAATTCTTCCGTCCAAAAATGGCGGTTGAAATAATTTATAATGGTCAAAAGCCGTTTGAAAAATCACATCTAACCCATTATTTATGGCGTTGGCACTTGATTCAGGATAATCTTTTGCTGTATAATGCAGTACATTTCCGCCGCCAACAGCATTCGCATCAGAAATAATGAATCCTTTAAAATTCATTTCTCCTTTCAGTTTTTTATTCAACAACCAATCATTGGCTGTACAGGGACTTCCGTTTAAAGAATTATAGGAAGTCATCACACTTCTGCTTCCCCCTTCTCCAAAACAGGCACGAAAAGGCGGAAGTTGATATTCTTCTAAATAACGTTCGTTGTAATCAATTGGGTAACTATCACGTCCACCGTCTCCACTGTTTGCAAGGAAATGTTTTGGCGTTGTAATCACACCTCTTTCCTCAAAAGAAGACACATAGGCGACTCCCATTTTTGAAGAAAGAAAAGGATCTTCGCCATAAGTTTCTTCTACTCTTCCCCAACGAACATCAGAAGCAAGATTGACAACCGGCGATAAAATCTGGCGAATTCCACGGCTTTTAGATTCCATCGCAATAGCAGTTGAAACTCTTTTAACCAAAGCCGGATCAAATGTTGCTGCCAATGAAATAGACTGAGGAAAAGCGGTTGCTCCATCTCGTACTAATCCGTGCAAAGCCTCATCAAAAGCAATAATCGGAATACCAAGACGCGTTTTCTCCACAAAATACTTCTGAATTTTATTGATCAGTTTTACAGTTTCCTTTGCATTACTTGCTGCACTGTAATCTAAAATTTGGTTACTCGCATCAGTACTTCCTTTGGCACTTACCTGAAAACCAAAAATGCCATTTTTATAATTTTCTGCCCCATCAGATAAATCACCTGGAATCATGAACATTTGCCAAAATTTTTCCTCAACCGTCATTCGGGACAACAAATCCTGAACGCGATCTTCAACAGGTAATTTTGGGTTTTTATATTTTGGAGTGCTTTGAGAAAACAAGGCTTGAACTCCAAAAAACAAAGCTATTAAAAGTGCTTTTTTGTTCATAATTGCATTATTGAAAATACCTCTAAGGCATGAATTATAATTTGTTATTTTAATGAATATTAGTTAGTTAAAAAACCACCATGACCTCTGTATAATTTAATTGGCGCATCTAAAGTAACTTTGATACAAGTCACATATTTATCATCAGCAGTTTCCGGCAAATCAATGTAAACTAATCCCGGAACGGCACTCCATGAAATTTTACCCACCACTTTGTGAGTCAATTTTACATTTGATCCCAAAACTGTAATATCCTGAATTTTATTATCCAGTCCCTTCAACATCAATTGTCCTGAAGTTTTTCCGTGAACAAATAAATAAAGTGTTTTAGAATCTTTAGAAAGTGTAGTTGGTCCGTAGAAATGTCCTAATGGAATTCCGGGAATAGTTCCAAAAATCCCTTCACCATTTCTTCTGTTCCAATCACCCAATTCTTTCAATGTAGAAACAACTGTTTCCGGATAAGTTCCATCAGGTTTTGGCCCGATGTCTAATAATAAATTTCCTCCGTTTGAAACCGCATCAACAAAAATCGTAATGATTTCATAAGGTGTTTTCCAGTTGGTATCGCTCACACGGTAACCCCAGTTTTCATTCATCGTCATACACAATTCCCACCATTTATAAGCGGGACGAACTACCGGGAAATTTTGTTCGGGAGTATCATAATCTCCATATCCCTGCAAACGTCCGTTGATAATCGTATTCGGATTTCTGTCTAACATCATTTTGCGTGTTTTCTCTGCTTGCCATTCTTCAGCACTGTGCTCCCAGTCTCCATCAAACCACCATAAATCAGGATTATACCAATCTGATATTTCTTTGATTTGTCCCTGGAAGAATTTTTGAAAACGTTCCCAACGTGCTGGTTCTTTTTTAATATCATAACGTGCTTTGTCTTTCAAAAAGCCCGGATAATCATTGTGTGTCCAATCGATTAAGGAGAAATAAGCACCACATTTAATATCTCTTTTTCGTAATTCTTCGAAAAAAGGCTTAACCATATCTTTTTTAGCCGGAGTGGTTTTTACCGAACTCAGTTTTCCCAATTTGGTATCGTACATCGCCACACCATCATGATGTTTCGTTGTAATTACGGCATATTTTGCACCGGAATCTTTGATCATTTCTGCCCAGGCAACAGGATCGTAATTACTTAAAGTGTAACTTTTTTGTTGTTTCATATAATCTTCAACAGAAATTTTTCCATTGTGAAAACTCCAGGATTCAGAAACATCGGCAACGGAATAAATTCCGGCGTGAATAAAGATTCCTAGTTTTGCGTCTTCAAACCATTTCATTTTTGGAGCAATATCCGCTGCAGCAATTTTGTTCTGGGCTGTTACGGTAATAGTTGTTCCGACAACTAAAGCAGTTAAGATTATTTTTTTAATCATTTTATTTTTTTTATTTATTTAACTCTGATTGTTGTGGCAGCAGCTTGCAATCCTGCGCTTTCTGCTTTCACTATAAACTCTCCTTTTTGATCTTTTTTAGCCTTAACAATTACTAATACTTTTCCGTTATAAGCTGGTCTTTCCGTACTTTGAAAGGGTACAAAACTTGTCGCATCTCCATTATCTGTTGCTACGATTTCTCCTGCTCCTTCAATTGAAAATTTAACTAAAGGATTAGAACGGGGAACCATAAACCCTTCATTATCTGCAATATCAACGGTTAGAAAAACCAAATCAACATCGTCTGCAAATACTTCTGCTCTGTCAGCTGTCATTTTTAGTTTTGTAGCATCTCCGGTAGTTTTAACAACATCAGTTGCCCATTTTTTTCCATTTTTATAACAAACTACTTTCAATTCGCCAGGAGTATAAACTACATCTTCCCACATCAAACGGAAATCTTTTCCTGCTTCCATTTTCTTTCTTCCAAGGCTTTTTCCGTTAAGGAATAATTCTCCTTCATCTCCCGAAGTATAAACATGTACAGGAACCACTTTTCCAACACGTTCGCTCCAATTCCAATGTGGAAGAATATGAGCTGTTGGAACATCTGGTCTCCAATGTGATTTATAACTGTAATAACGATCTTTTGGAAAACCAGCCAAATCGATAATTCCGAAATAACTGCTTCTAGAAGGTGGATTACTTTTTTGTAGCTCCGCCAATTTCGCCTCTAATTCTGCTTGTTTTGAAGGATCAGTTCTAAAATTTAATAAATTGGTTTCATCTGAATTGTAGGGAGTTGGTTCACCTAAATAATCAAAACCGGTCCAAACATATTCTCCCAATAAATGTGGGTATTTTGCATTGGTACGAAATTGTGTATCCGGCGAACAGCCCCAGCCCGGAAATGCATCATCATAAGAGGAAATTTGCCAGCTCGTTTTGTTGTATTTATCATCAAAGAAATATTCTCCACGTGAACTTACGGTTGAAGCCGTTTCACTTCCAATTGTTGGCTTTTTCTCATATCTTGGATCAACATCCCATTTTGGCTGTTGGTCAAAGAAATAGTTTACTCCCATAAGATCCAGGGCAACAACAGCTCCTGAACTTCTTCCTCCATCAGGATCATTATATCCGTTTGAAACCGGGCGTGTTGGGTCTTCCCTGCGCATTATATCGGCTAATTCTTTTGTCAATTTCACATTTTGCTGATCCGGAACTTCATTTCCAATGGACCAGATAAATACGGAAGGATTGTTTCTGTCTCTGTGTGTTAAGGCAATCAAATCTTTTTCGTGCCATTCGTCAAAAATCAAATTATAGTCTGATTTTTTCTTTCCTATTTTCCACGCATCAAAAGCTTCATCCCAAACTAAAAAGCCCATTTTATCAGCCAGTTCCAATAATTCAGGAGCCGGAGGATTATGAGAAGTACGCAAAGAGTTACACCCCATTTCTTTCAACATAACCAATTGTCTTTTCAAGGCCGAAGTATTGATTGCTGCTCCCAAAGCACCTAAATCGTGATGATTACAAGTTCCGAAGATTTCAACTCTTTTTCCATTCAAAAGAAAACCCTTTCTTGGCGTAAATTCAATTGTACGAACACCAAAAGGAGTATTATAAGTGTCAACCACTTTTCCGTCAACACTTACTTTAGTTTGTGCTACATAACGATTAGGCGTTTTTAAATCCCATAATTTAGGATTGTTTAAAACCGAATGCATTTCTGCTTCTTCAGTTCCATTTGCCTTGATTTCCAGTGTTGAAGTAATTAACGAACCTACTTTTACTTTTGGTGTATCATTAATATCCATTTCGTATAAGTCAGTTGTAACAACTGCTTTTACTGATTTATCTGTTGCATTATCAACCTTAACCATTACTCTGATATCGGCAGCATCTTTTCTGATATTTGGAGTGGTTATATAAGTCCCCCAATGTCCAACATGAACCGGATTCGTTTTTACCAACCAAACATGACGGTAGATTCCTGCTCCAGGATACCAACGTGAATCCCAGTTCTCTGTATCTAAACGAACGGCTAAAATATTTTCTTGCCCGAATTTTAAAAAGGGAGTCAAATTCATGCGGAAAGAATTATATCCGTAAGGCCAGGTTCCCACATATTTCCCATTTAAATAAATTTTGGCATTTGCCATCGCTCCGTCAAAGTCAATAAAAATTTGTTTTCCTGAATCTGAAGACGAAACCGTAAAATGTTTTCTATACCAACCAATTCCTTTCCATGGTAATTTTCCCGTTTCTCCTCTCAATTCAATTCTAAAAGGCCCTTTGATCGCCCAATCGTGCGGTACATTTAATTTCTCCCAATTGGCTTCGTTTGTTGAAACGGCTTCTAAATTTTTAGGCTCTTCTTTAACCAATCCGTCAGCCTGAGATCCAAATCGGGAAAAAAGCCAATTATCATCAAAGGACTGAGTATCGGTAGAACCCATTCTTTTAATTGTAGTATGCTGCGAAAAAACAGATAATCCCATCATCAAACAGAGTAGTAGCAAAAGGCTCTTGTTTAGTGAAAATATCTTTTTATTCATTTTGGTTAGGTTTAATAATTTTGGTTCGGTTTCTAGTAAAATGAGCCGTTTTATTTATTCAAATTCAAATCTTTATATTCGTTTTAATTTATCGGTTTTCAGCTGGTATTAGAATATCTTGTTTTTGGTAAAATTGACATTAATACAGGAAGACATATTTCTTAAAATAAAAACAAGCATTATTTAACGCTAAATCTAAACAAATTTGATTTTTCTTAAAACTATTTTAGACGGACGACATATAAACGAAGATAAACATCAAAAAAAATCACAAAAAACACTTTTATTATAAATTTCAGTTTTGACAAACTTTATCGCATAGCGCTATATTATCATATCCAATTTTGGCTTGATTAGTTTTATTTGATATTTTTTGGTAGAGAAGTATTCTGACGGTTATTGGTATTCCTTAAAAATAAATTTGCCGGGTTTCCCAATTCAAATGGCTTTTATGCTATTTGAATACTTTTAATTTTCCATAAAAACCGAAGTATTCAAATAGCAATTTATTATAAGTTACAAGGAACGATCTAAATGTGTGTAACCACCATCCACATAAATCAATTGGCCTGTAGTATGGCTTGATTTATCAGACAATAAGAATACGGCCATATTGGCGATTTCTTCAGCAGTTGTCATTCTGTTTTCTAATGGAATTTTAGCTGTGATTTCTTTTAATTTTTGCTGTGGATTTTCAAGTGTATTAATCCAGGTTTCGTATAATGGGGTATAACATTCAGCCACAATAACTGAATTTACACGTATTCCGTATTTCAATAATTCTACTGCCCATTCCCGTGTTAAAGCATTACGTCCACCGTTTGATGCTGCATAAGCTGACGTATTTCCTTGTCCCGTATCAGCAGTTTTTGAACCAATATTTACAATTGCACCTTTAGTTTTTTTTAACTCTGGCAAAGCATGTTGCGCCATCAAATAATAGTGCACCAAATTTTTATGAATCGACGCAACAAATTTTTCGTAATTGCCGCTTTCTAAACCTACACCATCATTTACACCGGCATTGTTGATTAATCCATCAATGCGACCGCAGAGCTCCACTACCTGATCGACTGCACTTTTGCAAGCTTCCGGATTTGTTAACTCGGCCACAACAGACAAGGCCTTTCCTCCTCCAGTTTCAATTTCTTTTACAGCGATTTGATTATCTGCCTCAGCTCTTCCTATTATTACAGGAATAGCACCTTCAGCAGCCAAAACTTTACAAATACCAAGTCCAATACCTTTTGCGCCACCGGTTACGATAATTATTTTGTCAGTAAGATTAAGATTCATTTGTTTATTATTTTGGTTGAATAGTTAGTATTTTTTATTGGAAAGTAACTTATTCCAATTGATAAAATTGTATAGCATTACTGCTCCAGAATTTATCCTGATCTGCTTTCGGAAATTTCGAAAAATAGTACTCTGTAATATCGCAAGATTCTGAATACGAAGCAGCAAGCAAGCAAACGGGCCAGTCACTGCCAAACATCAGGCGATCAATTCCAAAAACTTCTGTAATGACATCTAAGCAGTAGATAAAGTCTGTTTCATTCCAATTGTTCCAGTCTGCTTCGGTTACTAAACCTGAAATCTTGCACATCACATTTTGAAATTTTGCAATAGCTCTAATACCTTTTTCCCATTCTGTAAATTCTTTATTTTTAAAATCCGGTTTTGCCAAATGATCAATAACGAATTTTTGCTCTGGAAATTTTGCAACCAATTTGGCCGCATTTTCCAAATGTTTTGGAAAAATCAAAATGTCATATGTGAAATTGTATTTTACCAATTTCGAAATTCCATTTTGAAAACTTTCCTGCAGCATAAAATCAATGTCTGCTTCTGCCTGAACGATATGTCTGAATCCTTTCAGTTTTTCATATTTACTGTATTCATTCAAATGCGCTTCAATATTTTCTGCACGCAAATCAACCCAGCCGACAACGCCTTTTATAAAATCATTTTCTTTTGATAAATCTAAAAGAAAACGAGTTTCCTCTTCACTCTGATCAGCCTGAACCGCCACGCAGCCCGCAAACTGATTTTCAAACAGCAAAGGCTTTAAATCAGCAGGTAAAAAATCCTTCCTGATCACTTCCATTTCTTCGTTGATCCAGGCGTCTTTTACAGGATTATATTTCCAAAAATGTTGGTGGCTATCTATTTTCATGCAAGTCGAATATTTTTTCCATCATCATCCATTTTTCACCTTCTTTTGCTCCTGGTAATGCTTTTTGATATTTCCACATCAATTCTTCCCATTTTTGCACCACAGCATTACTGGCATCCATCTCCCCTTTTCTTTCAAAAGTAAAAGTTTCATTGGCCTCAATAATCATGAACAATCTATTGCCAACGCAATAAATATCAAGATTTTCAATGCCTGCACTAACAATACTTTCTGTTATTTCAGGCCAGATTTTTTCATGATATTTTTTATATTCCGCAATTAAAACGGGATCATCATTTAAATCTAATGCGAGACAATATTTTTGAGTTATCATATTATATATTTAAAATTGAAGGTTAGAAACCTAAAATTAGACATTATCATTTACAAAATCATTCAAGCTAAAGATCGAATTATTAACTGACCACTTTAATAACCACTCCAGCTTTTTTTGCCAGCTCTGCTCTTAAAGATTTAGGTATTGTGACAGCAATTCCTCCAGCAACATTTTTGTAGCTTAATTTTGTTTTACCATCTAAAAGCATAACATTTAGTTTTCCTTTTAAATTATTTTTAATAATGATTTCAGCCGGTATTTCTTTTTCATTTGCTTTTGGAAGATAAATTCCGAAAACCGTTTTATCTCCTTTTGAAGTGTAATACAAATTACCTTCCGAGTAAGGAACAATTGGTTTTGTAGCATAAATCGCTTCTCCATTAATATCAAGCCATTTTCCAACTTCGGCTAAAGCCTGCTCAATTTTCGGTTCAAAATTTCCTTTACCATCAGGGCCAACACCAAGCAGTAAATTTCCGCCTTTGGCTACAATTCCGGTTAATAACTGAATCACTTCTGTTCCTGATTTGTATTTATCATTTGGCACCCATCCCCAATCATTTCCAAGTGTCACACAGCTTTCCCATGGCACCGGAATTGGTTTTTCCAACACTTTACGCTCGGGCGTAAGATAATCTTCGTATTCGCCCGGAACCCAACGATCCACAACTATAAGACCCGGCTGCTTTTTACGCGCCGTTTCTGCAATTTGTTTCATATTAATATCCAGATTCTGGCGTCCTTTTTTTTCTGAAGGACGAACCCATCCTCCATCAAGCCATAAAACATCTACTTTTCCATAATTAGTTGTCAATTCATCCAACTGATTTTGAGTGTATTTTACAAAGTTTTGCCATCTTTCAGGATACGTTTTAATATCGTAGTTTGGATTTCTGTCTTTTGGAGGATAGTACTTCCACCAAAAATCCTGTGAAGTCCAGTCCGGTTTTGAGAAGTAGATTCCAACTGATAATCCTTCTTTTCTTGAAGCATCCAGAACGTTTTTCAATACATCCGGTTTTGGATTTTTAGCGTTTGGCAAATTCGGATTTGTAATTTTGAAATCGGTAAATTTGGAATCGTACATACAGAATCCATCATGATGTTTTGAAGTAAAAATCAAATATTTCACTCCGGCGTTTTTGAACATTTTTGCCCATTTTTCCGAATCAAGATTTGTTGGATTCAGACTAAATCTTGCACCGCGATAATCGGAAGCAAAAGAATCATAATCATCATAACCGTTGCGTGTTACCCAGTCTTCAGGCGCTAGTCCCCAAGATTCACAGATTCCTAATTGACTGTATAATCCCATATGAATCAGGACACCAAATTTATAATCCTGCCACTTAGCCAGATTATCTTTTACCGCCTGATCTTTTGGACCAATATAAGTATCACCAGGTATTTTTTCATTTTCCGCCATAATATCGCCTTGTGCGTGAGATAAAGCTCCTATCGCAAAACAGCAAGCTGTGAAAACTAATTTGATTCTGCTTCTCATATTATATTTTATTATTCTTTAAACGATTATCACTTAAGAAGTAACCTGAAAACCAAGTTTATTCACTAAAACGTTTTATGTTTTGGAATACAGTATTTTGATACAATCTCAAAAAAATAAAATTATTGCATTATTAAGTTTTATTTTAACTCAAAATTATCATTAATTAAGCATTTATTATCTTTATAATTAATTTCACAAAAAAGCCGTAAAAAGCTGCACATTTCAGGAATAAATTATTGATTGAAAAAAAATATATCATTTATGGGATAAAAACGCAAATAAGCACCCCTGCAATTTGCACTAAAGCAATCCGGATTTATTAAAAGTAAAGCCGTACTTATTATTCTTTATAAAACAAGACAGAAATAATCTTATAGATTAATAAAGAAGAAGTTTAAAAAGCCTGAACCAGAGCATTTCTTCTATATTCCTTTGGAGTTGTTCCAATTAATTTCTTGAAGAGCTTATTGAAGTTTGAAGCTGTTTTATAACCACATTCATAGGCAATTTCAGAAATTCCCAAATCGGTTTCAATTAAATATTTACAAGCATTTGAAACTCTGATTTCGTTTAGGTATTCTACAAATGCTTTTTTGGTTTTAGATTTAAACATTCTGCAAAACGATGTAGGTGTCAGATTGGCGATTTTAGAAATTTCATCCAGTGATATTTCTTCTTTATAATTTGTTTTTACATACTGAAAAACAGCTGCAAGTCGATCATTTTTATTTTCATCACTAACCGAAACATAAGAATCGTCATTAATATATCTGAGATCTTTACTTTTTGATAAAAGAAACAAAATTTCAATAAGTCCCATGACAACTTCAAAACCTTTCTTTTTTAGTAATTTTTCCATCTTTTTAGCAATGATTGCATTGGTTTGTCCCGTAATTGAAACTCCCTTTACACCCTGAGAAAGAAATTTTTTAACCTCCTGAGCTTCCGGCAACTCATAAAAAGAGTTTCCAAAAAGATCTCTGCTAAAGTAAATCACCATGGCCCTAGCCTTTAAGCTATTTATTCCTTTATAAAAAATTTCATCGTTAAGCCAAACATGCGGAATATCATCTCCAAGAAAAACCATATCCCCAGATTGGAAAGATTCTACAGAATTTCCGATAATGCGTTTTCCGTGGCTTTCTAAGATATAAACCAACTCAAATTCCGGGTGTGAATGAAAAGGCGATTGAAAAAAAGATTCCTCGCGAGAAAACACAGATAGCGACGTATTAGTATAGGAAGCGATATTTGTTTTAACAATTTTCATTTTTTAGAATAACAATGATAATTAATAACTAAATAAGGATAAAATTGGAGTATTTACTAAATTATTTTAGATATAATTTTATATTCCCTAAAAAACAAAAATAGCAAAAAATCTTTACGACAGTCCTAAATCTGGTTAACAAATTTAAAAAAACGTAAAATTATCGGAAATAAATTGTTAAATCATCAGTTTTGCTGTTTTTTTATTAAATCGATTTAGTAAAAGTCTGAAAAGTTGGAATAAATTAGAAAAAATAAACCCCGAAAAATGAAAAAAAAACTCTTAATTTTCTCCATTCTGTTGTGCATAAATTCGATTGCACAGACAAAAACAACCGGAAATGTAGTTGAATATTTTGGTAAAGAAAAAATTGTTACCACTGCCGAGGGAAATGTATTGTATCATTTTATAAATGGCTATACCCTCCAAACCGAAAGCAGAACAGGTACACTTTTTAACGGACAAGACCCAATAGCGTGGCAATATGCGGTAGGGAAATTTGTGAATCCGACTAAACAAAAAGGAGATTGGCAGGAAATCAAGGTCGATTCAGCAAAAGTTTTCAGCGGAAAGCCTATGCGATCCGCTTTTCTTTATACACAATATAATGCTTCAAAAGAACAAATTGTCCTTTTAGAAACTACAGGAGGTACCCGCACTTATATAAACGGTCAGCCACACGAAGGCGATCATTATGATTTTGGTTATACTTTGATTCCATTTAAACTTGGAAAAGGTGTCAACGAATTTGTTTATACCAAAGGTCGTTTTGGACGTGTAAAATCAAAAATCATTGTGCCTTCAAAAAGCATTCAGTTTACCAAACGTGATATGACACTTCCTGATGTTATTAATGGCGAAAAAGACGAGAAATGGGCTTCTGTTCGCGTCATCAACGCCACTGAAAAAGAACTAAAAAATCTTATCATCACAGCTACTTTATCAAGCGGAGAAAAAGCCACTTATGCAACAGATGCAATCATGCCTATGTTTGTCAGAAAAGTAAAGTTTAAAGTTCCGGCTGCCAAAACTGATTTTACAGGAGAATTAAAAATGGAACTAACGCTTGCTGACAAAAGCGGAAAAATAATCGACAAAACAGAAATTACCATCCAACAACGCTCGGCGACCATTCATCATGAACGAACTTTTGTGAGTAAAGTAGACAACAGCGTTCAATATTACAGTATCGCTCCGGCATTGGGAAGTGGACCAAAAGGATTGGTTCTTTCTGTTCACGGCGCCTCTGTTGAGGCCAGAAATCAGGCAAGAGCCTACAAACAAAAAGACTGGGTTCATATTGTTGCAGCTACGAATCGACGTCCTTTTGGTTTTAACTGGGAAGATTGGGGAAGAATTGATGCCCTGGAAGTTTTGGCTGAAGCCAAAAAAGTATTCAACACTATTCCGGCTCAAACGTACTTAACCGGTCACTCTATGGGCGGCCACGGCACCTGGTTTTTAGGAACAACTTATCCGGGAAAATTTGCAGCCATTGCGCCTTGTGCCTCCTACCCTGATATTTCGATGTACGGATTTGACAAAGGCGATGAAATGCATGATATGTTCAAAGCATTTGAACCAATCAAACGTTCTGCCAATTCTGGTCGCGTTAAAAGTATTGTACAAAACCTGAAACAAGGAGGAGTTTATATGCTGCATGGCGATGCCGATTCGACCGTGCCAATTTCGCAAGTACGTGAAATGCGCCAGATTTTAGGTACTTTCCATCCTAACTTTTGTTATTACGAATATCCTGGCGGCGAGCATTGGTATGGCGATCATTCTGTAGACTGGTTTCCGATTTTTGAATTCTTCAAACGTCAAACAATTCCAACAAACAAAGAAGTCAAAGAAATTGATTTTCACACCGCAACTCCGGCAGTTTCTTCAACTGATTATTGGATAAAATTACAACAGCAAATAAAACCTTTTGATTTCTCCAATATCAATGCAAAAATTGACAAACAGCAAATTAACATCAAAACGGTAAATGTTTCTATAATGGAACTTGATTTGGCTTCATTAGCTTTAGAAGGAGAAGTCACCTTAAATATTGATGGTCAACTGGTAAAAACAACTTCGGATAAAAAAGCTATTCTGAATTTGAAAGATGGAAAATGGGCTTTGATAAACGAAATCAACACAGCCGAGAAGTATGCAGAACGTCAGGGCGGATTCAAATTTGCATTTGATAATAATGTCGTTTTTGTGTATGCAACAGGCGGTTCTGAATCAGATCGTGAATGGTATTTAAACAGAGCCCGTTTTGACTCAGAGACTTTCTATTATAGAGGAAATGGAAGCATTGACGTGATTTCAGACAAAGAGTTTTCATTAGAAAAATACAAAGACAGAAATGTGGTGGTTTATGGAAATGCTTCTAACAATAGCGCATGGAAATTACTTTTGAAAAATGCTCCCATTCAAATAGACAATCAACAAATAAAAGTTGGTGACAAAATCCTAAAAGGAGATGATCTGGCTGCCTATTTTGTCGTACCAAGAAATGACAGTAAAACAGCAATAGTAGGTGTTGTGGGAGGAACTTCTGAGAAAGGGATGAAAGCAACCTGGGCAAACAATTATATTTCGGGAATTACCGGATTTCCAGATGTAATGATATTTAAAGCAGATTTACTTCTGAATGGATTACCAGCTATGAAAGTAAGCGGCTTCTTGGATAATGACTGGTCAGCCAAAACGCTGGAGTTTTTCAATTAAAAAAACATGAAAATAACAAACGTAATATTTGGATTGATAATCTTTGTGATTGGTTTATCGACACATGCACAGGAAAAAAACAAAAAGTCTGTTGATCTGTCGAATCTTCCTGTTTTGAATAATAGATCAGAAGCTGCAACAATAAGTGATTGGTTAATTACATCCATCAGTGCCAATGCAAATGTATATGCAAGCCAGGATAAAAAATCGATCATTTTGTACAATGGACTAATTAGAAGATCCTTTCGAATTTTACCAAATATTGCCTGTACGGATCTTACCAATCTAACTAATAATCAGCAATTAATAAGAGCTATAAAACCGGAAGCTAAAATTACGCTTGACGGAAAAGAATATTCTGTTGGAGGACTGACAGGCCAAAAAGAAAATGCTTATTTATTACCAGAATGGGTTGATAAAATGGAAGTTGGAAAAGAAGATTTTGTTTTTTCTAACTATTCTGTTTCAGACCTAAAACCCTATATCAACTGGAAACCGAATAATTGGGCGATGAATAAAAAACAGGCTACTGGAAAATTGCTTGTTTTTGAATTCACTTCTTCATTACCCGAATTAAAAGGTTTGAAAGTAAAAGTAAATTATGAGTTGTACGATGGATTGCCATTGATAACTAAATCAATCACAATTGAAAACACAGGACAACGAAAAATTAAACTAGACAGGGTTATAAGCGAAAATATAGCAATGGTGGAAGAACAAAGTGCCGTGGAAGGAAATCCAGATAAAATGAGAAGTCAACATGGATTCTATATCGAAACCAATTATGCTTTCAATAATGCAATGAATTATGAGTTGAGCGACCAAACTACACATTGGGAAAAAGATTCCATTTACACTTCGCAAGTGCATTACCAATACAAAACACCTTGTTTACTGGAAGTTTATCCCGATAAAGCTCCCGGAATAGATTTAAAACCGGGTGAGGTTTTTAATTCTGTTCGTACTAATGAATTATTAATCGATACTTATGACCGCCAGCGTCGTGGACTGATGATTAAAAGAATGTACAGCACTATTGCACCATGGACAACAGAAAATCCGATTTTCATGCATTTGGTAAGTCAAAATGACGAGCAGGTACGTGCAGCAATTGATCAATGTGCACTTACAGGTTATGAAGCTCTTATTTTGAGTTTTGGAAGTCATCTGAATATGGAATTGGATACACCTGAAAATCATCAAAAATGGAAAACGTTGGCAGATTATGCTCATAGTAAAGGCATTAAAATAGGGGGTTATTCATTATTTAGCAGCCGCCGCATCAGTGATGATGATGACGTAATCGATCCTAAAACTGGAAAACCTGGTGGCGCTTTTTTTGGAAACGCACCTTGTTTTGGAAGTAAATGGGGTCTGTCTTACAGAGATCGCATCAAAAACTTTTTCACAGCAACAAACTTTGATATTTGGGAAAATGATGGGCCATATCCTGGCGATGTCTGTGCTTCGACGACACATCCGGGACACAAGAATCTAGATGATTCACAATGGAGACAAATGAATATTCAAAAAGATCTATACCGTTGGTTGAACGAAAAAGGAGTCTACATCAATGCCCCAGATTGGTATTTTCTTGATGGAACACATAAAATTGCTTTAGGCTACCGGGAAACAAATTTCTCTCGCTCAAGAGAACAACAACGTATTTTAAATCGTCAAAATATACATGATGGAACAATTGAAAAATCAGCTTCAATGTCATGGGGATTTGTGCCTTTAACCGTTTATCAGGGCGGCGATGCATCAGCTGTTTTAGAGCCATTAAGTGAACATCTTAAAGATTACGAACAGTTGATGGTGCAATATTACGGAGCGGGAGTTCAGGCATGTTATCGTGGTCCTCGCTTGTATGATACTGATACAACAAAGGAACTGGTTAAAACAACAATTAATTGGTACAAAAAATATCGGGAGATTCTGAATTCTGCTATGATTCAGTTACGACGCGCAGACGGTAGAGATTGGGACGGTTTTATACACGTAAATCCACAGCTAAAACAAAAGGGATTTATCATGCTATATAACCCAACCAAAGAAAAAATAACCAGAACTATAAATATACCATTGTATTATACAGGTTTAAGCGAAAAAGCAATGGTGCGTGAAAAAGAAACTTCTATAAAAAATTACAAAATCAACCGTAATTATGACATTGAACTAACTTTTACAATTGAGCCTGAAAATTATACCTGGTATGCTATTGAGTAACATAAAAAAAATAATAGAAAAAGAAATGTAGATTCAAAAATCTACAGTAAATGAAAAAGTATACAAAGACAAAAAACTGATTTTGTAGTTAAAAAAACAGCACATAAAAATTATTTACTAATACGATTTAGGAATTAAATAAAAACCCTTATTTTTAGCAACCAAAGCAAATAAAAAGACACAACATATGAACAATCGTAGAAATTTTCTAAAAACAGCTGCAATGGCTTCGGCTGCTGTAGCGCTAAGTTCTTTCACTGGGAAACCAGAAGAGAATGAAGAGCGTGATAATAACCTTTCTGATGGAAAAATAAGAAAACCTATCGTACTTTCTACCTGGAATTTTGGTTTGAAAGCCAATGAAGCCGCCTGGGAAGTATTGAAAAAAGGTGGACGTGCCCTTGATGCTGTAGAAGCAGGAGTGAAAATTCCGGAAGGTGATCCAACAGAAAGAAGTGTTGGTTATGGTGGAAGACCGGACAGAGACGGACGCGTAACATTAGACGCCTGTATCATGGACGAAATGTCTAATATTGGTTCTGTAGGTTGTCTGGAATTTATTAAACATCCCATTTCTGTTGCACGTGCCGTAATGGAAAAAACACCACACGTAATGTTGGTTGGTGACGGAGCGCTTCAATTTGCATTGGCACAAGGTTTTCCAAAAGAAAACCTATTGGTTCCGGATTCTGAAAGAGAATGGAAAGAATGGTTAAAAACTTCGGAATACAAACCAATTGCTAATATTGAAAATCACGATACTATCGGAATGATTGCTTTGGATGCTGATGGAAATCTTTCCGGAGCCTGTACAACAAGCGGAATGGCATTTAAAATGCACGGTCGTTTAGGTGATTCTCCAATTATTGGCGCAGGTTTGTATGTTGATAACGAAATTGGTGCTGCAACTGCAACGGGTCATGGCGAAGAAGTTATCAGAATTTCAGGAAGTCATTTGGTTGTTGAATTGATGCGTCAGGGAAAATCTCCACAAAAAGCTTGTGAGGAAGCTGTTTTGAGAGTAGTGAAACTGATGAAAAACAGAAACAAAGATTTAAAAGATATTCAGGTTGGTTTTATTGCCCTGAACAAAAAAGGGGATTATGGTTCCTATTGTGTTCAGAGTGGTTTTAACTACGCTGTTTATGATGACACCGGGAACAAATTAATTAATCCTGAGTTTTACTTAAAGTAATACAATAACTACTTACCAAAAAACCATAAAATGAAAAAGAAATTCAAATCATTATATACAGCATTTGTCTGCGCTAGTGCGCTTTCACTGCATGCGCAGGGTGACTTCAGTATGAAAGCTGACAAAACCGAAGAAGAAGGCTATGTTATGACAAAAGATCCCTTAGTGAAAGCTAATTTGGACAAATGGCAGGGTTACAAATTTGGGGTTTTAATTCATATGGGACTTTATTCACAGCTGGGAATCGTAGAATCATGGGGATTAGCTCCGGAAGATTGGGTTAGCAGAGACGGATACGACGATTATTACAAATATGCTACGGACTACAGAAATACCAAATTCAAATTAAATCCCACGAATTTAAACTCTGAAAAATGGGCTAAAATGTTCAAAAACGCTGGAGCAAAATATATGATTTTCACCTCGAAACATCATGATGGATTCTGTATGTATGATTCAAAATATACCGATTTCAAGATCACAAATCCAGAATTGCCGTATGCCAAAAATCCAAAAGCCGATGTATTAAAAGATGTCTTGGATGCCTCAAGAAAAGAAGGTTTGGCTGTTGGTGTTTATTTCTCTAAACCAGACTGGACAACAGAAAATTTCTGGTGGTCTTATTATCCTCCAAAAGACAGAAACCCAACTTACGACATCAAAAAATTTCCGGAAAGATGGCAAAGTTATGTACAATACACCCAAAATCAGTTGAACGAATTGACTACAAACTACGGAAAAGTGGATATTCTTTGGCTTGACGGCTGTTGGGTTCGTCCGTTGTCAACCATCAATAAAAAAGTAGAAGAGTTCTGTAAATATCCTTATGATATGGATATCAACATGAAACTGGTTTCAGAAACGGCTCGTAAAAAACAACCCGGAATGTTGGTTGTAGATCGCTGGGTTCCGAGCGAATATGAGAATTATCTAACACCTGAGCAAAAAACGCCTGAGAAACCATTAAGTGTGCCTTGGGAAAGTTGTATAACTCTTGGCGGAGCCTGGGGATGGGTGCCAAATGATCATTATAAATCTTCAAAAGAAGTAATTCAATTGATGACGAGTATCGTAGTAAAAGGTGGAAATCTATTATTAGGTGTTGGACCGGATGCCAAAGGAGAATTTGATCCTAAAATTGAAACCACTTTAGCTAACGTTGGAAAATGGTTATCAGTAAATGGTGAAGCTATTTATGATACTAAACCTGTTGCGCCTTATTTAGACGGAAAAGTAGGTTACACACAGAAAGGCAAGTCAATTTACGGCATTTACATGCCTGCTAAAGACGAAAAAGAATTACCTGCGGAAATCAGCATCAAAACGGATATTAAAGGCAATCTAAAAGCTTCTTTACTAAACAACAAACAAAAACTGACCAGTAAAAAAGTCGATGGCGGAATAGTTGTTACAATCCCGAAAGAATTAAGAACTTCATTAGCCAGTCAGGAAGCGGTGGTAATTAAAGTAACGCAATAAGTGAGATAAAATCAAATGAAAAAACTAGTAGTAACTTTCTTAGTCTGTTTTGCCTTTTTGTCAATGACAGCCCAGAAAATTGGCCCGCCAGCTCCTTATGGAGCATTGCCAACTGAACCGCAATTGCGTTGGCAGGAACTGGAACAATATGTTTTGGTGCATTTTACTCCAACCACTTTTCAGAATAAAGAATGGGGTTATGGCGATGCAGATCCTAAAATCTTTAATCCCTCAAAATTTGATGCGAGTCAGATTGTGAATGCTGCCAAAGATGGCGGTTTTAAAGGCGTTATTTTTGTTGCCAAACATCACGATGGATTTTGTTTGTGGCCGACCAAAACAACAGCTTACAACATTAGTGCAAGCCCTTTCCGTGATGGAAAAGGCGACATGGTAAAAGAATTTGAAGTGGCTGCGCGTAAAGCCGGAATGAAATTCGGTCTTTATTGTTCACCTTGGGATCGAAATAATGAAGATTACGGAAAACCTGAATATGTAGAAAAATACAGAAATCAGTTGAGAGAATTGTACACGAATTATGGTAATCTATTCATTACCTGGTTTGATGGTGCCAATGGTGGAGACGGGTATTATGGCGGTAAAAATGAAAAAAGAAATATTGACAGAGCAACTTATTACGGCTGGGATAAAACATGGGGCATATCCCGTGAATTACAACCCGGAGCGGTTATTTTTGCTGATAATGGCGATGTGCGCTGGGTTGGAAATGAAAGAGGTTTTGCAAATGAAACATCCTGGGCTACTTTTACACCAGAACCTATAGCAGGTAAAACAGTAGCCGTTCCCGGAGAAACGGATTCTGATAAAGCTCAGGGCGGGACACGAAACGGTAAATACTGGAAACCGGCTGAATGTGATGTTCCGCTTAGAAATGGCTGGTTTTATCATGCCAATGAAGATAACAATGTAAAATCTGTTTCGGAGTTATTCGAAATTTACTTGAAATCAGTTGGAAGAGGTGCTGGTATGGATATCGGAATTGCACCAAATACAGAAGGTTTATTACATCAAAATGATGTTAAGAGTTTGAAAGATTTTGGTGTTTTTTTAAAAAAATTGTTCGCGGATAATCTTGCTCAATCTGCTGTGATTACGGCTTCGGAAGTTCGCGGTGAAAATCAGATCTTTTACGGAACCAAAAATCTTACGGATAATGATCGTTACTCCTATTGGGCAACAAGTGATGAAGTAAAAAAGGCCACTGTAACTTTAGAGTGGCATAAAGAACAAACGTTTAATATCATTCATTTAAGAGAAAATATCAAATTAGGTCAGCGTATTGAGAAAGTGGAAATTGATGCTTTTATTGGTGGAATTTGGAAAAAAGTAGGCGAAGCTACGAGTATTGGTGCCAACCGATTAGTACGTTTCTCAAATTATATCACAACTACAAAATTGAGAATTACTATTAAAGAATCTCCTGTTTGTATCGCTTTAAGTGATATTGGTGTTTTTAGAGAGCCAGAACTATTGCCTCTTCCAAGAATTAAAAGAGACAAAGACGGGAATGTTTCGATCACTACCGAGACAAGTGTAAATCAAATTCGTTACACCATTGACGGAACAGAACCTACTGCACAATCTCCCATTTTTCTAAGCCCATTTCCATTTTTAACCTCGGGTGATGTGAAAGCCAAATCTTTTGGTACAGATATGAAATCTGGTGAAACTGCCATTCAATCCTTCAACGTTTACAAGAAAGACTGGAAAATAGTTACTGTCTCTTTTGAAAATGAGGAAAAAGAATCAGCATTAAACGTTATTGACGAAAATGCCGAAACTTTCTGGAGTACAGCTGATAACACATCATTAACGCCTTTACCACAATTCATAGTTATTGATATGGGACAGGAAATGGAATTCACAACCTTATCGTATTTGCCACGTCATAACGGAACGGGTGGAATTGTGAAAAATTACCAATGGGAAATAAGCACAGACGGTATAAACTGGAGAACTGTTGCAGAAGGTGAATTTGCTAATATCAAAAGCAATCCGGTGGAGCAAAACATCACTTTAAAAACATCGGTAAAAGCCAGATACATTAAGTTTATTGGAAAAACCAGTGTAGACGGAAGATATATTTCTATTGCTGAAATTGGTATAAAAACACAATAATCCTATTCTCTTTTACAGAGATTCGATAATATAAAAAAAGTCCATTCGCTACGGTGAATGGACTTTTTTGTATTCATAAAGGATTTTGCAATTACTCCATAATGCCCTCCGTATATTTTCTTGAAAGCATATCAAATGTTGGTTTCATATAGTCCTGGAAAGCATTTGCTTCGTCGAGACTATGAAAAGAAATTAAATAATCGTCAAGTAGGGCGTTTATTCGAAAATTAAGATGGTTGATATAGTCTTGAAAATTTTCCAGATATTGATACTTTGCAAAGTCTAGTTCGGGACCAGATAATTTCTCGAACGGCTGTCGCTTTGCGTTTATGTATTCTTCCGCATCTTTAATAAATTCCTCTTTGATTTTTTCGTAACTCATAACTTGATTATAAATACATTATTATAACCCTTTTCCACTGCTAACCAGAGTTAGAAAACAGCCTTTTTCAACTAAAGATATATTATTCCTGAATCACTTTCAGCGTCGTTCCGTTTACAAAATCATCATGCGAAATAAAGAAACTATTTAAACTTTTCCCATTTAACTGAATGTCTTTTATTTTTCCGTCACTATTAATTTCACGCTGAATTACGATGTTCTCTTTCTTGTAATACCTTGGATCTAATTGAATCGTTATTTTATCAAACATTGGCGTTGTAAGTGTATAAATCGGATCTCCCGGTGATATTGGATAGAATCCCATCATGGAATACACCAGCCATGCCGACATCGTTCCTGTATCATCATTTCCAGGTAATCCTTTTGGCTCATTCTTGAAATGCTCTCTTACTAACTTCCTCACCATTTCCTGGCTCTTCCACTCCTCGCCTTTTACATAATTGAACAAATAAGGATAAGCAATATCCGGCTCGTTTGCCATATCAAATTGTTTGATATCAAAAACTTTTTGCAATTGATCAGAGAAAGGTTTATCACCTCCCATTAATTTTATCAATCCTCTGATATCATGCGGCACCATAAAAGCATATTGCCAGGCGTTGCCTTCAATGAATCCAACATTTGCCTGAAAATTAGCCCCTGCAATAGGATCAAAAGGTTCGTACCAATTGTCTGTAGCCGTTCTTGGTCGAAGCAATTTTAAATCTTTGTCATATAGTTTTCGATAGGATAATGAGCGTTTAGTAAAACGTTTATAATCTTCTTTTTCACCTAATGCTTTCGCTAAAAGTGAAATCGCATAGTCCGAAGTATTATATTCAAGTGTTGTAGAAACTGGCCCAGGATAATTGGTTGATAAATATCCTTTATCCAAATATTCTTTAAGGCCTGGACGCAATGGATTCTCTTCAATTTGGTCTGCCCCTTTTAACATGGCATGGTAGGCTTTGTAAATATCAAAATCCTGAATTCCTCTTAAACAAGCGTCCACGATAACGATACTGGCCGGGTCTCCAACCATTGTAAATGTCTCGGTTGAATTTAATTCCCATTTGGGCAGCCAGCCGTTTTCATCGTACATTTCCAACATGCTTTTAATCATATCGGATTGTTGCTTCGGATAAACCAGAGAGGTTAACGGATGCATATTTCGATAGGTATCCCACAAAGAAAATACCGTATAACGTGTGTCTGTGGTTCTTCCAATCTTGGTCCGTTTTATTTGAGGATATTCCCCATTAATATCATTTAAAGTATTTGGATGAATTAAAGTATGATACAATGCGGTATAAAAAATAACCCTATCCTGATAGGAACCACCTTCAACTAAAATTTTAGAAAGCTCTTTGTTCCATTCATCATACGTTTCTTTATAAACAGCATCAAATGATTTACCACCGGTTTCCCTTTCTAAATTTTCACGGGCATTTTCAATACTTACATAAGAAACTCCAATTTTAACTTCAACCGTTTCTTTTTTATCAAATTCATAGGTAAAATAAGTTCCGATGCTATCTCCAACAACCGTTTTAATGGTGTTTTTCATCATTCGGGTTTTACCGTTGTAACCCATCCATTGTGCTTCTGTACCTTCATACTTTGGCGTTTTTTTCCAAACTCCAAAGTGATTTGCCGGTTTTGAAAATTTGGCCACAAAATAAACCGGATAAGCATCTTCAGGACTATTATAACAAAACGAACCTACAGTACGCATTCCTTCAATTTCTGTTGATGAAACCACTTTTAACATGGCGCCTTCTTCATTTGTCAATCCTAAACCTAAATTCAGTAAGATATTGGATTGTCCTTTCGGGAAAGTGAATTTGCTTACACCTACTCTTTTCGACGCTGTAAATTCCCCTTTAATTTTATACTTATCAATATCTACGCTGTAATAAGCTGTTTTAGCAACCTCCTTAGAATAAGTAGAACCGTATTTCAAATGATTCGTTTCAACCGCTCCAGTCGTCGGCATTAGCAACAACACACCTAAATCAGGACAGCCTACACCACTTAAATTCACCTGACTAAATCCAGTCAGAAAAGTATTTTCATTTACATAAGGATTAGACAGCCACTGACTGTCTTTTTCTAACGGTCGGTTTTGAGGACCGGCTACGTTAAAGGGACTAATACTTGCCATTCCTCTTGGCGCAATTGGTCCCGGGAAAGCAGCGCCGTAATTTGAAGTTCCGATCAACGGATTCACAAGATCTGCAGGCTCTTGTCCAAATGTGTTTATGCTAAAAAACAGCATGCAAAAAAAGCATGCTGTTTGGATTGTTGTATTTCTCATTTCTTTTTTAGCTATTATTACTTAAGCTATTTTAATTGACTACAATTTCATCTACAAATAACCAAGAACTGTCTCCTTTTGGACTCTTTCTTAAGTTAACTGCTATGATCTTTATAAATCTGGTATTTTGCTTGTCAAAAGTAATTATAAAATCTTTTAATTCCGATACAGGATTTGATGCATAGGTGCGATTCACCTTTCCTACTTCTTTGTAATTGATGCTATCGTTTGAAACTAAGACTTTTACTTGTACGGGAAAATTTATTCCCGCTCCCTGGCTTTCTAAAGTTCCAACTATTACCTGTTGTATATTTTGCTTTTGTTCAAGATCAATCACAATTTCCATATCATTTACTAACCATGCCTGCCATTGACCATCATGAAAGTTTTTAGAACCGCGAATTGTATTCACCATTCCAAAAGGCCCGTCACCTTTGTAATTGTTGCTGTATGGTGTTAGATAACTTACTTTATGTCCTGCACCTTTATGAAATACGATAGTGTCTGTAAATGTTTTTCCAACTGCCCTGTCATTTTGAAATAAGGACGCTTTTAGGATGGTTGTTTCGTTAAACGAAATTGGATTTGTGTATTTTAAAGCCTGTTGATCTAATGGTTTATTACCCAAAACATAACGAATATCCGGATTTGGAAATTCATTTTTCAATGTAACATTAATCTGTTTTTGAGCTAAATCTGCTGTTGAAGAAGCCGTTACCAAATAAGCACTTTTTGCATAATTGATACCCAAATAATTATAACGCTGAAATAATGAGGATAATCTTGTGGTGAAATCATTCCAATTGCGGCTTTCTTTCGGACTCCATAGAGTCTCAGATAAAGCAGCCAATCTTGGGAAAATCATATATTCTGAAGTACTTGGAGTCGAAAGAAATTCTGCCCATAAATTCGCTTGTCCACCTAATACATGCTTTGCCTGATCTGGTGTCATAGTGGAAACCACAGGATCAAATTCGTACACTTTATTTAATGGATTATATGCATCAAAAGCTAAAGGTTCTTCATTTTGAGGTCCCTGATAAAAATTAAAATAACAAGGTGATTCCGGAGTCATAATAACATCGTGACCTTGTTCAGCAGCTTCAACACCACCTTTAGTTCCTCTCCAGCTCATTACAGTGGCTTCCGGAGCTAAACCTCCTTCTAATATTTCATCCCAGCCAATTAGCTTTTTGCCTTTAGAATTGATGTATTTCTCCATTCTTTTTACAAAATAACTTTGCAGTTCATGGCTGTTTTTTAAACCGTTCTCCTGCATTCTTTTTTGACAATTCGGGCATTTATCCCAATTGGATTTAGTCGCTTCATCACCTCCAATATGAATGTATTTTGAAGGAAAAATGTTAACCACTTCATCGATTACATTCTGAAGGAACTCAAATGTTGTTTCTTTTCCGGCACAATAAATATCTGTAATGGGCCATAAACCTCCTGACGGAACTCCAATTCGCTGATCAAAACAAGCCAGTTCCGGATATGCGGCAATAGCACTGCTTATGTGCGCCGGCATTTCGATTTCAGGAATAATTTCGACATTTTTTGATGCTCCATATTTTACGATTTCTTTTAATTCATCCTGAGTTAAAAATCCACCATAAGTTCCTTTTTCATCCGGATTTGTGGTAAGCCTGGCATTCCATGATAAATTCTCCTGATCAACTCTCCACGCTCCAACTTCAGTTAATTTTGGATATTTTTTAATTTCAATTCTCCATCCCTGATCGTCTACTAAATGCAAATGCAAAACGTTCATTTTGTGCATGGCCAAACGATCAATCGTGGCCAAAATATAATTTTTATCGAAGAAATGACGTGACAAATCCAACATTAAACCTCTCCATTGAAAACGAGGTTTATCATTGATAACCAAATTCGGAATTTGCCATTTTTGTTTCGGAATAACATTTTTACTTTCAATTACAACCGGAAGCAATTGTCGGATACTTTCCAATCCATAAATAAAACCAGCTTGTCCTTTAGCAGTAATGGTGATAAATTTTGAATTTACATCTAATATATAGGCTTCTTTCTCTAACGTTTCGTCTACTTTAAATTGCACATAATTGCTATTCGGAATCGCGGTCGATACTTCAGGACGAAACCCGGCAGCTTTTTCAAACTTGCTGATAAGCACATTGGAAATTTCTTTTTGAAAATCAGTTACAGCAATAAATTTTGTGTTTTTAGAAAATTCAAATATGCCTTTATTAATTATTAACTGTGTTGGTTTCGGAATGATTTTAATATCTTTTTCCGTGTACACTTTTTGACTATAACCCGCAGTTAAAACGGCTAAGAAGATTAAGACAAATAATGGTTTTAATGTTCTCATAAATTTATTTTAAAGATGGTGTAATTTTAAATTGATACTGATAACTTTTGTTTCTTAAAAGATATTTGTCCATTGGCCATGCCTGCCAGCTATCAATACCTCCAACACCCATTTGTTTGTAATCAATTTTTAAACTGGTTAAATCTCTTTCTTTCAATTCGGCGGCGTGCCTTTGATCTTTTTTCAATCCGTCATCTAAATCTTCATTTAAATAATGCAAAGCTGTTATTGACAACAAATCATCTGATTTTACAGTTAATTTTAATTTATCGTTTGATAATTCAACCCAACGAATATCCGTTTTATTTCCCGTTTCCTGTGGGCGAATATAAGGATAATACTGTTCTGAAACTGTTTGGGTATAAAGCCCTACTTGTGAACTGTAATTTCTGTCAATGTAGTTTTCGTGTGGTCCTCTTCCGTAATAAATCATGTTGCTAAAATCTTTCGGAACAATTATTTCCATACCAAATCTTGGCAGCATTGGTTGTTCTTTTATTTTCTCAATGTTTAATTCTTCTTTCACGCTTAATTCTCCGTTGGCGCTAAGTTCGTAATTCAAAACTAATTTTGAAACAACCTGAGGTAAATCATATGTTGCTGTAACAATAATTTTATTGTCTTTCGCTACATAAGACCAATTGATAAGAGTAGGATTCTCTGTTGCGTCTTTCCATGGTTTTAATTTTTCCTGAAGATAAGCTCCAAAATCATTGTCATTTGGCGCTCTCCATAAATTAGGACGCAATTGATACCCTTCTTTTATAATTGGCTGATTTTGGAAGAAATAACCATTTATGAATCCTGTTTTTTTATCAAAAGCAATTTCCATTTTATCGCTTTTAAATACGGTCCTATTTTCCTTTTTCTCTACCGCTATTTTTGAAGTACCTTCTATTTTAATATCGTTTTTCCAGCTTCCTTTAAGTGCTAATTGGTCAGTAGCAATCTGGAAACCTTTTGGTAAAAACGGTTCGTCTTGTTTGATATGATAGCTCACATTTATAAAAGCTTCCTGAAACTGTTTTCCGTCTAAATTAACTGGTAATTTATACGATTTCGATTCATTAGATTTTATTTCTAAATCATCAATAACACCGCTTTCAGTCTCTTTTCCATCCAGGATTAATTTCCAATGCAAACTCACATTGCTTAAATCTTTAAATGAAAACTCGTTGTAGACTTTTATAGTCGCCGTTTCTTTATTTTCCCACGAAGTCAGGATATTTTGATATACATTTCGCATTTCAAAGGCATGTGGATTTGGTTTTCTTTCCGGGCTGAAAACGCCATTGTCCAGGAAGTTATTATCACTTGGTGTATCCTTAGGTCCAAAATCTCCTCCGTAAGCTAATACTAGCGTTCCGTCTGGTTGTGTTTTATAAACCGACTGGTCAATCATGTCCCATATAAAACCGCCCTGAAAATTTGGATACTTTCTTATTATATCCCAATAATCCTTAAAATTTCCCATTGAATTTCCCATGGCATGAGCATATTCACATTGAATATAAGGTCTGTCCGGATGGGGATTTGCCAGAATATATTCTTCCATTTTATCCGGCGAACTGTACATGGGGTCGATAATATCTGAATTCCATTCGTATTTTAAATCCTTCCCGTCCCATGCTCCGGCGGTCGCTCTTTCGTACTGAATTGGTCTTGATTTATCACGATCTTTTATCCACAAATAACCTCGGTAAAAATTATAACCATTCCCAGCCTCATTCCCCATACTCCAAATAATAATGGAAGCAAAGTTTTTATCACGCTCCACCATACGCTGCATACGCTGTAAATGCGCCAGCTCCCAACTAGGTTTATTACCTAAAGTTTTGGTAAGATCATAACCCATTCCGTGCGATTCGATATTCGCTTCATCCACAACATAGATTCCGTATTTATCGCATAATTCATAGAAATATTCATCGTTTGGATAATGAGACATTCTCACCGCATTGATATTAAACTCTTTCATTAATTTAATATCTTCTTCCATGCGTTCTCTTGAAACCGTTTGTCCCGTAACCGGATCTGTTTCATGACGATTCACGCCTTTTATGTAGATTGCTTTTCCGTTTACTAAAAGCTGTCCGCCTTTAATTTCTACTTTTCTAAAACCAATATTTTGATGAATAACTTCAATAACACTTCCTTTTTTATCTTTCAGAAGAAAACTAACCTGATATAAATTCGGAATTTCTGCACTCCATTTCTTCGGATTATTTACAGCAAAGTCGAAGATTTGTTTTTCGCTTAAAGCGGAAATAACTTTTGAAGTAATGATTTTTTCACCATCTTTCAATTGAACCTCTAAACTATAATTATCTTTTTTATTTAGGACTGAAAATTCAGTAGAGATTTTTAAACTTCCGTTTACATAAGACGCATCTAAATCCGGAACGATTTCATAATCTTTTAAATGCGTTTTATTTCGGGCAACCAAATAAGAATCTCTGGTAATACCGCTAAATCTCCAGAAATCCTGACATTCTAAATACGAACCGTCGCTCCATTTCATTACTTTTAAAACGATAGTGTTTTTACCGGTTTTCACATATTTATTCAGGTTAAATTCAGATGGTAATTTTCCGTCTTCGCCATAACCTACATAAATACCATTTACCCAAACCGTTAGATTTGATTTTGCAGTTCCAACATGAAGAAAAATATCTTTTCCTTCCCAGGATTTATCGATCGTGATTTCGCGTCTGTAAACTCCGGTTGGGTTGTAATTTGTAGGAACAAAAGGCGGATTTACTTTTATGTATTTTGCAAAATCATAAGTGGTATTAGTATAAACCGGAAAACCGTAACCATTTACATCCCAGCTAGCCGGAATTTTAAAATTATCCCACGATTGATCGTTAAAATTACTTTTTTCAAATGCTGCCGGAAGATCCGCGGGACTGTCAAAATATTTAAATTTCCAGGCTCCGTTTATATCCAAATAGTTTTTTGATGATCTCCAGTCGTTACTCGCTGCTAATTTTTCATTCTCAAAAACATAGTAGGCCGCGTGCATTGGTTCTCTATTCTCTTCATTGATTTTTTCATTTTGCCAAAAAGGAGTACTTTCCTGTGCCTGAACAGAAAATAGAGAAACTATGATGAGTGCGGCAATGAATACAGTTTTTTTCATTATTTGATTTTTATTCTTGTAAATTCTTAAAATTTATTTCATTAGAAAAATAATAAAACATTCCTTCTTATGAAATAAAAATACATACTATAATAAAACAAACAGAACCATAATTGTTATTATGGTTCAGGATATAAATATATAAAGTTACTTTTAATTAAAATCCGAATATCTGCACTAACCAACTCAGCAGATATCCGGATTTAAGAAAAAAACCACTAATTATTTAAACTTGCTTTTGTTTCCTTAATTGTTTTCAGATTGCTTTCAGATAAAGCGCCACCATCAAAAAAAGAAACTCCTACGGCACCATTTTCTTTAGCTAGTAAAATGGCTTCCTTTAATTCTTTGTCCGATTTTAATCCTGGAATATAAATTCCGGTATTAACTTTCGTTTGTTTACCTTGTAAATCGGCTACACCTTGTTTTGTTGCATAACCAACCCAGTCAATTTCTTCATCATAAAAGCTATGATAAATCATTGGATAAACTTCATCAATATCCCATTTATCCCAACGCTGACGCACCATATGATCTGCCATTTCTGGATAAGGAAATACTGCTGCTGTTAGTTTTTTATTGTGTTTGTGTACAATTTTGTAAGCGTCATTAACTACAGCTTGTATCGCATTAAGCCTGAAGTTTTTCCACTCCATATCGATAGAAGTGTTGTGACTTGTTTTAGGATTTTTATGATGTATTTTTTCAAATGCTTTTACACATTCATCACAATAACAAAAATCAAACTGAGGTAATTCTACGTCCTGAACTAGGTTATATTTTGGTAATAAACTGATTGGTAAAAAGATGTCCGGGAAACGAATGTAATCCAAGTGAACACTTTCAATACCTTCTACTTTTGCTAATTCTTCAACTAAATGCAAAACGTGTTCTCTTGATTCTTTTCTGGTTGGACATAACCATTGATAATAATCTACATACGGACGGTTATCAAAGCAAGATTTTCCTTCTTTACTTACCTGATACCAGTCAGGGTGTTGTAAAGCAATTGAATCTCCGGGTCTGTTCATCGCCATAATCCAGGCGTGTACTTTCAAACCTTCTTTTGCTGCTAAAGGTGCTATTCTAGTTAAAAGTTTTGGATCAGTTCCTGTATTAATTAATACTTCGTCAAGTCCGCCTTCTTTGTATTTTTTGAATTCTTTTCTATAATCTGCATCAGATTTTTTAGCATCTGCCGTTGTCCAGACTCCAAATTTAAAAGTGGTTGGTTCTTCTTTCTTTGCACATGAAAAAATACTAAGTGCCAATAAAAAAAGTAATAGTTTTGGTAGTTTCATAGTGGTTTATTTCGATATTATTTTGCCGTCTTCTTCTATAATTAATGTTTTATTCGAGAATGGACTTTTTACAGCTATATTAAATCCGGTTGTATGATTTTCAAGTACTGGTTTTAATACTTTTCCATCAACAGTAATTGGTTTCTTAGTAAGATCTGTTAGGGATTGTGCCCAGGTTTTGTTTTTGCTATGATATTCTTTCTGAGCGCGGTAAAGCGTGTACAATTCCCATTTTACTTTTTCATCCTGCGGAATTTCAAAACTGTCTTTTCCTTCTTTTGAAGAAAAATAAACATAACCCCATTTTTCAGGTTCATGCATGTTGATCACACCCATTGGTGACCAAACCCAATTGTACTCCGGAAGAAATTTTCCTTCAGCATCTTTCTTGCGTTCGTAACTGCCATTTTTGATATCATGCTGCCAGTTTACTCTCGAAAAATTAACCCTCCAGAATTTATCTACAGGAACATTTTGATCAAAGAAAGTTGTCTTGTAAGAAGCCCACGGAATCGCCATTTCCAATACCCAGCCTTCATCAGTATCATTTGGATTATTTAACGTACCGTTGATTTTTACAGCCGATTTTAAACCCGGAATGTTCCAATCGTTTAGAACGACCTTATCATCTTCTCTGTATGGTTTTGTCAAAAATAGATCCCAAGTGGTATTTAAAGCATTTATCTCTAATTCATAATAGTTAAAAGTATCGCTGTCGGGATCTATAAAAACTTCAAAATCATTATTATAAAAAATAATGGTATCACGTTGTTTTAGATTAGCCCAAACATGTGGTTCCTCCATTTTTGCCAGTATGTAAAAGTTGGTTTCGTCCCAAAGCATTTTTACTTTGGTTGCATATTTTGGTTTTACATCAGTTGAGATATCTTCAAAAAGAGCAGTCCACTCTACTTTATTCCACGAAGCATCATTTTCCTCCCCATCAATTGCAATTGCAGTTGAAGTTTTAGCAGCTATATACGTTTTTGGCACAACGGCTTTTTTCGATTGTGAATAACCACTTATCGAAAGAATCCCTAAAGCAACTATTAAACATTTTGATTTTAAAACCATATTTTTTCTATAAACTGTTATCTTTTGTAAACTGTACCACTTCGCTTAATTTACCAAATGCGATAGCCACTACTGTATCAGCAGCACCATAATAAACAGCCAATTTATCTTCTTCAGTATCATGCAAAGCAGCACAAGGAAATACCACATTTGGTACATCGCCAACCATTTCATATAGTTCCGCCGGTCCTAATAAGTAAGGTTGTGTTCTATATTTTACTTTATCCGGAGAATTGACCTCTAAAAGTGCTGATCCCATTGCATAACGGAAACCGTTGCAGGTATTGATAACGCCATGATAAATCATTAACCAGCCTTCGCTAGTAAGAATTGGGATTGGCCCTGCTCCTACTTTTGTACACTGCCACGCACTGTCTTCAAAAGGAGTTGGTTTCATCACCAAACGATGTTCTCCCCAATATTTCATATCCGGGCTGTAGCTGATCCAAATATCTCCAAAAGGCGTATGACCATTATCACTCGGACGGCTTAACATGGCGTATTTTCCGTTAATTTTTTGTGGAAACAAAACCCCATTTCTGTTGAAAGGCAAAAAGGCATTTTCACATTGAAAAAACTCTTTAAAGTCAAAAGTATATCCAATTCCGATTGTTGGTCCGTTGTAGCCATTACACCAGGTAATCCAGTAACGATCTTCGATAAAAACAACACGAGGATCATATTTGTATGCCGATTCGATCATTTCAGTATTACCAGACTGCATTACAATTGGCTCATGATTTATGTCCCAATCGATTCCGTTTTTACTGAAACCAGCAAAAATATTCATTTGAACTGCTTTATTATCACATCTGAAAACACCCGCAAACCCATCGCCAAATGGAACAACAGCACTGTTAAAAATACTGTTTGACGATGGTATAGCATATCTGTCAATAATAGGATTTTCAGAATATCTCCACATTACATCATTGCTGTTTTCGGGTCTGTCTTGCCAAGGAATAGTACTCATCTTTTTATATTGTTTTGTTGTTTTTGTTTTCTTTAAAAACACATAGAAACATAGATGCTCAAAATAAACATAGCTATGTGTGGGAAACTTGTTTCTTTTTCACAATTGAAGTTCTATGTCCTATGCGTTTAATATTTTATTTTTTAGCTTTTAAACACATAGAAAAATAGCTTTTGAAACCTAAAAAAGGCCTTTCATCAACTTAAAGAAACATAGCTATGTGTGAGAAACTAGTTTCTTTTAATATCCTTTTACGAATTAAAACCTATTTTTCTATGTGTTTAATATTTTCCTATATTCTAATTAATCCGCTATTTTTCGAACTTTATCCAGCCAGGTAAATTTCAGAATTGTTGTCGTCACTAAAAATACAACCAATGCCGCAATGGCTTTTGGATAATCTCTGATAACGAAGTATATCGGAAGTAAAATCATGCTTGACTGCCATACGATTCCGATAACACAATTCAGCATGTCTTTCCAGAAATCATTATTCTTTTCGAAAGTCTGATCTTCTGATTTTAATGTTTTATACACTGGACTCCACCATCCCCAAGGCCTAACATTGGTGTAAAAAGATCGCAACACATCCATGTCGGTTGGTTTGCTAAAGAAAGTTCCTAAGAGACAACCTAAAATGGAGAAACCAAATATTACGGGAAATAAGTAAATCGCCTGTACTTCTGACAAATCATACAAAAATGATCCTTCTGTAAAAGTTCCTTTATACTGTCCTAAAACAAATTGTAAAGAAGCTACAATTAAGCCAGCAAACATTCCCCAGAAATAACCCCAGCCGTTAAAGCGCCACCAAATCCATTTTAAGAAATTGGCTGCCACATAACCGCCATACAAGGCGCTGGTAATCCATAAGGTCAGAGAATTAATAGAATCTGCAAAGAATCCCATGAAAACTCCTAAACCAACCACTATAAAAGAAGAAATTTGGCTTACTTTAATATAGTGTGCATTGGTTGCAACGGGTTTGAAGTATTTTTTATAAATATCATTTACAATATAAGCTGGTCCTGCATTTACAAAAGCAGAGAATCCAGACATAAATGCCGCCAATAAACCAGCAAGTAAAAGCCCTTTTATTCCGACAGGCAAATATAAATTAACCACTTTGGGCATTAATAATTCTAAATCGGCACCTGTTAAACCTGTATTTGCATTTAATTCCGGTGCCAGGTTTATCAAAGCAATTACCACAATTCCGGTGATTAATAAGTATCTTGGAATGAACAAAATCAAGTTTGTAAAACCACTCATATAAGCCGCTTCTTTTACTGATTTTGTAGACAGAATCCTTTGTAAGTCATAACTTGGCGTTGGTCCGGCAACACTGGCAAAAAAGCCTTTGAATAATGTCATTCCGATAAAAGCGCCAAACATTTTATATCCTTCAGAATCAATTAAATTATTGAAAGTCTGGAATTTTTCGCTCCATTGGGTTTCAAACTGCCATCCGAAGAAAACATTTTTCCATTCTTGGCTAATTACAGCGTTAATCTGAATATCGGTATAATTTACAAAAGCATAACCTGCAATCAAAACACTGGCAATAATCATAATTAGATATTGCACTACTTCTGTAGCTACTACAGAAAACATACCTCCTTTAACCGTGTAAATTGTTGTTAAGAAGATAATTATCAAAGCATAAGAGCGCTCTGATGTCAATAGAATTAAATCTCCATATTGAAGCGTTAGATCCCAAGGAAGAATAATGGTAATAAATTTCCCGATTCCTTCAAAGAAATAAGCAATAAAACCAATGGTTGAAATGATAGCAAAAATAGCTACAATAATATGAGATGCTTTTCCGGCTCTGTCGTTTCCAAATCGGGTTAAAATCCATTCAGAACCTGTCATTACCTTTGATCTTCTGATCCAGACTGCGAGGAACATCATCACAAAAATCTGATTCCAAATAGGCCAAAGCCACATAAACATGAAACTTTTTACGCCATATAAAAACAGAACGCCAATCATCCAGGAAGTTCCTGAAACATCAAACATTCCTGATCCGTTACTTAATCCTAAAAAATACCATTTGATTGTTTTTCCGCCAAGGAAATAATCATCTAATCCTTTTGATGCTTTTCTTGAAATCCAAATTCCTATTCCTACTGAAAGCAGAATATAGGCTACGATGATCGATACGTCAATGATATCCATTAATTTTATTATTTATTTTTGGTTAGTTAATTTTTATTGTTGTTTCAGCCTTTTGTCTGATTGGTTATTTTTTTGTAAATCTCAGGAATAAGTTAACTCTAGATTGATTTTAGAAACCTCAGGAAAAACTTGTTGATGATGCGATATTGTTTCTTAGTTAACATGATTATTTTATTTTATATATAAATCGATTTAGTGAAGAAAACACGGTTTAAAAAAAAATCACCGACTTTTATTTTTGTACACTTTTATTTTACAACTTGCAATCAGAATTAGGCAGTAAAACAAAAGATCAATTTCTTCAGATAAAAACAGTCTTAATTTAACTCTAAATCTAAACAAATTTGATTTTCAGTAAAACTATTTTAGACGGACGACATATAAACGAAGATAAACATCAAAAAAAGTCACAAAAAACACTCTTATTATGAATTTCACTTCCGGCAAACTTTCTAGGATACCGCTGCGTTATCACGTCCTTTTTTGGCTTACTTACTTTTTATTTAACACTTTTCGATGGGGAAGTTATTTCAATGATTACTGGTATTCGTTAAAAACAAATTTACTTGGTTTTCCAATTCACATGACGCTATGTTATTTGAATATTTTGATTTTTATGCCTTACCTCATTTATAGAAAAAAGTACATACTGTATGTACTTGCGATTCTGCCCTCTATTTTTTTAATGGTAATTCTAAAATTCAATCTTACCTACTTATTAATCGCACATAATGTTTGGCCTGAAGGTCCCGAAGTCATCACCAAACTGACACTCAATTACACCATTGAGATGATGATGGGAGAATTGTATGTAATCACTTTTGTGACTGCAATTAAAATAACTTTCGATTTCCTGAACGAGCAAAAGCGGGTTACGGATCTTGAAAAATCGCAATTAGAAACTGAATTGCTTTTTTTGAAATCGCAAATTTCCCCACATTTCTTTTTTAATACGTTGAACAATATTTATTCTTTATCGGTTGAAAAATCGAACAAAACGCCAAAAGTCGTTATAAAACTATCTGAGTTAATGCGTTATATGCTGTATGACACCAAGAGCAAAAGACAAACTTTAGAAAATGAAATACTCTGTATCCAAAATTATCTGGATCTTGAAAGAATTAGAAATGATGATCGGTTAGAGGTAAATATGTCAATTTCCGGAGATATTCATGATAAGGAAATTGCTCCCATCATATTATTGACCTTTATTGAAAACTCTTTTAAACATGGCGTAAACAGAAACACCGGGAAAGTTGTAATTAATATTAACTTTACAGTAAAAGGTGATTATCTGCATTTTACAATCTCTAATCCAATGCCAGAAATTACACAGCATACAGATAATTTTAACCAGTCAAGTGGTATAGGAATTGAAAATGTTAAAAAAAGACTCGAATTAGGTTATAATAAAAATGAGTACAAACTTTCTTTTAAAAATAAAAAGAATATTTTTGTCGTAAAGCTTAAAATTAAAGTCGCTGAAAACGGCCTGGTTTAAAAATACCACTAAAATTATTTCGCTCAAAAAATAATATTTATAAAGATGAAAATAAGTTGTTTAATCATAGATGATGAACCATTGGCTATTAATGTCATTAAAAATTATTTAGAGCCAATCGAAAATTTTGAGGTAATAAACACTTTTAGCAACCCAATAGAAGGTTTAAACTTTTTAAAAAACAATAATGTTGATGTCATTTTTTTAGACATTAACATGCCAGTTCTTGATGGTATCAATTTTATAAAAAGTCTTGAAAACCCTCCTTTACTTATCATTACCAGTGCTTATAGCCAATTTGCAATCGAGACTTATGAATTAGATGTATTGGATTATCTGGTAAAACCAATCGAATTTCCAAGATTAATGAAAGCTTTAAATAAAGTAAGTAAAAGGCTTGAAAACAAAAACAGTAACCCACTAGAAGTCAACACAGAAAGTCCTTTTATTTTTGTAAAAATTGACAAGAAAAGAATGAAGAAGATTTTCTTTAATGAGATTTTAGTCATAGAAAGTTTGAAGGATTATTTAAAAATAAATACTCTTACGGGCAAATACATTATTCATAGTACATTACAAGATTTCACCGATTTACTTCCTGAAAGAAACTTTTTAAGAATCCACAGATCGTACACGATTGCCATTGATAAAATCGATGCCGTTGAAGGAAACAGCATTGAGATTGAAGGCCTTAGATACGTAATTGGAAGATCGTACATGGAGCATGTAAAACAAAGGATTTTGAATTCTTCAATTTAGAAAATACACCCATTTTCATTACAGGATTGTGGGTATTTTTCGCGTTTTACTATGGGGTACAGCTTTGCGTTCTTTTACTTTACTAACAAAAATAAAAAAATAAACTTTGCGAACTTTGCGGTTAAATTCGCAACACATAAAAAAATGCAGCCTAACCAGGGCTGCATTTTCAAAGTTGGTAACTAACCAAAATAAACTACATGAAAATAGCTTATTATATTTTAAATCAATCTAGAAATAATAACGTTTAAAAGCTTCAATAGCGGAATAATCTGCTAATCCTAAAGCGTGATATTTTTCTGCTGTTAATCTGTTTCTGTCTTCTACCCTTACCCAGAATTCCCTGCTATCATCTCCCTGAAACATAACGCCGTCTTTTTGAGATTGGTGATAGAAAATTGCATGACGCTTTTTAAGCACCTGATCCGGACTCATTGGAACCGCCATTTCAATTTGGTACGACTCCCATTCATGCCACGCTCCTCTGTATAACCAAACCCAACAATCATCCATATAACTATTGTGTTTCAATCTTTTTAAAGCTTCAAACAAACTATCCAGACACACTTTGTGTGTTCCATGCGGATCTGCTAAATCTCCTGCTGCGTAAATTTGATGTGGTTTAATTCTTTCGATTATATCACACATAATTTTGATATCCGCTTCGCCAAGATTATTTTTCTTAACTGTTCCGGTTTCATAAAAAGGAAGATCAAGGAAATTCACATTTGAATCCGGTAATCCTAAATAACGTGTTGCGGCTAAAGATTCACTTCTTCTAATCAAACCTTTTAATTTTCGCACTTCTAATGAATCAATATCATTGCTTTTTTTATTTCTAAGGAAGTTGATAATATTTGCAGATTCAACTGAATTAGCATTTAATGCTTTTGAAATCTCTGCAAATTTTAAAGCTTCTTCATTAGAAACTGCAATATTCCCCGAAGTCTGATAAGCAATATGAACATCATGCCCCTGCTCTACCAATCGGTCAAAAGTTCCACCCATTGAAATAACATCATCATCCGGATGTGGACTGAAAATGATAATTCGTTTTCTCTCCGGAGTCGCACGTTCTGGTCTGTAGGTATCATCTGCATTTGGTTTTCCACCTGGCCAGCCAGTGATTGTTTGCTGCATTTTGTTAAACATTTTTATGTTTAAATGGTAAGCAGTTCCTTCTTCGGTCAAAACACTTGACATTCCGTTATCGTTATAATCTTTGTCTGTAAGTTTTAGGAAAGGCTTTTGAGTCAATTCGCTCAACCATGCTACGGCTTTCAATTTTAATTCTTCTGTCCAGATAACAGATTTCACTAACCAGGGTGTTTTAACTCTGGTTAATTCTGATGAAGCTTCTGTATCTAAAACAAATGTAGTGTTGTTGTGTTGTTGTAGATAAGTAGCTGGTACTCTCGAAGAAATTTCTCCTTCAATTGTTTTTTTAATAATTTCTGCTTTGCTGATTCCCCATCCTAACAATACAATTCTTTTAGCATGTTTTACCGTGCCAATTCCCATTGTTATGGCTTTTCTGGGTACATTATCAATACCTAAAAACGAAGAAGCAGCATCAACTCGGGTTAAGTGATCAAGTGTAATACTTCTGGTTCCTGAGTTTACGTGCGATCCCGGTTCATTGAATCCGATATGACCGGTTCTTCCAATTCCTAAAAGCTGAAAGTCTAATCCTCCGTAATCTTTAATCTTCATTTCATAGTCAATACAATATTGCTGAAGATCTTCACTGCTGACATTTCCGTCAGGGATATTAATGTTTTGAGGTAATATATCTACGTGATCAAAAAGGTGTTCGTGCATAAAGTGCCAGTAACTCTGAATATTGTTTTTATCCATCGGATAATATTCATCTAAATTGAAGGTCACGACATTCGCAAAACTCAAACCTTCTTCTTTATGAAGTCGCACTAATTCTTCGTATACTTTTACAGGAGAAGATCCGGTTGCCAATCCTAACACACAAGGTTCGTTCAACTCTTCTTTTCTTTGAATGATGTTCGCGATTTCCTGAGCAACTAAAATGGAAGCTTCCTGAGACGAATCAAAAATCACATTATGAATCTTTTCAAAACGCGTTTCTTCAAACTTTCCAGCTTCTTTAAAATTTATACTTTCTTTAATCATTTGTGTGTTGTCTTAATTTATTAGCATAAAATTATATAATACATGTGCTAAAAAATTAAAAATTCGACAGATGACTTGTAAGCTTCGGCAAAAAGCACAATTGGAAACTTAAAGAAAATATCTTGTAGTAATTAAAGCTAAAAATCAGATTGTTGTTGCATTTAAAAGTAAAAGGGATTATTTTTTTATAAATGAATTAATCCCTTTTTATGTTTCACAATTAGTCTATAAAAGAGCCTGCCTGAACAAACTCTTTCCTTTTTTATGCTCTAATAGTAGCTGCCATAACACTTCTCGATCTATATCTATTAAAAACTATAAAAATAAATCCCATAATAAATAGTAACGAAATGTTTGCTGCTCCAAGTAATAGCTGACTTTTAACAGCATATAAATTAACAAATCCATAGCTGAACACAGAACTCACCATATATGTAGCGCCTCCTGTAAGACCGCTTGCTATACCAGCATTTTTTGAAAAACGACTTAAACAATAGCCATAAATAACATTAAATATAAAACCTCCACAGAGATTTAGTCCCATTGTAAAACCAATTACGGTATAAATATTACTTCCAAATTGTGCGGTAAAAATCATGAGTAATACTAACGCAAGTTGTACTGAAACAGCAATTGACACCTTTTTTGCTAAGGGTTTATGAATAAGAGATTTGGCAATGATACCACCGGTCATCACAGCTAAACCAGATAATAAAGAGCTATAGCCTGTTGTAATGGCTGAATACCCAAATACACGTTCTATGATAAAAGGGCTAACCAAATTATAAATTACCACCAATCCAAAACAGATACCCAGAATTACAATTCCTAATGTAAAGTCAGCTGTTTTTAACATACCAGAATAGGTTTGTGCTATAGACTTCAATTTAAAGGGATGGAAATATTTTAACGATTCTCCACTGTATAGTAGTTCCAAAACCAAAAAAAGTAATGATAATCCGCCAAGGAAATAAAAGTTGGATCTCCAACCAAACAGACTTTGCAAATAACCTCCCAAAAAGGGGGCCATAATTGGTGCGCAGGCCCAAATGATAGAAAATAAACTGATATAGCTTTTTAATTTGTCTCCTGAGTAGAGATCAACAAAATAGGCCCGTTTTGAGACCACAATAAATGCAATTGCAATTCCCTGAATGACACGCATGGCATATATGACATAGATATTAGGTACAAAAGCGATAACAAAACTTGTCACTGAAAAGACAGCTAATGACGCAATACTAATTTTAAAACGCCCAAAACTATCCAATATACTGCCTATAAAAATCTGGCTTACTCCCAAACTGAACATAAAAAAGACTAATGAAAGCTGAATAACGCCGGCTGTTACATTTAAATCTTTTGCCATGGCGGGAAGTGATGGTAAATAAATATCTGTTGCAAACCCCGATAACGGTATAAGTGCCAGGGCTAAAAGGGTGCTAAAACCTTTATGGTTTTCTTCTAAATTTCTCATTTTGTAAAATTATAATTAATTAAAAAATAGACCAATCGGTCTAAAATTGTTTAAAAAAAATATGTCATAATACATACTTTTCAAGTTCATTTTTGATGCTGTCCAGAACAATATTCATTTGATTGTCATTCCCAAATACTTTTCTGCACAAAATAGCGCCTTCTATCATAGCAAAAGTTCTGACACTAAAATGTTCCGGATTTAGTTCTGCTGATAATTCTTTATTCTGAATTCCGTCTTCCACTATAGTAAAAAATCTTTTCTGGGCAGAAAGAATGGCTTTTTTTACGTGTTCTCTCATGACCGGATTTGTGTCATCCGCTTCTGTTCCAAAATTCAAAATCGGACAACCTTCTGTCATATTTTTAGCATTGCTATAAACATCCAGTAAATTAAATAGTTTTTCTCTAGCGGATTTGCCTTTGGAAGCTGCTACATCTAATTTGGAAGCTAATTGTAATCTTAAATATAAGAAAGACTCAATACAGATCTCTTCTTTATTCTCAAAATTACCATAGATACCCCCTTTAGCCAGTTTTGTAGCCTCCATAATATCACTCAAAGACGTACCGGCCATGCCTTTCTTATTAATAAGAGGCGCCGACGTTTCAATTATAAATTGTCTGGTTCTTTCTGCTTTACTCATGATTTCCAAATTCTATGTTGCAAATATAGACCGAACGGTCTTTATTTCACAATTAATTTAACTTTAATTTTTGAAAAAAATAATGTTACCCTTTTAAGTCATCAAAATAAGCCGTGGTTTCTTCAATTAAAGAATGCATTAATTCAGTGGCTTTTGTATGTTTTAAAATAGGTGCAATTTGTCCTCCCCAAAATAAAATCATATCCCATTTTTCCTGATCCAGGGCTGCTTTACGCAAGGGTGACATGAAAGTCGTTTGCAATGGGAATGGCAAAACACTCGCTTCTTTCCCTATAATTTCTTTTGCAATTCTACTGGTTATTCCACGGCCCAATCTTCCTGTATAAGCGCGTGATAATGTGGTATATTTTGCGGCATCTGAGAATAACATCTCCTTATGAATAGGTAATGCATTTGATTCATCGACGGCTAAAAAGGCAGTTCCGATTTGAGCTGCACTTGCTCCTAAAGCTAATGCCGCTGCAACTCCTTTTCCGTTAGCGATTCCACCAGCTGCTATAACCGGAATTTTCACTTTTTCCTTAATCAACTGTAATAAAACAAAAGTTCCTGTTACTGATGATTCGGCCGAAGCTAAAAAGGAAGGTCGGTGTCCACCAGCCTCAAAACCGGAAGCGATAATCATATCTACACCTGAATTTTCTAAAAAAATAGCTTCGTCTAAAGTTGTTGCTGCCCCAACCGTTACAATTCGTAATTTTCGGGCTTCTTCTAAAACATCAGCCGGTAATGCACCAAACATAAAGCTGAATACTTTTGGACGAACACCTAAAATAACGTCCAACTGATTTTCGAATCTGGATTGAAAGGAAGCTGGTTTCTCCGGTAACGGGATTCCAACTTCATCAAAATAAGGTTTAAATAATGCTGCTGCTTTATTGAATTGTTCATCTGATAAACCAGCTTCTGGAACATCATGATCAGAAACCCACAGATTAATATTGTACGGTTTATCAGTTGCTGCTTTTATTTGTTTATCAACTTCAAAAATTTCATGAGGTGTCATTGTATAAGCGCCGTAGCCACCAAGTCCGCCCGCGTTTGAAACCGCTGCGGTCAGGGCTACGGAGGATAAGTTACCTCCAAATGGTCCTTGTAATATTGGATATTGAATTCCAAGTAATTCTGTTGCTTTTGTATTGTACCACATGACTTTACTTTTTAAAGTTATTCACTTACATTGGTCAGCATTTTATTGACAATAAACCATTTGCCATTAATCTTATGGAAAGATAAAAAATCCCGATAATTAAACTCGTACATTTTTAAATTAATCTCTGCCATCGCAATTGAATTTACGACTTTGATATTCAGAATTTCGCCTTTATAAGGTTTGCCTGAATCTTTCGGACTTTGTCTGTTTTTTACGCCATTTAAGTAAAGGTCCGCTGTTTTAAAGTATGGCTGTCCGTTTACATCTCCATAAACTAATGTTCCAGGATAAAAAATACTTTCCAACAGTATGGCATCTCCTTCGTAAATGCCTTTAAAATAATAATTTTCTATTGCATCTGTAATGGCTTCTGTGTCTGAATTATGATTTTTCATTGTGTTATTGTTTTGTGCTTTTATACTCTGTACACTATAGAGCACTAAGGTGATTACTAAAATTACTTTTGATACTAACAATTTTGATTTTTGCAGTTTCATGATTTTAAAGTTTATAATTACACTACAAATTTCAAAAGAAACAGCGAGAAGACTACGTGATCTACATCACTTAAATATACTATTTAGATTTTATTCTCGGGTCAAATTGCTTATCCAGATAGTCTAAACCAAGAGGACCTATGGCATATACCTGAGTAATATATTCGCCCGATTTAGCAAGATGATAATGAGGAGTATTTCCCGGTAATACCACTACTGAACCAGGCGGATAGGCTTTTAAATTATTTTCATCATACTTGTCGCCTATTCCAATATAAAAAATACCTGAAACTACCGTATAAATCCTGTCTTCCGGATGTAGATGTGGCATTATCTTTTCGCCGTTGGGTACTTTTACCCGAACAATAAAGGGTTCTGCTTTAGTTGGATTACCCACTAAAATTGCCAGTTTTACTTTTTCAGGAAAAGCTGGAAATGAATTCCAGACTATATTTTCCGGATTTATAAAATTAAATTGTTTAGTACTTAGTCCTTGTGCAGAACTTAGATTAGCAAAAATAAAAGATAGTACTAAGATGCTATTATAGAATATTTTTAATTTCATAATGAACCTCGTTAAATTATTAAAAAAGGATTTGGTACAGCTGTTTTTCAAACCATACCAAATCATTACTTATTTTATTTTTGATAATAATTTAGTAGCTACTTCTTCAGAAGATTGCGGATTTTGACCTGTCAACAATAAGCCATCTTCTACTACATATGAACTCCAATCAGAACCTTGAGAGTATTTACCTCCTCTTTCTTTTAATTTATCTTCTAATAAAAAGGGCACCACTTTGGTTAATCCAACGGCTGCTTCTTCATTATTAGTAAAACCTGTTACTTTTTTTCCGGCAATCAGATATTTTCCGTCTTTGTCTTTAACATTTACCAAAGCTGCCGGTGCATGACATACAAAAGCAATTGGTTTGCTATTATTATAAAAATCCTGAATAAGTTTTATCGAATTTTTATCAGTAGCCAAATCCCACATTGGACCATGACCTCCTGGATAAAAAACTGCTTTGAAATCCTTTTGTTTTACACTGGAAATTTTCACTGTACTTGCCAATGCTTTTTGTGCCTTTTGATCTGCATAAAAACGTTTAGTTGCCGGAGTTTGAAACGACGGATCATTACTTTTGGGATCAATTGGAGCCTGTCCGCCATTTGGAGTAGTAATTACGACTTCAATTCCTTTATCTAAAAAGTAAAAATAAGGTGTTGCAAATTCTTCAATCCACGAACCGGTTAATTCACCTGTGTCACCTAATTTATTGTGTGAAGTCAAAACAAACAATACTTTTGTTTTTTTGTTTTCCTGCGCAATAACCGCAAGATTACTTATTGCAAAAAGAGCAATAAATACTGATTTCATTATATTTTTCATTTTTCTTATTATTTATGCTTCAACACTTTATATTGCTACAAAGCATTGAAGCAGTTATTATTCTTTTTTAAATTAATTTAAGTTATGACCAGCAGCTTTACCTCCATCAACATTGATAATTGATCCGGTGATAAAATTGCTTTTTGCTATGGTATAAACCATTTCGGCAACATCTTCTATTTCCCCTACTCTGTTTAACAAGTGCAGACCTGCATTTTGATCGGCTTTATCACCGTGCATCGGCGTTCTGATAACGCCTGGAGCGACAGTATTAAAACGAATATTACGTTTTCCAAATTCTGCTGCCAATTGAACAGTCAAAGCATGAATCGCACCTTTACTTGCAACCGGAGCCGAAGCCGGCCATCCGCCTAATCCGTGATTTACCAATGGTGTTCCGATGTTAATTACAACACCACCTTTTTGTTCTAGCATCTGAGGAACAACAGCTTGTGTAGTAAAATAAGTTCCTTTTAAGTTTGTAGTCAAAAACTTGTCTAAATAAGCTTCGTCTACTTCCAAAAATGGTCTGCTGTCAAAGATTCCGGCATTGTTTACCAATACATCTACAGAACCAAATTTTTCTATTGCGATTTTTACCAGTTGTTCACCTGTAGTTTTATCGCTGATATCTCCGGCGTACATTGCCAGATTATCTCCTGCGCCAAATTCGTTGTAAGCTATTTCTAATGAAGCCGGAGTTACTGAATTGATTACTACATTATCGCCTCTGTCTAAAAAATATTTAGCGATTCCTTTTCCTATACCAGATGCTGCACCTGTTACAATTATTGTTTGTTTTTTCATGATACTTATTTTTTATCGGCTGTAATGCCTTTTTCTCTTAATACTGATACTTGTTCTCCTGCGTAACCCCAATCGTCTAAATCTACTTCCTGAATCACGATATGAGTTAAGTGCGGGTCTTTGTTTAATACTTCTGTAATCAGATTGGTTATACCACTGATTAATTCCTGTTTTTGCTCGCGTGTTACTCCTTCGCGAGTCAATTCGATTTTTACGTAAGGCATGTCTTTAGTTTTTAGATTGTTCTGAAAAGATGGCTTCAGCTGTGATATTAAAATCCAACTCAAAGTCGTTGTAAATTAAAGTGTCTCCTAAATCTTTGAAGAAATTCCCTGAACGGAATCTGATATCATATTTAGTACGATCAACTACCAGTTTACCTGAAAGGGTAATGTTATTTCTATTGTTTTCAACCGTTGCTTCAAAACCAACAACGTGAGTAATATCTTTTATGGTAAGATTACCTTCAAGATAATAAGTGCTGTCTGATACTTCTCTAACAGTAAGAATATCAAAAGAGGCAGTAGGAAATTTTTCGATTGAGAAGAAATCATCAGAGGCAAGATGACCCGCGAATTGCGCATTTGTAGCCGGATCTGTTACATCCAGAATTTTAATTGAAGAAGTGTTGATGACAACATTACCTTCTTTTATTATTCCATCATTAAAGACGAAATTACCTTCTTTGATACCAATTGTACCATTATGAGCACCGGTCACTTTTCTGCCAGTCCATTCTACGTTGCTATTTGAGCTTACGATTTTAAAATTTGTTGTTTCCATTTTTATTGTATTTAAAAGTACAATACAAAGGAACGGCGACTATGAAAATTGGTTACGTGATGTAGATCACATTCTGATTTGGGGATTAAATCATGATTATAATGGGCTTATTTCACGCGGATTTTAAGTTTTTATATACGTTGACTTTTTAATCTCGCAATCCCGATAGTTATCGGGAGCGAAGTCGCAAAGTTTCTTTGTTTCACGCAGATTTAATCTGCCAAATCTGCATGAAATATTTTTTATTTACAGCTATAAAAAATTAAAGCTTCTTTTAAGAACTATGCAATCGGCTTAAAGTTTCTCTTGAAACTCCAAGATATGCGGCAATTAAATGTTTCGGAACAAGATTGTATAATTGGGGATACAATGCCAAAAGTTCCTCATACCTTTTTTTGACATTATTATTCATAAAGGACAAAAGCCTTTTCTGAGAAGCGATATAACCTCTGTTCGTTCGCCAGCGGAAAAAATGTTCTAGCTGATGGAATTCTCTACAAAGTTTTTCACGATCTTCACTAGAAAGGCAAAGCACTTCTGCATCTGTAATACAATCAACACTTATTGTGGCAGGCGTCTGATTGTATAAAGCAGCATAATCAGATGTCCACCACGTTGGCATGGCAAACTGTAATATGTACATTTTTATTTCATCATTAATAAAGAAAGCTTTCAAACAACCGGAAATTACAAAATACTCGCAATCTACTTTATCCCCTTCACTAAGAACGGCTTGTCCTTTTTTAAAAGGCATCGGTTTAAAATGAGAAAATACATAATCAAAATCTTCTTCTTTTATAGACGCGATTTTCGCAATATGTTGTTGTAAGAGTTCCTTGGCTTCCATTATAAAATCTGAATAAATCTTTTTTGTAAAGTTATGAAATCTATTGAACTTATTGTTTGTCTATTTGGAAGCTAAAATTGTCCGTTTCGACAAAAAAGCACTATTTTTTAGGATGCTTCTGATAGAAATTTGTCCTGTTTAACAACTTAAAATTTTAAAATCATGAATGCAAAAACAACAAAAATTATTTATTGGACAGGTGTTATTTTAACTTCTTTATGGTTTGGCGCCAGCGGTTTTTTTGAACTTACAACAAATCCAATTGTTTGGGAAATTACACAACAATTAGGTTATCCGGAACATTTCATATACTTACTTGGTGTATTCAAAGTTGCTGGCGTAATTACTTTATTAATTCCGAATAAATTATTAAGATTGAAAGAATGGGTATTTGCGGGTGTTTTCTTCGACATCACTTTTGCTTATTTTTCAAAATTGGCTGTACTAGGTTTTCCTGCAACAACAGATGTTATTATTGCTTTTGTAATGGTAAGTGTGACTTATTTCATGTTTAGAAAATTATATAGTGTTCAATATATTGCCACTACTGTAGAATAAACTTATTCAATAAGAATTAAAGAGGCCTGAGATTTAATCTTAGGCTTTTCGGCTTTTACTATTGAGCTTTTAAACAAATAAATTTGAGCTTTTCAGCAAAATAGCAAACATTGCTTCTGACGTAATTTTGTCATGAACAATTAAATACAATTGCAATGAATAAAATATGGTTTATTACAGGAAGCTCAAGAGGATTAGGACGTAATCTTACAGAAGCAGTTTTAGAGAGTGGTGACAAAGTGATAGCGACAGCTCGCGATATCAATCAATTAAATGATTTGAAGGAACGTTTTAAAGATCAAATCTTTCCCTTAGCTTTAGATGTTACTAATTACGAACAAGTCTATACTGCAGTTAAAATGGCAGCACAGTATTTTGGAAGAATAGACGTATTGGTAAACAATGCCGGATTCGGGATAATTGGTGCTGCTGAAGCTTACACTGATGAACAAGTTAGAAGTCAGTTGGAAACCAATTTATACGCACCAATCGAAATTACCCGTGCCGTATTGCCCTATATGCGTAAACAGGGTTCAGGAAGGATTTTACAAATCAGTTCTATTGGCGGACGCGTTGGTAATCCGGGTTTAACGATGTATCAGGCAGCAAAATTTGGTTTAAGCGGTTTTACGGAAGCTTTAGCTAAAGAAGTTGCTCCATTAGGAATATTCGTAACCAGTGTTGAACCAGGTGGTTTCCGTACCGATTGGGCTGGAGCTTCTATGTCGTATGCCACTGAAATAGAAGGCTACGAAATGGTAAAACAACGTACTGATTTTTTCAAAGGAGGAAAATTTGTTGCTGTTGGAGATCCTGAAAAAGCAGCGAAAGTGATGGTTGATTTAGCTTCCCATCCAAATCCACCAGTACATTTGGTATTGGGTAGTGAAGCCATTGGTATTTTGAAAAATGCTGATCAAAGCCGAACAGAAGAAATGCAAAAATGGATTGATGTTAGTTTATCTACAGATCATGATGATGCAGGAAGTTTTTTTGATACAGCACAGGGAAAATGGTATACTAATAATGGTAAAAAACAATAATTTACAGGTATTTTGTAGTGGGCAGTTATCCATGATTACTGCCCATTTTTTTATAAATTTGTGATATGAACGATTCAAAAATAAATCAAAAGACATCGCCAATTGCCTACTCCTGTTATTATACGCAAAATCGGGAAGGCGAGCAATTTGCTGCAGAACATGTTTTAAGCTTTCAGATTTCGGGAATACTTACTTTAAATAATGGAAATCAGGAATATGTCTTCAAACCCGGAGATTTTCGGTTTATCAAAAGGAATCAGCTTATCAAATTCAACAAACAACCCGATCCTAATACTGCTTTTCAGTCCATTTCCATTTATCTGAATCAGGAAGTATTGCGTGATTTCTCTATAAAACACAATCTGAAAACCAGTTTAATTAAGAGCCCTGAAACTGAAACCGTTTTTCAGTTAAAAGAAGTTCCGTTGCTTAAAAGTTTAATGGATTCACTGATTCCTTATATCAATCAAGATCAATTGATTACAGAGGAACTTCAGGCTTTAAAAGTAAATGAAGCTATCAACATTTTACTGCAATGCAAACCGGAACTCAAGGATATTTTATTTGATTTTAATGAACCCGGCAAAATAGACCTGGAAGCTTTCATGAAAAAGAATTTTCATTTTAATGTGCAATTAGAACGTTTTGCTTATTTAACCGGTCGCAGTCTGGCTACTTTTAAACGGGACTTTCAACGTATTTTTGACATTTCACCAAGCCGATGGTTACTCCAAAAGAGATTACAACAGGCTTATTATCTTATAAAAGAAAAAGGAAAAACCCCATCTGAAGTTTATTTGGAAGTAGGGTTTGAAGATCTTTCGCATTTCTCCTTCGCTTTTAAAAAACAATACGGATTGTCACCTTCAAAGGTGTGAAAAATTTAACCGCAAAGATCGCAAGTTTTTTTTGAGGTAGAGGACGTAATAAAAACACAAAGTTCGCAAAGCTTTATCAACTTTGCGACCTTTGCCTAGACCCTTTGCGATCTTTGCGGTTAAATTCAACGTATAACTTATCCTTTTTTCTACACTAAAGATTGGGCTGTTCAACTCCCAATATGGACACTTGACATTTTTTCGCTTTAAAAACAGTTACTGTGATTTTACCTTTGAGTAAATAAACAGAATGTCAAATCTTAAAAATAGAAATTATGAAAAATAGTATCTTAATCTTCTTCGCCATAACACTTTCCTCTCTTTTCTTTTTAGACTGTTTTATGTTTCCCGAAAGCGAAATAGCAGGGAATTTTAAAACGGAAAAAACAAAACTAGAAACTGTCAATAACAATGGTTTTGCTATTGTAGAACTTTTTACTTCAGAAGGTTGTTCTAGCTGTCCTCCTGCCGATAAATTACTGGCGAAATTACAGCGTGAATCTGGTAAAAAAAACATTTATCTTTTAGCGTACCATGTTGATTATTGGGATCGTTTGGGATGGAAAGATCAATTTAGTTCCAATGAATTTACAAAACGTCAACAAAAATATCTGGACTGGCTTAATTTGTATGTGATGTATACGCCGCAATTTATCATTAACGGAACTACAGAATTTGCAGGTTATAATGAATCTGCTTTATACGAAAAAGTTTTAAATGCGTTAGAAACCAAAACAACAGCAAATTTAGACCTAACAACAAAAACTAATAAAGATTCTCTAGAAATTACTTATGCAACCAATCTGCTTCAAAAAGATACTAATTTGGTTGTCGCTACCATTCAGAAGCAAGCCACTTCAAAAGTATTTCGCGGAGAAAACCAAGGTGCTACACTTCATCATGTTCAGATTGTAAAACAGCTTAATTCTTTTCAACTAACTAAAAAAGAAGGAAACATAAAGATTGTACAACCAGACAATTTCACTTCAAAAGATTTCCAAATAATTGGTTTTATTCAAAATACCAATACGGGAAAAATCTCCATAACCACAAAAGCTGAAAAAATTTAACCGAAAAGTACGCAAAGAATTACGCAAAGGTTGCAAAGTTAACATTTAGCTTTGCGACCTTTGCGTTTTTATAACGTCCTCTACTTCAAAAAAAACTTTGCGTCCTTCCCGGTTAAATACCAAGTGCAGTTATCTGTTTTCCAGCCAACTCAAAAATGCAGTTGCTTTCTCTTTTCCAACCAATAATTTTTCTTCCGTCGGAATGGTTAATTTTAGAATTAATTTACGGGAGAAATAATGTTCTGCTTCCCTTATCGCTGAAAAATTAATTAAATTTTGCCTGTTTATTCTAAAGAATTGCGTTGGAGATAACAACTTATGAACCTCATCTAGAGATTGTGTAATCTGATATTCGGCTTTATCAAAAGTAATAATTGTCGGCGTTTCGTTTTTAATGCAAAACAAGGCGATATTCTCTGTTAAAACCGTTTGGTATTTATTGTTTTTGAAAACCAAAAAACTGCTCTTTCCTTTATTCTCTCCGGTTCGGGTTAATAAATATTCGAAATCCGGCATCATTTTTTTATTTCTTTGGAAGAAATTTTTCAATTCACCCGCTTTTTTGATTGCCTGTGCAATGCTTTCTCTTGAAAAAGGTTTTAGTACATAATCGATTCCATTTGACTTAAATGCTTCGATAGCATAATCATCAAAGGCTGTACAAAATATTACAGGAGACAGAACCTCAACATTTTTGAAAATCTCAAAACACAAACCATCTGCCAGCTGAATATCCATAAAAATCAAATCGGGCTGATCATTTTCTAACATATAGCTCACGGCTCCGTCTATGCTTTGTATATACGACAAAATTTGAGCATCGGGCCTGATACTCAAAATTAGCTGACCAAGTGCTTTGGCCGTTTTTATTTCATCTTCAATTACTATTATAGTCATAAATCAGTGGTATTTTTACTTTAAAAATAGTTTCGGTTTTATCAATTTCGATTTCTTTGTGAACCAAATGCATAAAACGCTGATTAATATTGTCCAGACCAACGCCGGTCGACAATACACCTCTTTTAAGCTGAATCTGGTTTTCGATTACTAAAAAATCATTTTCAGTATATAATTTTATTTCCAACGGTTTGTCCAGAGAAACCACATTGTGTTTGATGCAGTTTTCAATTAACAATTGCAAAGTAAAAGGCGGAATAGCCGAATCATATTGTTTTTGATCGATACTATTATTCAGAATAAATCCGTCTTCAAAACGGGCTTTTAGCAAATAAACATACGAATCCAAAATCTGAAGTTCTTCGCGAAGCGGAATCAAATCCATTTTTCTGCTTTCTAAGGTAAAACGATAAAAATCAGACAATTTCAAAATAAAATCAGCACTCTGCGGATCCTGAATTTCCACCATTGATTTCAGGGTATTCAGGCTATTAAACAAAAAATGCGGATTGACCTGTTGTTTCAACAATTCATACTGGGCTCCCAGATTTACGGCATGTGTACGTTCTAATTCCACTCCCATTTGCTGCGTCTGATAGTTTTGAAAAAGCAAATGCAAAAACATATATACGATCAGATTGATTAAAACACCTCGTAACTCAAACATAATGGGAGCATCCATTTTCGAAATCTGAAAAAGTTCCTGGTGTCCAATTACCAGAATAACCATAACCGCTATACCAAGCATAACACTCAACAAAAGTTTCCAATTGAATAGGCTTTTATTGGTACGTTGAGACGAAAATTTAGGCAGGCTGTAAATATTGTAATACCAAATAAAAATAGAGAACATCAAGGTAATCGAAGAATTGATGACAATATCTCCCGGGGTTGAAGCGCCATCAAATAATTTTGGTATTGAAGCGAGAATTGCCAATGCTATAGAACTTCCCCAAATCACCTTTCGGGAAACGTGAAAGCTTTTTACTTTTTCCATATTTTTTTATGTGTTTTAGATCTCGCTTTGTCAAAGATAGGATATTTTGAAAGCATTTTTTAATGACGGAAAAAATCGGAACAAAATATTTTCATCCCGATTTTATTACCTTTTTAAATTCGATTTAGAGCCAAAGTGCTTTATTATCCTGCATTAACTGCATGATGTTTTCTTTTATAATAAGATCATTTTCATAACGCTTTCCACTTTTGGTGCGTTTTGCTTTTTCCGTTTTGCTGCAACGGCTTAAGCTTAAAAAGAGCGTTTTCATAAAACAGAAGATTGTTGTAAAGAAGCTTTTGTTGCCCCTGTAATATTTCCATTGTTTTTGTCCTGCACAAAACCAATTACTTCAAAATCATTTTCATTAAAACTTTTTGGCAGATGAATCGATACTGTTCCTTTTTTGTCTTTTAAAGTTACTGAATGTAAATGATGTACAATTTGATAATGTGATAAAATACGGTTCGCGTTCTCTCCTCTTTTCACATTACTTTTGGCTGACTTTTGAACAATGGCAATTAATAAACTACTGTTTTTAAAAGTTCCTTCAATGTTATAATTTACATTAAGATTATCATTGGTCTGACTAGCTCCTAAAGATAAATCAGTCGCAATAGGTTTTGAAAGTGCGACTTTTATTCCATTTCTAACCATCGTTTCCTGTGAACCGATATAATCTGCTTTTCCGTTTACAATTAGCTGTGGCGTATAAATGGGATCTTTTCCCAAAAACCTGGCATAATCATACTGTCTTTGGGTATAATCTGCATTACTAAAAACATCTTTCCAGCCCTGTCTGTCCCAATAATCGACGTGATAAGCCAAAACATAAACATTGCTGTCTTTGTATTCATTTTGAATTCTCCCCATCAATTCATCTGCTGGTGGACAACTCGAACAGCCTTCAGAAGTATATAATTCCAAAAGGGCAAAACCTTTGACTGCTTTTTTCTCTGTATTTTGCCCTAAGACTGTCATTCCGATTAAAAGCATCAATGTGATGAAAAATGCTGGTATTAATTTTATTTTTTTCATGATTTAAATTTATTTTAAAAAGCCTCAACTTTCGAAGAGGCTTTTGATTTTATAGAATATTAATTTCAACCTTAATATTTCCTCTTGTCGCTTTTGAATAAGGACAAGTCTGATGTGCTTCGTCAGCTAGTTTTCTTGCTGTTTCAACATCTAAGCCGGGAAGACTGATATTCAATCTTGCCTGCAAAGAATAGGCGCCATCTGTTACGGCTAAATCAACTTCTGCATCAACGGCAGTATCTGCAGGAAGTTTAATATTTAGTTTTGAAGCGGCGATTCCCATTGCGCCAATAAAACAAGCCGACCATCCCGCTGCAAAAAGCTGTTCCGGATTTGTCCCCGGACGTGAAGATCCCGGAGAACTTAATTTAATATTCAATTGATCATCTGAACTTTGTGATGCTCCTTCGCGACCACCAGTTGTGTGTGTTTTTCCTGTGTATAAGATTTTTGTTTCCATGACTTTTTTAATTGTTAATTGTTAATTGTTAATTATTAATTGTGAGTTGTGAGTTGTGAAATGTGATTTTATTGCTTTTACTCTTTACTCTTATTGAAACCATCTACGTCGATAATAGCCTGTGCAAATGCTTTCGGATCTTCCTGAGGAACATCATGTCCGATGCCTTTTAGGATTCGGTGTTCATATTTTCCTGTGAATTTGTCTCGGTAAGCTTTTCCATCCGCGAAAGCGCCATCAAAATCACTTCCTATTGTAATCGTCGGAACTTTAATTTCAGGTCTTGCTGCCAAACGTTTCTCTAAACTATCGTATTTTGATTCTCCTGCTTCAAGAGATTGTCTCCATCTGTAATTGTGAGTTACGATTGCTACGTGATCCGGATTATCAAAAGACTGCGCTGTTTGATCGTATGTAGCTTTGTCAAATTTCCATAAAGGAGAAGCTATTTGCCAGATTTGTTTATTGAACTCATACGTGTTTTGAGCGTATCCTAATTTTCCTCTTTCTGTAGCGAAATAATATTGGTACCACCATCCTAATTCTGCTTTTGGAGGTAATGGTTTTAAGTTCGCTTCAAGATTAACAACCAAGTAACCACTTACCGAAACCAATCCTTGTAAACGTTCTGGCCAAAGTGCCGCCATAACCACAGCTGTTCTCGCTCCCCAGTCGAAACCACCAATAACAGCTTTATCAATTTTAAGGGCATCCATCAAAGCAATAATATCATTTGCTAATGCTGCTTGTTGTCCGTTTCTAAAAGTATCTTTTGAAAGGAAGGTTGTCGTTCCGGATCCTCTTAAATAGGGCGTGATTACTCTGTAGCCTTTTGCAACTAAAATGGGAACCACTTCATGGTAACTGTGAATGTCGTAAGGCCAGCCATGAAGCAAAATAACCGCTTTTCCATTTGAAGGTCCAGCTTCTGTATATCCGACGTTTAATAAACCGGCGTTAATTTGTTTTAATGTGCCAAGAGAGGAACTTACTCCTATTGGGTTTGTTTTTTGATTTTCTGATTGTGCATTGATTGATGTCATGGCAAAGAAAAGAACAGCGATTAAAAATACTTTAGAAGTCAAAGCTGTAATACGGTTTGTAATTTTTGATATTGTTTTCATAATTCCTTATTTTTTAATTAGTTGATTATTAGCTTATTTCTTCGTCAAAAGTAGCTTGACAATAGCTCTTATGAAATGAAAAAATAGCTCAAACGGACAAAGTAAAAGGTGAAACGGACAAGCACATAGTTGAAGTTTTTATGTTTAATTGAGTATGAGATTACTTTGCAATTAATGATATGATATGCTATACTAAAAGATTATTCTCTACTAAAATAGAAAGGTCCTGTTCCCAAAAAAATGGAATCAGGACCTTTAAGAAGATTTATCTTTTTTTAGATAAGATTATACTCTGTTTTAATATTGCCTTTTATAGCCTTAGAGTACGGACAAGTTTCTGATGCTCCTTGTATAATGCTTTTGGCAATTTCAGGATCTAAGCCCGGTAAGCTAATGTTTAAACGTGCCTGTAATGAATAACCATCATCACCTGAAACTAAGTCAACTTCTGTACTTACATAATGTCCAACAGGGAGCGCTACTTGCAAATTTGCTGCTGCCTTTCCCATCGCTCCAATAAAACAAGCAGACCAGCCTGCTGCAAATAATTGTTCCGGATTTGTACCAGGACCTGTAGATCCCGGAGTTGAAAGTTTGATATCTAATTTACCATCCGAACTGCGAGATTCACCTGTTCTTCCACCTGTTGTGTGCGTTACAGCAGTGTAAAGCACTTTTGAATTGTTTGTTTCCATTTTTGTATTTATTAAAATTATTGTTTTTTTAAAGGTTCTAAGAGACTAAGATTCTGAGGTTCTAGGTTTCTAAGATAAATTCTTAGCTTCTTAGTTCCTCAGGGACTTAGCAACTTTTTAAAATTATCGAAGCGTTTTAAATGCAAGACGCAATTCTGCAGTAAACAATTGGGGCTGTTCCCAGGCTGCGAAATGTCCGCCTTTATCTACTTCATGAAAATAAATTAAGTTTTTGAATGCTTTGCGTGCCCATGTTTCGGGCGATGTAAAAACATCTTCCGGAAAAACGGTAATAGCAACTGGTAATTTAATCTGATCTGTTTTCATTGAAGCGGCACTTACAATCTCGATGTTTCTGTTTTCCCAGTAAATTCTTGATGCAGAAGTTGCACTGTTAGTAAGCCAATACAATGAAATATCATCAAGAACTTCGCCTTTTGTTGGTGATTGTTTAGTATCTGTTCCATAGGACCAATTAGCAAAACCGGGATGTAAAAGAAGCCAGCCTGCCAGACCTGCAGGAGAATCATTGAGAGCATAACCCACTGCTTGCGGTCTAGTGGTCATTGTAGTTTTATATGTAAAATCACCACCTCTGATTGATTTACTTAGATGATCAAAAGAAGCGCGTTCCTTTGTAGAAAATCCTTCTGGTGCTACACCGCTTCCAAGTGCTTTTCCTGCCTCTGCCGGTAATGTCGCTGGTAAGTTGCTGTGAATACCAAGTAATCCTTTTGGTGCTTGTAATGCCATTGAATTGACAATTCCAGCTCCCCAGTCTCCACCTTGGGCAACATATTGTTTATACTCCAAACGATTCATCAATACTGCCCATGCTTTTGCAATTCGGTCAATATCCCATCCTGCTTCGGTCGGTTTTCCTGAGAATCCAAAACCAGGTAATGAAGGTATAATTACATCAAAAGCATCTTCGGCTCTTCCTCCATAAGCAACAGGATTAGTTAATGGACCGATAACATTTATAAATTCAAATACTGACCCCGGCCATCCGTGACTTAGGATAAGCGGCATTGCATTCTTTTCTTTAGAGCGAACATGAATGAAGTGAATATCGACACCATCAATTTTAGTGATAAACTGCGGATAAGCATTTAGTTTAGCTTCTGCTTTTCTCCAGTCATATGTAGTTCCCCAATAGTTTACAAGATCTTTCATTCTAGAAAGATTTGCTCCCTGAGACTGATCGGCAACAGTTTCTTTCCCTGGCCATTTTGTATCCTTAATGCGTTCTTTAAGATCTTGTAAATCGGCATTCGAAATACTTATGCGATAGGGACGAATTGTCTCATCATTTTTCGCATTTGTTTTTACTTTCTCTTGTGCTGTAACTTCGCTCATCACTAGCGCGAATAGTATTACCCATACTGTATGAGCAATGATTTTTACTGTATTTTTCATTTTTATTTTATTTTTCAATTTTAACTCTATTTGCTTTTTTGTTCATTCTTTATTTTTTCAGAACCAATATTGACTTTCCTTTCTCTACAATATAAGTTGCCAGTTCTGAAGCTTTTGCATTAGTATTGTTTCTCGCAGCGTGCACTACACCTGCCGGAATAAAAAGTACTTCTCCTGCTTTTAATGTTACTGTTCCTTTTCCTTCCACTTCATACTCTAATGAACCTTCAAGTACATAGATCACTTCTTCACCAGGATGAGAATGTTTTCCAAAAGCGGAATGTGCATCAAAATCAATTTTGGCCTGTACCGTTTCGTATCCGGCAACACTAAGGTCATGTCGTTGTAAATCGGTGCGTTTTATTCCTGATTGTTGTGCTGAAACGCTGCCTGAAATAAGTAATGCAAAAAAGCTAAGAATAGTAATTGCATTTGATCTGAAATTTGAATTTGTTTTCATATTATTTAATTTTTAAATTGTTTGATTATCAGTTAATTTCTTCGTCAAAAGTACTTCGACAATCCTCCTTTTGAAATAAGAAAATAGCCCAAACGGACAAACTAGGGAGTGAAACGGACAGGCTTAAAGCTGGAGTTTTATCAGTGTATCAAAAGATAAAATAAGTCCGATGGTAATGAAACTTTGTAAAGCTATGCTCGTCTTTTATTTCATAGTTTTTTTAATTAAAAAAGGTCCTGTTTCCAAAATAATGGAATCAGGGCCTCTTTTAAATTACTGTTGCTTAAGCCATAATCTCACTCAACAACAGAGCGAATAGTAATACCCATAAGGCATGAGCAATGATTTTTACTACATTTTTCATTCTATATTTTTTAAAATTTTGTTATTTTCTTACTGATTTAAAAGCGGCACGAAGTTCTTCTGTAAAAAGCTGTGGTTCTTCCCAGGAAGCGAAGTGACCACCTTTGTTTACTTCATTGAAATAAATCAGGTTTTTGTATGCTTTCTCCGTCCAGCTTTTTGGTGCCTGATAGATTTCTCCCGGAAATACGGTGACCGCAACAGGAATTTTGATTTCATTTGTTTTTTGCTCTACAACATTGAAGTTGTTATTGTTGTTCTCCCAATATAAATTAGCAGACGAATTGGCTGTATTAGTAAACCAGTATAAAGAGATATCGTCAAGAATTTCATCTCTGGTCAATGATTTTTCAGCATTACCTCCACTGTAAGTCCAATCATTGAATTTATCAAGGAAAAATGAAGCCAAACCAACTGGCGAATCTGTAAGTCCATACCCTAAAGTTTGAGGACGGGTTACCATCATTCCGGCATACCCTGCACCTCTGGTATATAATTTATTCAGCGAATTAAAAGCTGCCTTTTCTTTAACCGATAATCCCGCAGGCGCCGGACTACCGTCTTGTAATGCTTTAGTAATATCTGCCGGTACTGTTGCAGGCATATTCAAATGAATACCCAATAATCCCTCAGGAGCCTGTACGGCCATTGCATCTGCAATTACAGAACCCCAGTCACCACCTTGTGCTACATAATGTTTGTACCCTAAACGTTTCATCAATACATCCCATGCTTTTCCAATTCTTTCAGGCCCCCAACCGGTTCCTGTTGGTTTTTCAGAAAAACCATATCCAGGCATAGAAGGAATTATCACATCAAAAGCATCTTCGGCTTTTCCGCCATAAGTTGTCGGATCAGTAAGCGGGCCAATAACTTTTAAAAGTTCAAAGAAAGATCCTGGCCAGCCATGAGTAATAATTATGGGTAAAGCATTTTTATGTTTAGATTTTACATGGATGAATTGAATATCTAGTCCGTCAATTTTAGTAATAAACTGAGGTAAGGCATTTAGCTTCATTTCTGTTTTATGCCAGTCGTAATCAGTTCCCCAATATTTTACGATACCTTGAATTTGAGTTAATTTCACTCCTTGCGACTGATCTGTCACTGTTTCTTTTTGTGGCCATCTTGTAGCATTTACACGATCACGAAGTTCAGTGATTGCTTTCTCTGAAATGCTAATGTGGTAAGGACGAATTGCTTCTGATTCTATTTTAATTTTTTCCTGATTCTTTTGTGCAAAACCAGTTGTAGTAAGCAAAATAAAAGCACCTACGGCAAAAATATTTGCGATGCTTGGTTTGTTTGTTTGAATTGTCTCCATTGTATTTGATTTTAAATTATGTTATTGCTATTAATTTCTTCGACGAAATTATCACGATAACAGGCCCTTTAAAATCAAGAAATATCTCAAACAGGCGAAGTTGCTGCCCAAGCGGACATTCTCTAACTTGAAAAACTTACATGGCCACAATAATTGAAGTTTCTCTAAAATCAAATAGATGGAAGTGATGGGACTTGTGTTCTGCTTACTGTAGGATTGAATTCCTGGAATTCAATAAGTATCACAACACAAAATTACCTTTTAATAACATAACAATTCACTAAGTAATCTTATAACTGCTGTTTGCAAAACATTATAAATGTATTTTCTTATTAATCGAATGCCTAAAACATAACAAATTAAATATCAACACCATAACCCGCTTATATTGCAATACCTTTATACTTTAAACGCACTTATACACACCTCCAGACCACCCCATTAGGATAGTAACAAATATTTTTTTGTTCATAATTTGATTCCATTTCTATAATTCTTCAAATCCAAAACATTTGGGCTTTGAAATTGTCTGGTTCACTATCCAGTTCGTCTGTTTAACCTATATTTTGAATGTGCAGGCTGTACAGTCAAAATACCTTTGTCTTCTAAAATTTAAAATAATTTAAAATCAAACACAATGGAAACAGCTAAACAACAAGCGAAGAATGATTTATTAGAATTTACTATAAATGCCCATGGCGGCATAGCAAACTTTAACAAGTTTGAAACTGTAACAGCAAGACTTATCTGTGATGGAGTACTATGGTCAATGGTAGGACATCCCGGATCAGTAGATGACATTTATGTTACTTCTCACACCAATAAGCAATTTACTTCTCATTCTCCATTTCTTAATGAAGACTGGCATACTGCATTTACGGCAGAGCATGTTGCCATCGAGAATAGTAAAGGAGAAGTTCTTGAGGGATTTTCAAATCCGCGTGAATCCTTTGCCGGATACACTACAGAAACGCCATGGAGCGCTCTTCAACTTGCTTATTTTACCGGATATGCAATGTGGACCTACTTTAATGCTCCCTTTAATTTTAATGATGAAGGTTACAAGGTCATAGAATTAGAACCATGGGAAGAAAAAGGTGAAGTATTCAGAAGACTTCAGGTAACCTTTCCGAAGGAAGTAGCTACACATTCTCCTGTACAAACCTTTTATATAGATAAAGATGGTCTTATCAAAAGACATGATTATAATGTTGATATTGCCGGAGGCGCTACTGCGGCACATTATTTATCGGATTATATTGATGTGCAGGGCATTAAAATAGCGACTAAAAGGAATGTCTACATAAGACAGGAAGACAATACTCCCTTGTTTCCGGAACCTTTATTAGTATCAATTGATCTAAGAGAAATCAGCAGAAAATAATTCAATTTAAAAGCACCATGACACACAGATATGGTGCTTTCAATACAATAAAATAATCATGAAAAATAAAATTGCATTTGCACTCAGCATGGGTATCATTACCACAGGAATCATCTCTTTCAGTCTCATAGCAATTAACCTTGGTTTTACTGATAACTTTTTGAATGTCTGGTTTAAATCATGGGGAATAGCTTATGTACTTGTCATACCGGCTATACTGCTTATTGGGCCTCTGGTGCAAAAAATAATAGACAGAACAATGTAATAAATAAGACTATTATCCCTTTAAAACATAACAATGAAAACAATTAAACAATACAAACCAAAATCTACCGGTATCCTAACTACTGCTATGATGTTGCTAATGATAACAGCAGGTTTGGCGCAGAAAAAACAAACATCAACCAATACTGCGGAATCGATTCGCCCTTTTGAATATCATGCCATTCAGGTTCAGCTTGATGATTTAAAAAGTAGAATACAAAATACAAAATGGCCTGACAAGGAACTTGTTACTGATAATACACAAGGTGTACCACAAGCAACAATTCAATCGCTTGCCAAATATTGGGCAGCTGATTACGATTGGCGTAAAATTGAAAAGAAAATTAATTCTTATCCAAATTTCATCACTACAATTGATGGGGTTGATATTCATTTTATTCAGGTGAAATCGAAACATAAAAATGCACTACCGATTATCATTACGCACGGATGGCCAGGTTCTATTATTGAACAGCTTAAAATTATTGGTCCGCTTACTGATCCGACAACTTATGGCGGAAAAGCCGAAGATGCTTTTGATGTAATTATCCCTTCAATTCCCGGATACGGGTTTTCAGGCAAACCTACCCAATTAGGCTGGGGTCCTCAGCGCGTTGGAAAAACCTGGGTTACCTTAATGAAACGTCTGGGATATCAAAAATTTGTAGCCCAAGGCGGCGACTGGGGTGCCCTTATCACTGACATGATGGGCGTACAAGCTGCTCCTGAACTTATTGCAATACATACAAATATGGCCGGGGCAGTACCACCTGCAATTGATGCCGCTGCTTTTAGTGGTGCTACTGAACCTGCTAATCTTTCCATTGATGAAAAGAAAGCTTACGGACAACTTGCTTTCTTCTATAAAAACGGTCTCGCATATGCTCAGGAAATGGGAAACCGTCCTCAAACCTTATATGCGATTGAAGATTCACCTATTGGTTTAGCTTCATGGATACTAGACCATGATGCAAGAAGCCTGGAGTTGATCTCACGTACCTTTTCCGGAAAAAATGAAGGACTTACAAAAGATGATATTTTAGATAATATTACTTTGTATTGGTTAACTAATACTGCCGTTTCTTCGTCTCGATTGTATTGGGAAAATAAACTTGCTTTCTTTGCTCCCAAAAACGTTAAAATTCCAGTAGCAGTAAGTGCTTTTCCTGATGAAATCTATACAACACCAAGTACGTGGGCAGAAAAAGCATATCCAAACCTTATTTATTTCAATAAATTAGAAAAAGGAGGTCACTTTGCAGCCTGGGAACAGCCTGAAACCTTTAGCAAAGAATTAAGAGCAGCTTTCAAATCAGTACGTAAATAAATTTAAGATAAACAATTACTCCATTCACTAACTCAATGAGGTTAGGAAATGGAGTAAATTGTTTTTTACATTTGAGGTACTTTGAGATTTAACCGCAAAGTGTGCAAAGATTTTTTTAGCAAGGTTTTATAAAACGCAAAGATCGCAAAGCTATATGATAATAACTTTGCGGTTAAACTTTTTCAACTTGAAACTTGAAACCTGAAACTTGAAACCTGAAACTTGAAACAAAACAATTTAAGCCAAAACCATTCCCCCATCCATAATAAAATCAGCTCCTGTGATGAATTTTGAAGCATCGCTGCTTAAATGAGAAACCATTTTGGCAACGTCCTCTGAAGTTCCCATTTGTTTTAAAGGAATTTTATCAACCACAACCTCCATAATAGATTTTACAGTTGTTTCATCTAAACCTACCTTTTTCATTACTTCTGTTTCTGTTGGACCAGGGCTAACCGAATTTACTCTGATTTTTCTTGGCGCTAATTCTACCGCCGCTATTTTCATTACGGCATTCAGAGCAGTTTTACTTGTGGAATAAATAGATGATCCGGCGCCGCTCATACTGGCTGTGTTAGAAGAAAGAAATACTACAGATGCACCATCATTCAAAATCGGAATAAACTTGCTTAAAGTGAAGTAAGCGCCTTTTAAGTTGATAGTCATAATATCATCGTATAAGGTTTCTGTGGCTTGTTCAATTGTTCCTAAACCGGCAATTCCGGCATTTATGAAAAGAATATCAACTTGACCAAAATCTTCTTTTACTTTAGAAGCTAGATTTTCAATGTCCAAAACACGAGATTGGTCTGCAACAAAGGCGTGAACTCCTAATTCTGAAGCCGCTTTTTCAATTGCTTCTTTTCTTCTTCCGGTAATGATAACCGTTGCTCCTTGTTCTTTAAATTGTTTTGCTGTTGCATAACCGATTCCGCTATTTCCTCCGGTAATTACCGCAACCTTATTTTTTAAATTGTCCATTTTTTAAGTTTTTAAATTAACGGTACAAAGTTAAATCTGAAAAGATATTGCTTTTTCAATGGTATCATGGAGTATACTGCGTGTGTGTTTTTTTCACCATAAAAGTGATATAAGGGCATATTATAGCAACTGGTTTAGCTGCTTTGTATAATACTGATCAAGATCATATAAGAAAATAGTAATGAATGGCTTATCACTTAAACTAAATTTGAAAACAATGACTCTTATATAATCCCGCTTAAATGACCTCATCCGCAAAGATTACTCAAACCAACCACAAAGTTTAAATGAACTTATATCACTTATATGGTGAAAAAATTATGGTGAAAAAAGTTTTTATATCTTAGTGTTAAAATACTAGCTATGGCGAGAAATCAGAAAGAAGAGTTTCAGGCGCTTCAGGACACTTTATATGTTTTAGGCGGGAAATGGAAATTGCCTATTATCAACTCCATTTGTAATGGAAACACCCGATTCAAAGAAATTCAGCAAAGTATTCCCGGAATAACTTCCAGAATGCTTTCGAAAGAATTAAAAGATATGGAACTCAATAATCTGGTTAAAAGAACGGAAGACCACGATGCAAAAGTGCCGATTCTTTATGAATCTACCTCCTATTGCCAATCTTTCGGGCCTATTATATCTGAAATGATCAATTGGGGAATATCACATCGGGAACATATTCGCAATAAAGAAAAGAATACTGCAGTAAAAAAATAAAGCCCTGAAATTTCAGGGCTTTATTTTTATTTCTTCTTTTTCGATTTTGATTTCGATCTTTTAGCTTTCTTTTTAGCTATTTTTTTCGCCTTAGCTTTCTCTTTGGCTTTCTTGGCTTTGGCTTGCTTTTTAGCTTTTGCTTTTTGCTTTGCCTTTTTAGCTTTTTCTTTCTTTTTATCCTCTTTCGCTTTTTCTTTTTTCTTAGCTAGTTGTTTTTTCTTTTTTGCTTTTTCTTTGTCCTTGTCTTTTGCGTCTTTTTCTTTCATCTTGGTCTTCTTCTTTTTAGATTTACTATTATTTTTATCTTCTGAAACAATTTCTTCCGTTTTTTCCAAAGCCTCAGCCGAAACGCCTTCTTCTTTTTGTTCTGTAGTTTCTGGTACTAAAACTTCAGGCTTTTTAACAGGTTTCTTTTTTGTTACGGTAGCTTTTGGCTTTACTGCTGCCGATGGTTTTGAATCTGTTGTTTCCGTTTTTATGTCATTGTCAGTAGCAATTTCATTTTCAAGAGTTTGCTCACTGGCCTTTAAACTATCATTTTCAGAGTTTTCATTTAATTCATTTTCTTTTTCTTTCATGTGCAGATAAATTTATAGAGTGAAATTTTAAATAATTTTCAATGTTATTTACATTTTAACTGAATGTTAATTAATTATTAACAAATATACCCTTAAAAATAACGCCCCAATGTTAAGTTTTCCTTCAGATTAAAAACTTAACATTGGGATTTATGTCTTACCTAAAAATAATGAAATACAATGATGATTTTAAATAGCAAAACGTACCGGAACTATATTGAATTTTAGACCTAAATAAAAATTGGGATTAATTTCCTGAGGCTTCTATTAATGATACTTCGAGTTGATTTCTTTTTGAGCTCATATTGTTTGGCGCACTTTTCAAGCTCAGTAAATAATATTTGAAATCTATCGTAGAGCGCGTCGAGTTCTTCCATAGCTCTTCGTGTATCAGCGTCTTCGTGTTCCTCAATTGTATTGGAAATTGAAGACATTTGTTCGAATTTGCGAAATGCGGCCAGCAAAATCCGATGCTCTGAAGAATTTATTCCTTGCATAATTAAGATCTCTTCTATAAAAAAAATTAAACTATTTTGAATTTAATGCACTATGAGCAATGGATCTGCCTCAATATAAATTTTAGATAATGGTAATGATTTTGACGTAGTTGCAGTTTTTATTTTACCTGTATTTCCTGAAATTAAATGGATTGCATTGTTTAACAAAATTTCAGAGCGATTGCCTAGAGAAAAAACTTCAGCCTCCTGAAGTTCATCAACATTAAAAGTCGGGTTTATTCCGCTTGAATAATTTCCCTCGTTTTTTGCATTGAATAATTTATAGATGGAAGGATATAAAATCCAACCTTTAGTATTTGCAATCCTGTCGTCTTCAATAGGAAAACCGGCTACATCCTTGCCAACGGTTTTTTCCCCTATTGTAATTACATCCATAAAGGGACGAAGATTATTAATAATTATTTCTGAAGCTGAGGCTGTGCGTTTCCCACATAAAATATAGAGTCTTTTAATATCAGGATGTGCCTTTTTAAGAATATCAAAACTCACATTAGGTTCGTTACTTTCCAGGGCTTGCTGAAAAGATTGTTTTACAAGACCTCCATTTTTGTTTCCTTCAAATTGTATAAAAAGATCGCTTGATTTTATATCAGGTGCTAAAATTATACTTAATGCTGTTGCAGATGATACATCTCCTCCTCCATTGTATCTCAAATCCAAAACTAACTCTGTGACATTCTGATTTTTTAATTCCTGAAAAACCTGCAGAAACAATGTTGCCTGACCAACATCAAAATGCGGAATTTCGACATAACCAATTCTGGTATTATTATTTATAATGATTTGAGGAAATATAGGTTGAGAAAAAGAAAAACCTTGTAATAAGGAAACTTCTTCGGGATTAGAAAAACCCATTTCTTTTGAATAGGAAACTATTTCCAAATCTAAATGTGTTGCAGATCCTATGCTTTTATAAATCTTATCGTAATTATTCAAATTTAGTTCTTCGTCGTTAATTTTGGTTATTAATTGTCCTCTTAATAAACCATTGTTTTTAGCCGGAGAATCATTTAGTGCATATAAAATCACACCATAAGTTTTATCTTGATATGCTACAAATGAGATATCAAACCCAAAATTCCTCCTTAAACTCTGTGGTACCGTTTCAGGAAAATCAGGATGTACGGCGTATGAATACACATCGTCTTTTTGCAATAATCGCTGGAAATATTCTTTTGGATTTAATCCTAAATCTCCCTTATCAGGCATTGTTTCATTCCATTTATAATATTTTTTCATTTGGTTATACATCCAATCGTTTGTGTATTTATTGGAACCTTCTTCGTAGATTTCCGGCCTGTCATCATCTTCACAGGAAAATATTAACAGTGCCAGAAAAAGTATTTTAATAAGAGAAGAATATTTCATTTTTTACTTTTAAAATTAATGGACATACACTCTTATTATAATTGAATTAAAATTCAAAAAAATCAACCAGATTCAAGGTTGCGTCTATTCCTGAAAATTGCCCATTATCCGACTTTTTCTCGTCCAGTACAATCAACCCTGACTTGTTTTTTGTCATCAGCATAATAGTAAAAACTTGTTTTCCGGCTATATAAGATTCTGTTGTACCGTGTTTTACCAATTCCATTTTTATAATTGGAGGCAGCGAAGCGGGAAATTCAACAAAACTGCTGTATTGCTCTTTACCTATGTTTTTTGCTACAGCAATTGTTTCGCCGTTCAATTTTCGAATAATGCCGTCTAGATTTCCATTATACCCGCTAGCTGAATAGCGATTAACGGTGGGGAAAATAAATTTGAATCCGGCATTTCCTGTCTTTGTTAGTACTCCGGGTTTTGTGGATAATACCTTATCAAGCCACAAATCTTTTTTAGTATAAAACGAAATGGTATCAATATCCTTTTCATTTGATATTTGATAGGAATGCAAAATTTCTTTGGTTCTTTTATTTGTAATTACAACATTTTTGGGCTCATTTTCATAAATTACAAGGTCATAATCTCTGACAATATTTTTGACGAATGCATCCTGCTTCTCAATTTGTATTACCTTGCCATTAACAGCAATCTGAATAGAATCCCGCCTTGCATTATAACCTCTAATCACCAGCTTGACCGCTTTTTGCTGTGGGTATAAAGGAATCAATTCATCATTTGCGCATGATCCTAAAAGGAGAAGCGGCATTAAAAAAAAAAGTATTTTCACAATCTTATTTTTCATTTTATATATATGTAATTAGCAACTGTTTTTGAGCTTCGACTAAAACAGTCATTGATTTTATTTTACTTTTTGATAAATTTAAACTTTGGTGCTTTTTTCGAAACATTTTCTAAAAGTCCTTCAGCAGTAATCCATATTTTATCAATTTCATAGCCTACAAAGCTTGTGTTTTCATTTAAGAATGAAATATAAACATTATGACTGCTTTTAAATTGTGAAATATCTAATGTATAATCCGCAAAATATGCAGCATCTATCGTGGATCCCCTAATCAAAAATATTGTCCCCAAAAGTGTGGCTTCGGCCGGATCTGGTGATGTAGATCCATAAACTAAAATATTGCGACTACCATCGTAAATAGAAGGCTGTGCTGTAATATTGAGTTCAATTTTTCCGCTGTAATAAGTTAAATCTATTGGAGGCATGGTGGCCCAATTTTGCTCTATTTGTTCAAGCGGTGCACCAGTACTAAAATCTATATTATATGTTCCTAAAATATTTATATTACCCCCGATTATTGCACCGGTACTTTGATCAAGCTGAATATTTTTTCTGGCAATCCAATTGCTGTTATTTCCATCTTTATCCAGCAAAACCCAATCAGAAACGTCTCCATCTTCAAAGTCATCTTCCCATATTGTAGAACTACCATTTACAGGTTCTTCAGGATACTCAGGTTCAGGATCTACAATTTGTGGAGGAGAAGCATCAACGGGATCATCATTTTGGCAAGAAGTCACAATTAGAGCTATAATTGCTAATAAAAAAAAGTTTTTCATAATTTCTTTGTAAAAAGCATGGGCAGAATTTCTACCCATGCTGAATTAAATATTAGTTAACCTAAAAGTATTAGAAGTTTGTAAACTTAGTCCAGGTGTTAGTCCAGTTAGCTTCTGTTTTGAAAGCACCTGTAGCACCTGTAAAGTTTAATGCACCATTGTTAAAGAATGGTTGTGTAAGAGCCCAGCTTGTAGCAGGATTTACTGTTGAAGTTGTGTTACCAAGACCTAAACTTGTTCCTACAGGCAATACTGGGTTATCAAATCCGTGGATTGATAATAAAGACCATGTAGAATTAGCTGGTAATGATGGAGACTCCCAGTTGATACCTTTATTGTATCCTGTAACAGTAACATTAGTAAGGTTAATTTGTCCTAATCTACGTACGTGGATAGCATTTTCGTATAAATCAGCAACTGTAGTTGAGCTAACGCCTATAATAGACATTTGAGAAATAACAGGACGTGTAATAAGTGTTGTTGCAGTACCTCCAGCGTTGTTATCTAATTCGATACCGTTTGAATCCGGGCTTAAATTAGGTGCAGTTCCACTTGTACTGTGTGTAGAATTACTATCAGCAAGTGCAATAGCTTTTGTAATTGTTCCTGTATAACCAAGATCAAAATCGAAGTTGTCATCATCTGGTGCAAAAGAAACTAAATACGAAGCATTTACTCTTCCTCCAAAAAACTCAAATGAATCATCTCTACCGTAAGATACCTGAACGTGGTTTACGGTTGTAGGAGCACCTACACCACCAAAAGTAAGACCATTGATTTCGATACCATCATCTAAAATTCTACCAGCAAATTCGATACGTACATAAGAGATTGTTCCTGCGTTGTGAGCAGCATTAGAACCACCATAATAAAAATCAGCAACATTAGGCTGATCTCCTAATCCTTCGATAACATTGGTAGTCAATCCGTTATTCACCTGATCGTCACCCAAAATCACTAAACCTGCAAAATCTCCAGGAGTTGCTTTTGTTGTAGCATTACCATCTAATAAGTTATAACTTGTAAAAATAATTGGAGCATTTGCTGTTCCTTGTGCATTAATTTTACCTGTTTTAGTAATTACAAGAGCTCCTGTAGCAACACCTGCAGCAAGAGGTTTTGCTTTAATAAAAGTTCCAGCCTGAATTGTTAATGTAGCTCCTGATTTTACTCTTACAACACCGCTTATTTCATAAACTTTGTTGCTTGTCCAGGTTGTGTTTACAGTAATATCACCACTTACCGTTTGTACTGTTGCAGGATATCCTGAATAATCAGCACCAGCAGCTTTCATAGAAAAAGAAGAATCAGCAGAAGAATCATCATTTTGGCAAGAGCTCACAAGCAGAGCTACAATTGCAAATAAAAAAAAGTTTTTCATAATAATTTAATTATTTCTATATTTGCTGCTATTAAACTAGGCCTTTGGAGAGGGCAGCAAAATTCCTTTCCTTAGGTCTTTCTCGTTTTTGGTAAATACTTCTTTTCTATAAACGATTCCGCTTTACCACCGGAGGTTTACGCCTACTCCATCTTTCATTATTAGGATTTTGTTTAATGAAAGGATCAGGTTCAAATTCTCATTTAAATTTTAGAATACATAAAAAGCTAGATGTTTATGGATATGATAAACCCGATGCCATTACTTACAAATTGGCTTTTTTATTGAAGATTCCGAATATCTGCAACCTTTACTTTATCTGTTTAAAATTTATCAAAGAACTGTTTGAGATTTACTTAAAGTAGAATCCTTACAAACACAAGCATTTTAAATTTATCTCTCTAAACACAAAATGTCTTGTGTATTACTATTAGATATTAGCTTTTGAAAAAGCAAAAAATCATGTCTGTTTTTTTTGTTAACGGTTTCTTAATATCCATCAGGAGAACAAATTAAATTTCTGGATTCTCTACTAAAACCTATAATTAAGAGATACACTTATAGTTCTTCCGCTCCAGGCTTTAAATACCACCTGATCAATATCTTCATCGTACTTATCTGTTGCTCCTGCTCCCAGACTATATCGTTCTCTTGGATTTGACCCATAGGGAACATCCGTAGTCTTACTATAACTATTAGTGTTATTATAAGTTTCGATGCCTGCATCAAAGATGTTTTTCATGCTGCATTTTAATTCCAAATTTTTCTCCTTAAAAAATCTGTAACTTACCTGAGCATCCGTTATCGCGTATGGTCTGCGGATTTCTTCGGCCGCATATTCAAATCCTACCAGTATATATTGATCTCCCAGTGCATTATGTCTAAGACTAAAACCAAAACGGTCACCTACATAATCTAAACCAAGATTGTAAGTATAAGGTGATTGCCCGTACAAAGGCCTATTGGCTTCATAAAGTCCTCCGGTTCCATCAATATTAACATAAGAGGTTACTTTTGTATCATTGAAAGAAGCGTTGCCATAAACAAACAGATCTTTCAAAATTTCGCCTTCGCCTAAGAAAGAAAGACTTTTATAAAACTCAAATTCAACTCCCCAAAGTTTAGCATTGTTTGAGTTCAGATTGTAGATATCTCTTCCGCCTGAAGGATTTCGGAAACCAACAGATTCGATTGGGTCATCAATGTCTTTATGATAAATACCAAAAGACAAAATCTCACCACCGGATGGAAACCATTCTACTTTAAAATCATAATTATTAGCTACACTGGAAACCAATCCATTTGAGTAATTGTAGACTTTGGCCGAACGAATTGGATCGTAATAAGGAATACCCAAACGCTCTGCAAATTGTGGACGCAAAACAGATTTATTATACCCCAATCTAATATTCATTTTATTAGTTGGACTAATAATTAAACTTGCCGATGGCAGAAATTGCCAAACTTTATCATTCCCCTGGTCTTTTGCTAAACCATCAGGAGTTTCAGTCTGACTTTGTATTTCTGTATAAATGTAACTTTCGGCTCTTACTCCCCAAACTAACCTTACGTATCGGCCAATTTTATCATCGAGCATTAAAAATGGGGAATGTATTTTTACATCACCTTCATACTTATTACCGTAGACACCATAATTCTGCCATCCAAAACCTCCCCAATAATAATTTGATCCGTCTAAAAATTCAGAAAGCGGTTCATAAATAACAGCGCGCTCAGTTGGCTGACCAACTGTTACTAACTTAACGGATTGCTGCTGATTTGTTGCTCTTTTGTAAGTTCCAAAATAGCCTCCTTTAAGATCATTTGTAAAAGAATCACCAAAATTAAAAGTGTATTTGAAATTAATGGCCCAGTTATAATCGGCCTCATCATTAGTAAAATTGCTTCGGCTAAACGGAAATCTGGTTTCAGCGTTATAAACACTATAAGCCGTTATTATATCATCACCTACTTTTGCCCTTCCAATATCTACAAATGTTGCGTCTTTAGTATCTTTTGCTACATTTCCATAGGCTCCATACCAATTAACTTCAAGGTTATCGAATTTGTGGTTCCCTTCAATTTTATTCTGGATAAAAGTCGTGTAAACAGGATAATTAGACTCTTTAATATTTGCAAGTCTGCTGCCATCTAAAATCTCTGCTGTACTATCGTCATTTTCCCAGCCTGTAATTTGGGTCAATTGATTGTTATAAATATGCATAACCGTATTACGCATTGTAATTTTATGATTACCCAATTGAATACCGGCATTAAACATACCGCCCAAAGTTGAATTATAATTGTAATTGGCTCCTGAATTTTTAAATCCATACTTTGTAAAAGTTGAATATGCACTTTTATCATTCTCTTCAGAAAATTCCGTATTACTTTTATTATTTCTTTCCGTATGCTCAATTTCAAGTTTTTCCTGCGTATTCTTAAAAATTAAAGAACCAACAAATCCCCATTTATTATTGTCTTTCAATTTATAAGTTCTTCCTATACCAAATTGCAAGGTTGTTCCGGGAGCACCATACGTTTTATAGGTAGAAAAATTATCCTCTGTAAACTCTTTAGACTGTTGAATAAAAAGACCAGATGTTGCTTCAGTTTTTGGTATATCTAGTGATACAAGATTGTTCGGATAATCACGTCGTCCGTCATCAAATCCCCAATAATCATAATCGCCTTCCTGCCTGGTTAATCGCTCTTTAAAAGCACTTTTGCTATTATAAGAATTACTAATAGAAAAATTGGTAAAGTTTTCTTTAGGAATATCCATCGTCTTAACTTCAACATATCCTCCGGCAAAATTGGCGTACATATCCGGCGTCGCAGATTTGCTCACCACAATACTTTCGACTATAGAAGTCGGAATAATATCAAAAGAGAAATTCTGCTGATAAGCATCTGTACTTGGCAATGCAATTCCGTCCATAACCGCCTGATTCCATCTCTCGGCCATAGAACGTACCACAACATATTTATCGCCAATTGTCGTTACGCCTGTAATACGTTTTAATGAACTTGCTACATCTCTGTCCGGAGTTCTGGCAATTTGCTCTGCCGAAATACCATCAGAAAACTGGGCTGCTTTTTTTTGCTGTAACAACAAACCTTCAACCGAAGCTGTGGCTTTTTTGTAATCCTGAATAATGATAACTTCATTCAGTGATTGCGCATCTTCTTTTAAAGAAACTACAAGCGGAGTTTCGCCGCCTTCCAACACCTTAACACCCGTGATTTTTTGTGTTTGAAAAGAAATAGCACTAATCTCAATCGTATATTCTCCTGGTTCCAGTTCTAAAACATAATTACCATCAATGTCAGACTGTGCGCCTAAACTCAGTTCAGTCACTTTTATATTTACACCTGGTAACGAAAGTCCGTTGCTGTCAACTACCTTTCCGATAATTTTCCCATTCTTTTTTTTTTTGACAGCATCATTTAGCTTCACCGCAATATTGTTTTCGGTTCTTTTGAAATTTAAGTTTGTCAGATTTTGTAAATCTTCTAAAATCTCATCAATCGAAACATTGTCTTTTTTTAATGTTACTAAAGGAGTGCTTAAGTCCAAATCTTTCTGATAAACAAACTGATACGGAGTCTGAGTTTTTAAATTATCAATTATTTTTTGTGGCGAAGAATTTTTAAAGTCAACCGATACGGTTCCGTTTTGCGAATAAATTGTACTTGTTCCCAGAAATAATCCGAAAAGCAAAATCCAGAAGGCAGTTATAAATTGCCTGGAAGAATCATTGTTCATAATTGATAAATATTAGTTTAATTAGAATTTGTTTTAATATGTTAATTTTTGATATAATTTCATTTTTGTATTCGAACAATTGCATAACAGCTCTGTCAAACTTTTTTGCAAAAATTTGAAACTCGCTATCATCATTATGATTAAAATGTATTTTTGAAATAGGTAAATTCCTTACCGACTAATCAGATAAGTATTATTTCCGGTGGGTCTTATTTTTATTTCCAATGCAAAAGCAATAGTTTGAAGCATCTCATAAAAGCCTTGTCTGGTATCAAGGGTTCCCTGGATTTTCAGATTTTTCAGATCGTCTTCTAAATAATTTACAGAAAATGAATGCTCTTTTTTTAGCTTTGCTACTACTTCTTCAAGTGTTAGACCATCAACATAAATCAGCACCTTTTTCCAGTCCGGTTCCAATATTTTTGTTTTGTTCTTATTTACCGTTAACGTTTCAGTACTATAAACTGCTTTATCACCTCTTATCAGAAAAACCGTGTTCTGTGCGCCTTCCACTTTTACTTTACCAGTCCTTACGTTAACTTCGGATTGTTTATTACCGTAAGCTTTAATATTAAATGAAGTTCCAAGAACAGTTGTTTTAATAGGTCCCGAAGTAATAATAAAAGGTCTTGTAGTATTTCGTTTTACCTCAAAAAAAGCTTCTCCTTTTAAAGTAATCGTTCTTTCGTTTTTTGAAAAATGCAATGGATACTCTATTTCCGTATCTTCATTTAACCAAACCCTCGTTCCGTCCGGCAAACATAAAAGACGGACATCTTTATTAAATGTTCTAATGGAAGCAATCTTATTTACGGCTGCATCAGGAGACGAAAGAAACTGATGGCCTGTTATCGACAATGCAATTACGGCACAAGCAGCAGCAGCCCACTTATAATAATTTTTGTACTTATCAGTAGTGCTTTTTCGAATGTTGCTCCACATACGCAATCTAACTTCTGATGGAAGAAATCCATGATTGGGTATTGCATCCCATTCGTCTCTAAATCTATTTGACTTCATTTAAATTAAATTTAATAGTTGGAGAAAACACAGTTGTTTATCGCCATTTAGTACATTAGATTTCTAAGACTTCAAATATCACGGGTAGGTATCAGGCTTAACTATTTCTTAATAAGCGACAAATTTTTTAACTTATAAATACATCCGACTGACTAATAAAAAACAGCGTAAACCAATAGAGTTCATGGTTTTTTACCGAATTTTTTTTGAGGTATTGTAATGTTTTTGAAATTTGATTAGCAACGGCACTTGGAGACATATCCATTTCTGCTGCAATCTCTTTGTAACTAAGGTCTTCAAACTTATGGAGGTGAAATATCTTTCTTCTTTTTTCAGGAACTTTATCAAGAAGATATTGGATTTTTTCGAGCTTTAAATTTATACTTTCGTCTGATTCTGACGGAGAATCAAGTTCTTTAATCAATTGCTCATTTTCTACCGAGAAAATCCTGTTTTGCTTCTTATACCATTTTGAAATTTCTTGCTTTGAGCTTTTAAATAAAATGGCTTCCAACTCAATATTTGGATCTAATTTTGCCCTGTATTTCCAAAGATGAATAAAAACATTTTGCGTTACATCTTCTGAATCTGCGAGCTGTGCAGTATATTTTTTTACAAAACAAAATACTTTAAAATGATATAAATCGTAGATTTCTTTAAAACAGGAATCATCTCCCTCTCGTAACCTTAATACCAAATTAGAACTCATAATGCAATTTTAAATTGTTAAAGAAGAGCCTTACAAAAGTAAGATAAACGGTTATTGATAATTTTGCGATTCATTCATTTAATAATTTATTAATATTGTGTTTATGTTTCAAGTTTCTCTTTTTATTTAGCCTCTAAAAGCTGTTTTTAACTACTAAAATTGATTGCTTTATTTTCAGTAGATCACGGCTTTCAAAGTATATATTCGTTTAGAGCACAATTACCAGGAATCAATTATAGTTTTTAGATAATATATTTCTCCTCCGCTCATTTCTTAAAAAGTTTTAGTGCTGGTTATACTATATTTACAATTCAAACTGGAAGATTTTTTAATGGTATTGGAAAAAGATTAAAAGAAATTAGAAAGAAAAATTCACTAACCATTCATGAAGTTGCCAACAGATCCGGCGTTAGCAATGGACTAATTTCGAGAATCGAAAACGGAAGAACTATTCCGTCCCTACCCGTTCTAATTGAGTTGATACAATCCTTAAATACAGATGTCCGTTACTTTTTTGAAGGTGTTGAGAATACTAAAAATGCCAAATACATTCCTATCAAAAAAGAAGATTATCAAAAAATAGAGAAAGAATTGCAAAAAGATTAATCTGATCTTCAGCTCAATGGCAATCATATAAAATTTACACTTAAAATTGTAAGCATACAACGTTTTTACATAGTAGCTTTGATATCTTCTAATACAAGTAAATCTATTAGAAAAGCCTCAATTCCAACTAATTGCAAACTTTAAATTTTAGTGTTATGAATGATTCAAACAATACTTTAAAAAGCTCCAGTATTACTTCAGGCGATAATGTTTCGTTTTGGATTGATTCTACACAAATTATCTCCTGTAATAAACCAGATCATGATATAGAAACTGAAGTACTTATTATTGGTGGCGGAATTGCGGGTTTAACTACGGCTTATAAATTACTAAAGGCCGGAAAAAAAGTTGTTCTGGTCGAAGATGGTTTTATTGGCAGTGGCGAAACCGGACGTACAACAGCCCATTTAACCTGCGCTTTAGACGACCGATATTATTTTCTTGAAAAAATATTTGGAGAAAATGCAGCCAAACTTGCAGCCGAAAGCCATACGGAAGCCATCGATGAAATTGAAAAAATAGTGACCGAATTAAATATCGATTGTTCCTTTAAAAGAGTAAATGGTTATTTGTTTCTTCATCCTTCTGATAAAAAAGAAAATCTGGACAAGGAATTTCATGTCACACAAAAAGCGGGATTAAAAACTTCCATTTTAGAATCCGTTCCCGGATTGGCTAATGCCGAAAATAAAAGATGTCTGGCTTTTGCGAATCAGGCACAATTTCACATTTTGCATTATTTAAAAGGTCTTACTGAAGCTATTACTTCTTTAGGAGGCATTATATATACCGAAGCCCATGCAGAAGATATTACTAAAAAAGGCGCAAAGGTAAACGGCTATACGTTTTCTGCACAACATATTGTAGTTGCTACAAACAGTCCTGTAAATGATGTCCTCACCATGCACACCAAACAACATGCGTATCGAACTTATGTTATTGCAGGTAAAATTCCGAAAGAGAAACTTCCCTACGCGCTTTGGTGGGATACCGGCGATCAGAAATCAAAATGGGTTTCGCAGCCTTATCATTATGTTCGTTTGGAAAATTATGATGACAAATACGATTTATTAATTGCCGGTGGAGAAGATCATAAAACGGGTCAGGCCGATGAAGACGGAATATCAGCCGCTGAACGTTATGACCGACTAGAAGCCTGGACACGAAATTATTTCCCAATGCTGGACAATGATTTGACTTACAGATGGTCAGGACAGGTAATGGAACCAGTAGATTCTTTAGGATTTATGGGGAAAAACCCCGGAGATCAAAACATCTATATTATTACCGGAGATTCCGGAAATGGTATGACACATGCCACAATTGGCGCTATTATTATTTGTGATAGCATAGCGGGCATTAAAAATAAATACGAAGATTTATACAACCCTTCACGCATTACCCTTAAAATAGCCGTTGATTTTGCAAAAGAAATAAGCAATATGGCTTCGCAATATGTAGACTGGATTACAACATCTGACTTAAAAAATACATCCGATTTAGCAGCTGGAGAAGGCGGCGTAATTTCATACGGATTAAAGAGAATTGCCGTTTACCGGGATTATGATAACTCTTTAAAAGCATTTTCTGCAGTCTGTCCTCATTTGGGCTGTATTGTAAACTGGAATGCTGATGAAAAATCTTTTGACTGTCCTTGTCATGGTTCCCGATTCTCGACAGACGGATCTGTTATCAATGGCCCGGCGCAAATCGATTTACATAAAATTCATATCAAACAAAAAACACATAACTCCACACAAAAAGAGAAGCCTTTCTGATTGAAAATCTCTACATAAGCTTCAGTATAAGAATTATAACAAAACAAATTATTGCTAAGTTTTAAAGCCGAAAAACTTCCTTTCTATCAAGCTTAATTCTGTAATAATCAGGATTAATCGTGTAAAAGAAAAACAGCTTAAAGAGCTTAATTTTAATCTCCTAACAATTGCACATCAATAAAAATATAGAATTATGGAAACAGCCACAACATCTCAGAAAAAAGTTTCTAATTCAGGAACTTCAAAACTTAAAACAAACGTTTCAGCTCTGGAAAGATTTTTAATGGTAACCAGCGGCGGATATCTATTGTATAAAGGATTATCAAAAGAAGATAAGAATATCACACAAATAGGTTCAGGAGGCGCAATGCTTTTACGCGGGCTTTCAGGATACTGCCCGGTGTACGATGCTGTAGATCACCTTAAAAACGATAAGGCTTCAAATGTAAACATTCGAGTGAATAGTATCATAAATAAACCTATAAGCGAGGTATATAATTTTTGGCGCGATTTCGAAAATTTTCCAAAATTCATGAACCATCTGGAATCTGTAAAACCGCTGACTTACACTACCTCTAAATGGACAGCAAAAGGGCCGGCCGGAATAGGCAAATTAACCTGGAAAGCCGAAATTGTAAAAGATGAAAAAGAAAGATTAATCAGTTGGAATTCTCTTCCGGAATCGTCCATAAAAAATGCGGGAAAAGTTGTCTTTAGACCAAGCGGAAAAAATACGGAAATCATTGTAACCATTTCTTATCACGCACCGCTCGGAGTTGCTGGAGAAGGCGCTGCAAAATTGCTTAATCCGTATTTTGAAAAACTGGTAAAAGATGATATTATAAATTTCAAAACCTATATAGAATCTGTTTAACTGATTTCAAATACATAAAAAAACAAAACCTGTAAAGAGAGATTCTTTACAGGTTTTTCCCTTTTGTTATTATAATTTAAAGATATACATTGAACACAATGGAGAATAATAAAAAAATGATCAACGAACAAATGTCTAATGAAAGAACTTTTCTTTCATGGGTTCGAACTGGCATCGGAATAATGGTTTTTGGTTTTGTAATCGTAAAATTTTCACTGTTTGTGAATCAATTACCAGCCAGTTTTTTTCGTGAAACCAATATTCCTAAAAATGGTTTAACCATAATTATAGGTATAGCATTAGTCCTTACAGGTGCCGTTACCATTTTTTTATCGTATTGGAAATACCGACAAACGCACAAACTGCTGCAAAAAGGCGAATACTTATATTCTACCTTACTAATAACAGTTCTGACCGTTGTTATTTTTCTGATGAGTATTATTATAATTACTTATTTAATTATGGCTGCTTATCCTTTTTCTTCTTAAAAACAGGCAAATTAAAATTATATACAACTGATAATAATACAATTGCAAATCAAAAACTTATAACCTATTTCTGTTTTTGGTTACTAGCTTTGTAAGTATTAATTATTAAATCTTATTATTATGAATACTTCAAACCACAGAAACAGCAGATCAGATAATGAAGCGATTACTTCTGAAACAATGGAAAATAAAGATCCGGCAATTAATCAGCATCAGAATAGTTACAAAGACAGAGAGCCTTATAATACTGATAATTCAGACGGGCAAAATCTCGATGATAATGATGATATTAATCTTCAAAAAAACAGCAATCGAACCATTGATGCCGAAAGAGATTTAAGTGACAAAAATGATCCGAACCGAAGAACTTTAGACGAATATAGCGCCAATAAAGCCGAACCGGATGATGAGGAAGAGGAACAATAAGCATTTTAAAATGTTATTCAAATTCTTAAACTAAAAAAGGGATTGTCTCCTATGAAACAATCCCTTTTTTTGTAGCAAAGTTACTTAGAACTTAAATGTTATATTAGCAGTAACACGTGTTGGGTTTTGAGCTGCAAGTCTGTAAGACCAATATTTTTCATTGGTTAAGTTGTCCACTTTAAGGCCAATTCTATATTTTGGCTGATCGTAAAAAAGTGAAGCATCCAAAACGGTATAAGCCGGAATTGAAAATTTGAAAGTTGTTGTATTGGTCTGATAATATTCGCTTCCGTAAATACCTCCAAAACCAATTCCTAAACCTTGGGCACTACCCGTAACAAGCCTGTAACTTGCCCATAAATTTGCAGTTTGAGGTGATCCTGCGGTTGTTGGTCGTAATCCCTGAACACTTGCATTACTCTTTTCGTATTTACTATCATTGTACGTATAACCTGCGACAATGTTTAATCCCGAAATTGGATTGGCTATTAACTCGGCTTCAAAACCTCTGCTGATCTGAGTTCCGTCCTGAATTGAAAAGTTAGCATGATCAGGATCGTCACGTGTTATATTTGTAACGGCAATATCATAATAGCTTAAGGTAGCTGATATTTTACTAAGATCAAATTTAAAACCACCTTCCCATTGATTGGCCTGATTTGGTTTGAATGTATTTCCATAAAAATCAGAACCTGAAACATTACTAAAACCATTCATGTAGTTACCAAAAGCTGCAATTTTATCTTTCACGATTTGGTAAACTACTCCAAATTTTGGAGAGAAAGCGGTTTGATTGTAATTTCCGGCAATAGAATCTTTGCTAGGATAATAGGTTCCATGATTTTCATATTTATCCAGACGAATTCCACCCATTACTAATAATTTATCTGTTACATTTAAAACATCAGAAACGTAGGCGCTGTACGTATCTTCATCAGTAGAAACGTAGTTATTAAAAGTAGCGCCGGCAAACATTGGCTGTACTTTTTGAATATTAAAATCATTATAAGCGTCGCCAGGTTTTTTATAATCCATTGCAGGCATATTAACGATGGCATCGTTTCGGGTAGCACGCAGACTGTAGAAATCAAGACCGGCTACTACTCTATTTTTAAGTTGGCCAATGTTGAATTTTCCAATAAAATTTTGCTGGATATCTGTTCCATAGAAGGGTGATTCCTGATAGGTTACCTGTTGTCTTATTGTTGTAGGCGACCTCATTTGCAAAGCCACCACATAACCATCAGAGGATGATCTTGTTCTTGACAAAATAGTTTGAGAATCCCAACTATCTGACATTTTATATTTTAACTGTGCAAAAATATTGTATTGTTGACTTGTGTAATTGATGGTATTATTAGCGAAAGATAATTTATAAGGCATATCAAGTTCCTCAATACTGCTTTCTGTGTTTGCTACCACGAAAGGCGCAAGTCTCGTTGGCGACGTTGCTTTGTACATGCTGAATTCTATGTCAATTAAAAGACTTAATCTGTCATTGATTGCATAAGAGAAACTTGGAGCAATTGAGAAGTTTTTATTGAATCCGGCATCCTGAAAACTTCTTTCACTATGCAAAGCCGTATTGATTCGCAACAAAGCTGTTTTATCTTCGTTTAAAGGTGTATTCACATCAAAAGTCAGACGGTTCAAATCCCAACTTGCTGCTGAATACGAAACTTCTCCTTTAAAAGTATCGAAAGGTTTTTTGGTCACACGATTAAATAATCCACCAAATGAAGATAATGTACTTCCGAAAAGTGTTGCAGATGGTCCTTTGATAACCTCTATACGCTCTAAATTGGAAGGATCAATTGTGGTGTAAGTAAAACTTCCAACACCGTTTCTAACTACTTGTGGAGTTGGAAAACCTCTTGAAATAGAAGTGGTTCGGCCTTGATTTCTTACTTCGGCGATACCAGCTCCCGGTACATTTTTAAAAGCACTATTGTAGTCAGTAACTACCTGCTCTTTCATTAATTCCTTACTTACTACTATGTAAACCTGAGAGTTTTCAATGTTCTTTAAAGGCATTTTGGCAACGTCAAAACTTTCTTTTTTAGCAAAACGATTTCCTCCTGTACGAATTACTACATCTTCCAGATTTTGAATAGAAGAATTTACTTTGATGTCAATAGAAACAGCTGGGTTCTGCTCTGTAATCTCGGTACTTTCGAGAGATGATTCATAACCAGTCATCGTAACTTCTAAAGTATATTTTCCGAATGGTACTTTTTTAAATTCGAAATTTCCAGCCGAATTGGTAACTGCGTTTTTATTAATCTCTATTAATTTCACGATTACACCCTGACTGGCATTTCCATCATTAGTAATCACACTACCTGAAATGGAACCGCTTGCGGTTGTTTGCCCCTGTACACTGGAATTAAAAAACAAAAGCATCAATAAAAATGCTGATGTCAACGATAAACCTGCTATTCTTTTAGTTAGTGCTTGTATATAACCTGAAATTGAAAGTATTACTGTCCTCATATTTATATTTATTTAAACTGATTCTAAATTGAGCGCAAAAGAACAATATATTTCTAAATATATCAACAGCAAATTGCTATTTTTTCAAAATAAATTCGGCTATAAATTTTAAACTAACAAGTACCTAAACTACTTGATTTGTAACACCTGTTATTTGGAATGTTTCTAAAATACATCTACATTTGCGCAGCTTGTTTGAAAAACTTTTCAAAAAACAGCCTCTAATTTTAGTATACGCTTTATAAAATGAATCAGAAACAAATTAAAAATATAGCACGCCAGGTCCATTTATGGTTAGGTTTGGCAACCGGAATAATTGTTTTTATAATTAGTATTACTGGCTGTATTTATGTCTTTGAGGAAGAAATAAGAGGCTTGAGCAAAAAAGAAGAATTACTTGTACCAATTCAGGAAAAGCCCTTTGCAGGCGTTGATAAAATTGTCCTCAATTTTCAAAAAGCAGAACCGGATCAAAAAATTACTTCAATCAAAGTAGATCAAAAAGCTTCTAATGCCGCTGTCGAACTTTCTACAAAAAAGAAAATATATTATTTTAATCCTTATGATGGTACTTTAATTTCGACTGACACTCAGGATTGGTTAACTACCGTCAGAAAGCTTCATACTTCTTTGCTTTTAGGTGACACCGGAAGCTTTATTCAGAAATGGTCTGTGGTTATTTTCACCCTCATGTTACTTACCGGACTAATATTATGGTTTCCAGTAAGGATTAAAGCGATAAAACAAGCTTTGACAATTAAATGGAAAGGAACATTTAAACGTGTTAACTACGATGTACATAATGTATTAGGATTTTATGCTTCTTTTTTTCTGATTGTTATTGCCCTCACCGGTTTGTTTTTTGCTTTTAAAGGCGTAAAAAATGCAGCTGCATTCTTAACTGGAAGTGAGGTTTCTGAAGGCATAAAAGTAGAGTCAAAAGCAATTTCAAAAGAAGAACCTTTAGCCCTACTGTATGATCGAATTTACACAACTGCCATAAAAGAATATCCCGGAGCCAATACAGTAACCTTGTCAATAAGAAAAGACGGAGGTCTTAGATTGAGAATGTTATATCCGTACCAATGGTCCAGAAAACAAAATACCTTTTTCTTTGATGCTTCAACGGGGCAATTGCTTCGTTATAAATTATATAAGGATTTTAATACTGTTGATATTATCGAAGCTAGTAACTACGATCTTCATACCGGAAAAATCTTTGGTATTTTTGGAAAAATAATTGCCTTCTTAGCCAGTTTAATTGCAGCCAGTTTACCTGTAACCGGGTTTATTATTTGGTTGAAAAAGAAGAAAAAAAAGAAAAAAAACAAAGATAAAAGCAGTTTAATTTTAAGCCTATAAATATAAAGAGGAGCCACCATGGCTCCTCTTTCATTTTTTATTCTATTGAAAAGAAATTATTTCTTTAAATCGAAATTATTTCTTTAAATCGAATCGATCCAGGTTCATTACTTTATTCCATGTGGCAACAAAGTCTTTTACAAATTTCTCCTGCGCATCGCTGCTAGCGTAAACTTCAGCAAGCGCTCTTAATTCTGCATTAGATCCAAAAACAAGATCGGCACGTGTACCAATCCATTTTGGCTGACCAGTTGAACGATCGTTTCCTGCATAAAGCTCTTTATCGTTAGAAACTGATTGCCACTGCGTATTCATATCCAGTAAGTTTACAAAGAAATCATTTGTAAGCTGACCCGGACGATTTGTAAATACGCCATTTTTAGAGCCGTCCGCATTGATATCCAATACACGTAATCCACCTAAAAGCACAGTCAACTCTGGCGCTGTAAGCGTTAACAACTGCGCTTTATCAATAAGTAATTCCTCCGTTGCAACAGCTGATTTTGTTCTTCTGTAATTACGGAATCCATCTGTTTTAGGCTCTAAATAGCCAACAGATTCAACATCTGTTTGCTCTGCAGAGGCATCCATACGTCCCGGAGTAAAAGGTACAGTAACAGAACTTCCGGCAGCTGCAGCCGCTTTCTCTATTCCTGCTGAACCAGCTAAAACAATTAAATCTGCCAGTGAAACTTTTTTTCCACCACCTTGAGCCGCATTAAATTCTGCCTGAATACTTTCAAGCTTATCTAAAACAGTTTTCAGCTGAGCCGGATTATTTACTGCCCAGTCTTTTTGAGGAGCCAGTCTTATACGTGCTCCATTAGCACCTCCACGTTTATCAGATCCTCTAAAAGTAGAAGCTGAAGCCCACGCAGTTGAAACAAATTGAGAAATACTTAATCCTGAATTCAGAATTTTTCCTTTTAATTGCTCAATATCATTCGCATTTATAAGTTCGTGATTTACTGCCGGAATTGGATCCTGCCACAACAACTCTTCCTTCGGAACATCGGCTCCTAAATAAAGCGAAACAGGTCCCATATCGCGATGTGTCAATTTAAACCACGCACGTGAAAAGGCAGCTGCAAACTGGTCAGGATTTTCAAGAAAACGTCTTGAAATTTTTTCGTACTCAGGATCTAAGCGCAATGATAAATCGGTTGTAAGCATTGTTGGTAAATGCTTTTTAGAACTATCAAAAGCATCCGGAATAATTGGTTCTGCATTTTTGGCTACCCATTGATGCGCACCGGCAGGACTTTTAGAAAGTTCCCATTCAAAACCAAACAAGTTTTCAAAGAAGTTATTACTCCATTGTGTTGGTGTTTTTGTCCAGGTAACTTCAAGTCCGCTTGTAATAGCGTCTGAACCTTTACCGGAACCATAGCTGTTTTTCCATCCAAAACCTTGTAGTTCTAAACCTGCAGCTTCCGGTTCTTCTGCTACGTGATCAGAAGAAGCGGCTCCGTGTGTTTTACCAAATGTATGTCCGCCTGCAATTAAGGCAACCGTTTCTTCGTCGTTCATAGCCATACGACCAAAAGTATCTCTGATATCTTTAGCAGCAGCAATAGGATCCGGATTACCGTCTGGACCTTCCGGGTTTACATATATAAGTCCCATTTGCACAGCAGCAAGTGGTTTTTCTAAGTTTCTTGTATGAATATCACCATCCGCATTATCATCAGATGAAACAACACCATGATCTTTCGGCACACCTTCAGAACCGTCTTTGTAACGTTCATCTCCGCCTAACCATGTAGTTTCAGAACCCCAGTAAACAGCCTCATCCGGTTCCCAAACATCGGCTCTTCCTCCGGCGAAACCAAAAGTTTTAAAGCCCATAGATTCCAAAGCGATATTTCCTGTCAGGATCATCAAATCGGCCCAGGAAATTTTTCTACCGTATTTTTGTTTAATTGGCCATAATAATCTTCTTGCTTTATCAAGACTCACATTATCCGGCCAGCTGTTAAGTGGGGCAAAACGTTGTTGTCCTGCACCTGCTCCACCGCGACCATCTTGTACTCTATAAGTTCCGGCACTATGCCATGCCATTCTTATAAATAAACCTCCATAATGACCAAAATCTGCCGGCCACCATTCTTGCGAATCAGTCATAAGTGCATGTAAGTCCTTTTTTAATGCTTCCAGATCAAGGCTTTTAAAGGCTTCAGCATAATTAAAATTTTCTCCCATCGGGTCTGATAATGGAGAATTTTGTCGCAGAATATTTACCTTTAATTGTTTTGGCCACCAATCACGATTTTTTGTGCCTGTAGCTGCTACTTTGTCCATGCTCCCATTATGAAAAGGGCATTTGCTAATGTCATTTGATTGGTTGTCCATAATTACAATTTTATTTTTTTGTTTTCTTAATCTTAATCAATTTATTATCAGACTAATTTACAAACAAAATAAAAAAGTAAAGCGAAAGATGCTTATTAAATTAATTTACCACAATAGATAAAAACTATTGCACAAAGCTAACTCAATTATATTATTATATGATACAATCATGTAAGCTAAAAGATTACATGTTGAATGGTACACCTTATTTTAAGTAGAATTCTAAAGAATTTAAAGGAAGAAATAATGCTAATTATACAAATCCCGATTTTAAGCTTTGAAAAAAACATATTTAAAAGCTGCCTCTTTTTGAAACCTATATAATTATTGCAAATCTTTTTAAAATGTAATTTTCTTCCTTGTTGCCATTATGTTTTTTTTCCTGAAGATAGTTACAAAACGACAACCTGGAAGTACTTTTTTATAAGATCAATTTAAATCTTAGCATTGCCCTGCCGAGCATAATTCGTCTAGATCACAAGCTGATAGGTTTATGGTTTTAAAAAAACTTTTTACTTTATTTTTCGCTTCCTGATTGGTTCCCATATAGAATATTTCGTTTCCGCTTTGACTTTGACATTTCGATAAAATAGCATCCGGCTGCAGTACATTGAAAATTTTAACCACATGTGCACTCGGTAATAGTGAAGTTATAATTTCACTTGAAGATTTTACCTCTGCAATTGGAGACAAAAGACTTTCAGTATTAAAAAAAGGATTATTGGTGTGCAATAGTATTTTTTCTGACATATCGGGCAGACCATCAAAAAATCCATTCAGTTCTTCCCTAGTTACAAATAGTACGATCATTTTAGCTTTTACCGCTTTATCTTTAGTAACTAATTTTACCTTATCCCCCATTTTTTCTACAACAGGCCTTAAACTTTTAAGACATCTGGGATGACTAATTAATACTTCGTACCCCGATTTTGCTGCTCTGGTAGCTATATCCAAAGTCATATTACAAGCTCCTATAATACCTATTTTCATAATCTCTTTTTTCTACTAATCTTATCTCGATTAAAATACCGAATTTATTTCTGTTTTTTTTAATACAAGCGTTTTAAAACTGCGTTTTTGAACAAATATAACAGGATCAAACATTGAGTACTTCTTAGAAGTTGTCTCAATAAGCCTACAACCATGTAGATTTAAAACTACAAGTTTAAAATAATGAATAATGTTTACTAAGTTTGTGTGTGTGTCTAAAACCAGTCCGATGTCAAAAATGACGTTGCTTACATCCTTCCGCTGTTGCTGTCTTTTATTACTGCTCACAGCAGTTAAAGCAACTTGTCAGGAAAATTACACCGCAAGATGGTATACCGCAGACAACAATGAACTACCTCAAAGTAGTGTAAAAGCTATTGTACAGGGGAAATACAATTTTATCTGGATAACGACCGAAAATGGTCTTGTTCGCTACGATGGCGATACTTTCTTAACTTTTAATTCTTCTAATACTGATTTAAAGGAATGTCGCTTTACCGAAATTTTAGGAAACGTACAAAAAGATAGTCTGTACTGTTTTAATACCGAAAAAAAGGAGCTTGTCCTTATTAATCAAAGGAAGATTAAAATCATCAGAAAAGGAAGTCCGGCCTATAACATTACCCGAAATGGTCAGCGTTTTTTCTATCATGACGGATTACCTTCACACAATACGATAAATCCCCGTGAAGCTTATTATTTTAGAATGCCCAACGGGAATCTTTTTTTTGTTGATACAGAAAAAATAGAATTGTGTGATGCTAAAAGAAAGAGCCTCTATAAAATTGCCCACAAAAGCGAGAGTATTTTTAAATTCTTCGTACTTAATGACAAACTTTACTACGTCAGAAATAATGGTGATTATGATAGTTTTTCTGATACTGGAAAATCCTCAGGAAAACTAAACTCCCCACTTTTTAAGACTAAACACAAATTATACTGGAACATAACTGCACACCAGGTGTTTTTTTATTCAAAAAACAAAATTTATCTCTTAACAAACCCAGCTGGTCGGTTATCAGCAATCCCAATAGTAAACTTTGCAGAGTTTGAGAAAAGCAATATTGTTTCTATTTTTTATGATCAGAAAAGCCAAAAACTATATTTAGGAAGTTACACAAATGGTTTGTGTATCATTACTTTTCCTGCTTTTAAAACTGTAAAAAAAGAGGTACACAAGTCAGCAGAAATTTATTATGCTGCTTTTCCTTATACAGACAGTACAATTGTTACAGCTGAAGGCTTAATCTTTAACAATAAGAAAGTTCTGGATAGTATTCCTTTTCTAAAAAGCATGCAACTCAATGAACATATAGCTATAGCCAAAGATAACGAGAATAATTTCTGGGTAGGCAGACAAGAAGGAGTGCATTGCTATTTAAAGGAAACAAATTATAAAAAACACCTCAATTATGATTTAAAGCAATGTCCGAAAACCATCTTTAAAGACGACAATAATACTATTTGGATTAGCCTTCAAAAGGATGAATACAACAATGCAAAATTATACTGCATTAAAGACAAAGAGCTTAAGCTTATAAAAATCTTAAAAGACAATATCAATTATATTGCACAATACGATTACAACACTCTTTATTTTGGGAGCGAAAAAGGTCTTTTTAAATATAAAATTGACGCAGGAACTTTTTCAATTATAAAGAAAAGTGAAGGATTAAACATTAGAAGTGTTTTTATTGACAGCGAAAAAAAAATATGGTTAACGACTTATGAAAAAGGTTTTTTCCTTTGTTCAAATGGCGCATTATCTGCATTCCCAATAGATGAACATAATTACTTAAATTCTGCACATTGTATAGTGGAAGATAAAAAAGGTTTTTTCTGGATTCCAACTAATAAAGGCCTTTTTCAGGTATCCAGAATGGCATTATTAAAATATACCAAAAACAAGAGTACGCCTATATATTATCATCAATACAACAAAGAGGATGGTTTTTTAACTAACGAATTTAACGGTGGCTGCCAGCCTTGTGGAAACATTCTTCAAAACGGTCAAATCGCTTTACCATCTCTGAACGGTATCGTATTTTTTAATCCCTATAAAATAAAGCCTTTACTTCCTAATAGAAAATTTTATATTGACAAGGTTATTGTAGATCAAAGCTCTTTTTTTCCAAAAGATACAATTGTATTGAAAAATAATTTTCAAAGGGTAAGTTTCCTAATTGCTTATCCTTATTATGGAAATCCCGAAAATATAAATCTGGAAGCAAAGCTGGATAAAGGAGCCTACAGTCGCTGGGAAAAAATAAGATTCGAAAAATCCATATCCTTTACCACATTACCACCAGGTGAATACACTCTTACAATCAGAGGATTATCTGGTTTTGAAGGGAATTACGTTTATAAAAAAGTTACACTGATTGTTCCGGCGATGTTCCATCAAACGATCTGGTTTACGATTCTTTGTTATCTGTTGGTCGTACTATTTTTGTTTTTCATGTGGCATTTAAGATTGTATTATATAAAATTAAAGAATGTAAAGCTTAAAGAGGTTATTGAAAAAAAAACCAAAAAACTGGCCAAAACAGTAAACAAATTAAAAACTACAGAAAAGAACCTAAAGCAGGAAATTAAGCAACAGGAAACTTTGGTAAAAAGCATCAGCCACGATATAAAAAGCCCGTTAAAATTTCTAACCGCTTCCCTAAATCATTTGTCTGACAATGCAAATATTCAGCAAGATGAAAAACTAAAAAGACAAATAGAAACGATACAATTATCATCAGATCAACTATATGAATATGTTGAAAACCTAATTAAATATTCGACGATATTTATAGAAGGAAGAAAGCTTGAAGACAAAAGCTATTCGTTACATGATTTAATTGAGGAAAAAATTCAGATTTTCGAAAATATTGCGGCAGCAGAAAATACAGTTATTATCAATACAGTTCCACAAGATTTTTTCATCAAAACAAACAAGAAGGCATTATCTATTATTATTCATAATCTTTTGGATAACGCGACAAAAAACACAAACAATGGAGAGATCGAATTGCAATGTGCCACAAAAGATAATATGTTATCCTTAACCGTTATGGATAATGGAAAAGGAATGAGCAAAGAGCTCATTGAGTATTATCTTGATTTTTACAAAAATCCAATTGTAAAAAATTATCATCTGGGACTTCATATGATTATTGAACTTCTTATTATCATCAAAGGAGATATTAATATTTCGAGTTCGATTAATGAAGGTACCATTATTGAAATTATAGTTGAGTATGCCTAGCATTCAAAAGTTTTGTAAAGATTAATAAGTTCTACAAGGTTATTAATTTTAAGTTTTTCGAAAACCCTGGCTTTATAGGTACTCACAGTAGACATGTGAATGTCCAGCATATTCGAGATTTCAAGATTACCATTACCGTTTATTAGCAATTGTGCGATTTGAAGCTCTCTTTTAGACAAGACTTCTAACGGATTTATCACCTTTTTACTTGTCCTTGCATCAACCAGCTTAGTAAGCAGTTCAGCAGAAATGTAGGTCGACGATTCAAAAATAGAGTTAATGGCAAACATCATTTTTTCTTCGCTGGAAAGTTTGTTTAGATATCCATTAGCACCGGCAGAAATATACTTTAAAGCATATTGCTCTTCTTCATGGGCAGAGAAAATAAGAATCCTGACTGCAGACTGAATCGCTCTCAAATCAGTAATCATCTCTGTACTTTTTCCTCCTGGAATATTGATGTCCAAAATAATCAAATCAAAAGATTCTTCTTTTAACAGTGCAATCGCATCAAAGAAATTTTCGGCATTTGAGATCTTTACATCTTCAATTTGCTTTTCTAAAACCATGGCAACCCCATTTCGTACTACTAAATGATCATCAACTATTAAAATTTTCTTAGCCATAATTAATTAAGTTAATACAAAAATAAATTATTTAGCTATTCAAACTAGTTTCTTGCAACAGTATTTAATAATTCTAAGCCTGACGCTTAATACTATCTCTTCTTAGAACGTTAAAAAACTAACTATTTTCTTTCTGCACAGCCAAAATTACAGGTGTAAATAAATAAACACAATATTTTTTTATACAATTGATATTCACTAACTTGCAATATACTTTCCTAAACTTTATAATTATGAAAAAATCTCTATTGTCCTTTTTAGTGGTTGTAATATGTTTGTTTAGTCCTACTGTATTTTCTCAGACAGCAGAAGATGCACCAGAGTTAGGCCTTCCAGGCGATAATCTGGATCTTTATGCAGTTCTGGATCTTTTTCAAAAATCAAAAACAATTGAAGAGTTTGAAAAGTCATTAAATCAGAAAGAAACAGGAATAAATAACCTGGATTTAAATCTTGACAAAAAAGTAGATTTTATCAAAGTCGTCACCAAAAAAGATGGCAATGCTTATACTTTTGTGCTGCAGGTAAACGTTAGTAAAAAAGAAACACAGGATGTTGCTGTTATATTAGTAAATAAAGATAAGAACGGAAAAGTTTCTTTGCAAATAGTTGGAGATGAAGATCTTTATGGCAAAAATTATATTATTGAACCTAAAACCAAAAGTGATTCAGTAACTGCTAATCCGGCCTATGTTGGTTCTAACCCTGTTACAGTAAATGTTCCTGCTACCACTACTGTTGTCGTAGAATCAGCTCCAATTGTACAATATGTATATTCTCCTGCCTATGTGCCCTATTATCCACCGTATTATTATGGCTATTATCCGCCTTATTTTGCAGCGTTTACAGTGTTGGCAGTTGGTATTTATCGTCATAACAACTGGTATCACCACGGCGGTTATTATGGAGGACATTATCATGGAGGTAACAACACTGTAATTATTAACAACAGAAATCAGATTAATCATTATAATAACGAAAGAAACCGATCCAATACCGTTAACAATAACCGCACAAATGGAAGATATGGTAATGGCAATGGTAATCGTGCAAACACAAGCAATCGACCAACGGCGGGGACATCTGATCGTGGGTCCAATGCTAATCGACCTTCAGCAGGTACTTCAGACCGTTCATCAAAAGTGAATCGCCCATCAGCAGGTACTTCAGATCGTTCCTCGAACGTAAATCGCCCTTCAGCAGGTACTTCAGATCGATCTTCAAACGTAAATCGTCCATCAACTTCAAATCGTTCATCAAGTCCAAGTTTTGATTCCGGCCGTACCAGAAGCAGCGGCGGAAGTAGTTTTAACAGCAGCAGCAGCAGAGGTAGCGGAGGCTTTAGCGGAGGCAGCCGAGGTGGCGGAGGCTTTGGAAGCGGGGGCGGTGGAAGAAGACGTTAATACTTCTTTTCAAAAAAAATGGACTAAAACTTATTAGGTTTTAGTCCATTTTTTTTATGAATTTTGATCTTTTTATCTTGCCTCTATATCTGAAGCACTCATATCTCTGACGCAAACATATTTACCGTTTCTTTTTTCAAATAAACTAAGATAATTTCCGGTATTAATAACAGTTTTACTAACGGAATCTGTTACGGTAAAAGAACCGCTTTCTACTACCTGATTTCCATCATTTGAAACAAAAACTTCATTCGTTTTAAAAGAAATTTTATTAGAATTTGTTCCTAAATCAGCCATCAGGAACTCACCAATCGCCTTCTTACCCACCAAAGGTTTTCTGTTTTGGTAATAACTTATAGCATCATCAGCATAGTATCCAATTTCTTTAGCTTCACCAGAATTGTAAGTTGCCGCAAATTCATCTTCTTTTGCCTGGATTTCCTTTTTTACCTGTTCTTTATCAACTACTACGACAGGTTTTTCGTCCTCCTTCTTAGTATTACAGGCTAACATTGAAATCAGCACACTTCCTAATAATAATCCATTTAAAATCTTGTTTTTCATATGATAAAAAATTAAAGTATTACAACTTAAAAGTACTATAAAAATCTCAATATCAGATCTTTTATCTTAAAAATATTAAACTAAATCCATAAAATACGGATGGATGAATAAATCTTATGCTAAAGAATAAAACATACCATTACCTCATTCTGCCTAATAAGGAATATAAATATTAAAGGTCGCGCCCTGCATAGGCTCGCCCACAGCATTTATATGACCATTGTGGTTTTCTACAATTTTCTTAACTATTGCCAGTCCAATTCCGGTTCCTTCGTACACATCCCTGCCGTGCAATTTCTGAAAAACACCAAAAATTTTCTCGCTATGCTGCGCTTCAAATCCAATTCCGTTATCTTCAAAACTAATGTGACAATAATTTACAGCTGTTGACAGGTTTTCAATTTGTAAATCAAGTCCATTCACCAAACGGCTTTTTATTGTAATTTCTAATGGTGTTTCTGTTTTTGCAAATTTGATAGCATTATGAATCAGGTTTTCCATTAATTGCACAAACTGAAAAGGAATCACTTTAGCCGTATCATGAAAATCCGTTGTAATCATAGCTCCTTTTTCGTGTAGATTTTCATGCAGTGCCTCTTTTACATCTTTAATAATGGTATTCAGATCAACTGTTTCATACCTTCTGTCCACCAGAGTGGCTCTCGAAAAAGTAAGCAGACTGTTAATCAGCTCTCGCATTCTGTTGCAGGCGTATAAAATCCGATCAAATTTCGTTTTACCATCATCCGATAAATTAGCATATTCATTAGACATAATAAGATTGGCAAAAGTCTGAATTTTACGCAGCGGCTCCTGCAAATCATGGCTTGATATGTAGGTAAACGCATCAAGTTCCATGTTCTTCTTTTTCAGTTCATCAGCATGTTTTTCAATTGCTGCGTATTGAGAAGCAAGTTCTTTATTAGCTTTTAAAATCATTTCGTTCAGGGCGTGGGTTTCTTCTTCCTTCTTTCTTAATTCCTGGTTTTTTCGGAACAATTCAGTGAAAACCATCACTTTTGCCTGCAATATTTCCGGAGACAATGGCTTGATCATATAGTCAACAGCGCCAGACTGATATCCTTTGAAAATGTATTCATTGGTGTTCATATTGGCTGTTAAAAAGATGATGGGAACGTGTTTTAGTTTTTCACTTTGCCGAATCATTTCAGCCGTTTCAAAACCATCCATCAAAGGCATTTGTACATCCATTAGGATAATAGCAAAATCCTGGTTTTTCAGCAGGATCCGCAACGCATCTTTCCCTGATGTTGCTTCAACAAACTGGTAACCACGATCAGCCAGGATAACCTGCAACGAAAGCAGGTTTTCCTTTTTGTCATCGACTATTAAGATTTTAATTGCGTCTCCCATTCTTATTTTGAAATGAATATGAAATTATTATTTAAGCCACACACGCATTAGCGAAGACAATTGTTCCACGTTTACAGGTTTCGTCATATAATCTGAAGCCCCTGATTCTATACAACGCTGTCTATCGCCTTTCATTGCTTTTGCTGTTACGGCAATAATGGTAAGATCTTTGTGTCTGGCATCTTTACGAATGCGTTTCATGGTTTCGTAACCGTCCATTTCCGGCATCATAATATCCATCAAAACAATATCTATATCTTTACTCTCATTGAGAAGATCAATTGCTTCCTGACCGCTTTCGGCGCTGATTACGTCCAATCCATATCGTTCTAAAGCGGTAGTCAAGGCAAAAAGATTACGCACATCATCATCAACCAATAATACTTTTTTGCCCGGCAGCACATCTTCTCTTAAGTAAAAAGATTCGATGATTTCTTTCATTTCATCTGGTAGTTCTTTATGAACACGATGCATAAACAAAGCGGTCTGATCGATCAATTCTTCCATCGAACCGGCACTTTTCGTAATGATACTATGCGCAAATCGATTCAGTCTTGAGCGCTGTTTTTTATTGACATCTGCCGCTGAATGTATAATAATGGCAGTTTCCTGTCCGGCAATATTATTCTCCAGATCGGTAATAATATCGAGTCCGTCTGCATCTGGTAAAACCAAATCTAAGATAATACAATCAAATGATTTTTCCTGAATCAATTTAACTGCTTCAGCTGCTGTTGTTGCACTCGAAATTCTAATATCATCACCATCAACTGCATTTACAATTCTGCTCAGTTCCTGTTCATTGTCATCTACAACCAACAGATTTTTGATCTTCTTATTTTTGAAATCGTGAATATCATTAAAAAGATACGACAGCGAATCGTTCTTAACCGGTTTCAGGAAAAAGTTTCTGGCACCGCGTTTAAGGCCTTTGTTTCGCTCATCTTCACCAGAAATAATATAAACCGGAATGTGTCGTAAATTGAAATCGGTTTTCAGGCGATCGAGAATTTTCCAGCCACTGGTATCCGGCATATTCAAATCCATGGTAATCGCATGCGGATGAAACTGATTTATAAAATCAACCACATCATTCCCTTTTGTGGTTACAATCGCTTTAATTCCGTTAATATGCGCTTGCTCGAGCATAATCTTGGCAAAGGTCAGATTATCTTCTGCAATCAATAAGATTTTATCACCGGGTTTAATATCGGTTCTGTCATCCCCTATTTCATCTACAAAGAACAAATCAATATCAGAGCGGTTAAACTTCTCTGAAGGCAATGATTTGATACGGCCTTTAAGATCTATTTCTTCTTCTACATCAATATCTATAATTTCAGAAATATCAACGTATTGCAGAGGCAGAAACAGCGTAAATTTACTTCCAACATTCATTTCACTTTCCAGTTCAATACTTCCACCCAATAAATCTGAAAGTCCACGGCTGATGGATAATCCCAAACCTGTTCCCCCATATTTACGGCTCGTTGAACCTTCGGCCTGTTGGAAAGCTTCAAATATGATATTTTGCTTTTCTTTGGAAATTCCAATTCCGCTATCCGAAATTTCAAAAGCCACAACTGCTTCTGCTTTATCCAGACTAAGATTTGCCATTTTCCAATTGTTATTGGCTTTGTATATTTTTAATTGTACTTCTCCTTTTTCGGTAAACTTGAATGAATTCGACAGCAGGTTTTTCAAAATTTGATTTAATCGCTGTGAATCGGTTTCGATCAATTCCGGAAGTTCGTCATCCATACTGATTTTAAAACGAAGATGTTTGGCTTCTGCAATAGGATTAAAAGTGGATTCCACAAATCGGCTGATTTCATCAAAACTAATTGGATTGTAATCCACAGAAATATAACCGGATTCAATTTTCGAAAGATCCAGAATATCATTAATTAACTGAATTAAATCGTCTCCACAAGAGTTGATCGTTTTGGCAAACTGAATCTGTTTTTCTGAAAGATTTCCATCTCTGTTGGCGATTAATTCGTTGGCTAAAATCTGCAAACTGTTAAGCGGTGTTCTGAGCTCATGCGACATATTGGCCAGGAACTCCGATTTGTATTTGGAAGTTAAAGTCAGCTGATCTGCTTTTTCTTCCAAAGCTTTTCTGGCCACCTCAACTTCTTGATTTTTGAGCTCTACTTCTTCTTTTTGATTGGCTAATAAGAAGGCTTTTTCTTCCAGTTCTTCGTTGGTATTTTTCAGTACTTCCTGTTGGCTTTTTAGCTCGCTTGCCAACGATTGTGATTGTACCAAAAGTTCTTCTGTTCTGGAGTTCGATTCGATTGTATTTAGTACAATTCCAATACTTTCCGTAAGTCCTTCTAAGAAATCTAAGTGTGTCTGACTGAAAGTATCAAGCGAAGCCAATTCAATAACAGCTTTAAGTTGTCCTTCAAATAAAACCGGTAAAATAATTACATCCTGAGGCTTGGCAGAACCCAGACCCGAATTGATTCTGATATAATCTTTTGGAACATTGCTCAGAATAATTCTTTCTTTCTCTATCGCCACCTGACCAATAAGACCTTCTCCCATAGCGTATTGCGTTGGAGAATTCTTTCTTTTGATATAGGCATAAGACGCAATTAGGTTCAGTTTTGAGTCCTCAAAATTCTCATCTTCCTGCAAAATATAGAAGAGTCCGTGTTGGGCGGTTACAACGGTTGCCAATTCAGAAAGGATTTTTTTGGTAACCGAATTCAGTTCTTTTTGCCCCTGAAGCATTTGGGTAAACTTAGCCAAATTCGATTTCAGCCAGTCTTGTTCCTGATTTCGTAAGGTTGTTGCTTTCAGGTTTGAAATCATTTGGTTGATGGTATCCTTAAGCGCCTCTACTTCACCTTTTGCTTCAACACCAATCGTTCGCGTTAAATCCCCTTGTGTAACTGCAGAAGCCACCTCAGAAATCGCACGTACCTGCGTGGTCAAATTCGCTGCCAGCTGATTTACGTTTTCGGTCAAGTTTTTCCATGTTCCGGAAGCTCCCGGTACATTGGCCTGACCTCCCAGTTTTCCTTCTGCTCCTACCTCACGCGCTACGGTTGTTACCTGATCGGAGAAGGTTGCCAGCGTATCAATCATTTCGTTGATCGTATCGGTTAATTGCGCCACCTCACCTTTGGCATCAATAGATAGTTTTTGTTTCAGATTTCCTTTTGCTACGGAGGTTACCACTTTTGCAATTCCACGTACCTGCGACGTTAAGTTGGATGCCATCAGGTTAACCGAATCTGTTAAATCTTTCCAGGTTCCCGCAACCCCTTTTACTTCTGATTGTCCTCCTAATTTTCCTTCCGTACCCACTTCACGCGCCACACGGGTTACCTCAGATGAAAACGAATTCAACTGCTCCACCATCGTGTTGAAGGTATTCTTCAAATCCAGAATCTCCCCTTTTACGTCAACGGTAATTTGTTTGGAAAGGTCACCATTAGCTACGGCTTTGGTTACATCGGCAATGTTACGCACCTGACCTGTCAAGTTAGAGGCCATCTGATTCACTGAATCCGTTAAATCTTTCCAGGTTCCCGCAACTCCCGGTACGAACGCTTGTCCTCCCAGTTTTCCTTCTGTTCCTACCTCTCTGGATACACGTGTTACCTCCGAAGCAAAACTTCGAAGCTGATCCACCATCGTATTTACGGTTTCTTTTAATTGAAGAATTTCTCCACGAACGTCGGCCGTAATTTTTTTAGACATATCTCCGTTGGCCACGGCAATTGTAACCTCGGCAATATTACGTACCTGAGTGGTTAAGTTACCCGCCATCTGATTCACCGAATCGGTCAAATCCTTCCAGGTTCCGGCAACTCCCGGTACATTGGCCTGACCTCCCAGTTTTCCTTCCGTTCCTACCTCACGGGCCACACGGGTTACCTCGGATGCGAACTCACGAAGCTGGTCCACCATCGTATTCAGGGTTTCCTTTAATTGCAGAATCTCCCCACGAACGTCAACGGTAATTTTTCGGGACATATCCCCGTTGGCCACGGCAATCGCCACATCGGCAATGTTACGTACCTGAGCGGTAAGGTTTCCTGCCATTTGATTCACCGAATCCGTTAAATCTTTCCAGGTTCCGGCAACACCGGGCACATTCGCCTGACCTCCCAGTTTTCCTTCGGTACCTACCTCTCTTGATACACGGGTTACCTCCGAAGCAAAGCCTCGAAGCTGATCCACCATGGTATTAATTGTATTTTTAAGCTCTAAGATTTCTCCTTTTACGTCAACGGTAATCTGGAGTGATAAATCGCCTTTTGCTACCGCTGTGGTTACCTCAGCAATATTACGTACCTGACCTGTTAAATTCGATGCCATCTGATTTACCGAATCCGTCAAATCTTTCCAGGTTCCACCAACACCTTCCACCTGCGCCTGACCTCCCAGTTTTCCTTCGGTACCCACCTCACGCGCCACACGGGTTACCTCAGAGGCGAATGAATTCAGCTGGCCCACCATGGTATTAATAGTGTTTTTAAGCTCCAGGATCTCTCCTTTTGTATCTACGGTAATCTGGCGTGATAAATCTCCTTTTGCTACCGCTGTGGTTACCTCAGCAATGTTACGCACCTGACCCGTTAAGTTGGATGCCATCTGATTTACGGAGTCTGTTAAATCTTTCCAGGTTCCTCCAACTCCTTTTACTTTCGCCTGACCTCCCAGTTTTCCTTCTGTTCCTACCTCAAGTGCCACACGCGTAACCTCAGAAGAGAAAGAGTTCAGCTGATCCACCATCGTATTAATGGTTTTTTTCAACTCCAGAATTTCCCCTTCAGCTACAGCCGTAATTTTTTTGGATAAATCTCCATTCGCCACCGCAGTGGTTACCTCGGCAATATTACGCACCTGACCCGTTAAGTTCGAGGCCATCTGATTCACCGAATCGGTTAAATCTTTCCAGGTTCCACCAACCCCTTTTACTTTGGCCTGACCTCCCAGTTTACCTTCTGAACCTACCTCACGTGCCACACGGGTTACCTCGGCACCAAAGGAGTTCAGCTGATCCACCATGGTATTAATTGTATTTTTAAGTTCGAGGATTTCTCCCGCAACGTTTACTGTAATTTTTTTGGACAAATCGCCTTTTGCCACCGCTGTTGTTACCTCGGCAATGTTTCTTACCTGACCTGTTAAATTTGATGCCATCTGGTTTACCGAATCGGTCAAATCTTTCCAAACACCACCAACTCCTCTTACTTTTGCCTGACCTCCCAGTTTTCCTTCAGAACCAACCTCTACCGCCACACGCGTAACCTCAGAAGAAAAGGAATTCAGCTGATCCACCATCGTATTAATGGTGTTCTTCAACTCCAAAATTTCTCCTTTTACGTCTACTGTAATTTTTTTAGAAAGATCTCCTTTTGCCACAGCCGTTGTTACATCGGCAATATTACGCACCTGACCGGTTAAGTTAGAAGCCATTTGATTTACGGAGTCCGTTAAATCTTTCCAGGTTCCTCCAACTCCTTTTACCTGTGCCTGACCACCCAGTTTTCCTTCGGTTCCTACCTCTCTCGCCACACGGGTTACCTCAGATGAAAACGAGTTCAGCTGATCCACCATCGTATTGATGGTGTTCTTCAACTCCAGAATTTCTCCTTTTACGTCAACGGTTATCTTTTTAGATAAATCTCCTTTTGCTACAGCCGTTGTTACATCGGCAATATTACGTACCTGACCCGTTAAGTTACTTGCCATTTTATTTACCGAGTCGGTCAAATCTTTCCAAACACCACCAACACCTCTCACTTTTGCCTGACCTCCCAGTTTACCTTCTGTACCTACCTCACGTGCCACACGGGTAACCTCCATCGAAAACAGATTCAGCTGTTTTACCATTCCGTTTACCTCTTTTGCAATTCTGAGGAATTCTCCCTGCAATGGATTTCCTTCAATAGAAAGCGGCATTTCCTGAGATAAATTTCCTTTTGCCACCGAGGTGATTACGTGTGCAATTTCAATCGTTGGATGCACCAGATCTGAAATCAGCGTATTTACCGAATCAACGCAGGAACTCCACGAACCTCTCGCACCGTCAAGTGCAACGCGATTGGTCAGTTTTCCTTGCTTACCAATGCTTTTTCCAACCTTTTGAAACTCAAAAACCATACGTTCATTCAGGTCGATGATTTCATTCAAAGTATCGCAGATTGATCTTTTTATCCCATTCTGATCCGTTGGGAAACGCTGAGTGAAATTACCGTTTTTGACTTTCAGCAAAATCTTTAAAAACTCTGCATCAGTCAAAATAGATTCTTCTGAATCTTCCTTTTTCCCTCTCGCCTGCGAAGGTTTATCTCCTGAAATAATCGGGAATTCAAGGATGTCCTGAACTTCTTCAATATTAATTTCGTTTGTTTTTTTCATATTCCCAATTCTTTATCGAATGATTAAAAAAATCTGATACTTTATATTTTAGCTTACCTGATGATGATCTCAGGTTTTAAATTTCGTCAAACAATATTTTCCTTAAATGAAATTGCACAAACGCGTCCATAGAATCTGATCGTTTGGTGTTATCATTATAATTAAGCGGTTTTATGATATAACCTGCTATTCCTAATTTTTCTGCTTCTGAACGATCCATTTCCTCCGAAGAGGTTGTCATGATAAACACTTTTAAATCTTGTAGCTTTTTATCTTCCCGCAATACTTTAAGAAATTCTATTCCGTTCATTCTTGGCATGTTAATATCCAGTAGAATCACATCGGGAATTAATGCTAATTCCGGCTCTCTCAGGATTTTTAAGGCTTCAATTCCGTTATAAGCCGTGTGAAGTACATATTCACTTTCTAATTTCTTTAAAGACCGTTCTACACTAATCACATCCAGTTCATCATCTTCAATTAATAAAATCGTTGGCTTTTTCATACGCTTAATTATTTCTCCATGTAAAAATAAATTCGGCACCTTCGCCCAATTTTGATTTAACTATAATACTTTCCTGCTGATCATCAATTATTTTCTTTACGATTGCCAGTCCCACCCCAGTGCTTTCCTGCTCATTTTGCTCGCGTAATGTCTGAAAAATTTCGAATATTTTTTCGTGATATTCAACTGCAATTCCAATTCCGTTGTCTTTAACAGAAAATTCATGAACGCCCCCAAATGTTTCGCAGCTTATCTGAATCACTCCGTCTTCTTGTGGTGTATATTTTACGGCATTACTAATCAAATTGGCAAATACCTGTTCAAGTTTGATTCTTTCGGTAAATAAACTGGGAAGATTCCCTATTTCAAGTTTAAAATTTCTCGGAACAACAGAAGCTGCAATTTCACGTACCAGAGCATTTGTATCTATATTTTCTGAAGGCGCTTTCAGGTTCAGACGGGCATAATCCAGTAAACCATTAATAAGTGCTTCCATGCGTCTTGTTTTTTGCGGAATAATGCTGAGATATCTTTTAATCTCTGGCGATAGTTCCTTTTCATGATCCTCTTCAATCCAGCTCACAACGTTGTGAATTCCACGGATTGGTGCTTTGAGATCATGCGAAACCGCGTACGCAAATTTGTTGAGCTCAGCGTTTCTGTTTTTAAGTTCATGAATATTTTTATCCAGCTTACCAGACATTCTGTTAAGCGATTTTGACAAAGCAGTCAGCTCATCGTTTCTGGTATCTTTCACCATTGTAAAATTCCCTTTTGAAATATTTTCCGCAAGACGAACCATAGCGGTAATCCTTTTATTGGTGATATACATAATAAACACTGTACTTAAAAATCCTACTATAACGGTGAGTGTCAGAAATATAAAAGAAAAAGTATGTGCGTATTTTAGCGAAGTCAGTAACATCTCCGTATGGTGTTTTCTCCGTTTATATTCGATTTTATCAAATCGCGTGAACTTCCCGGTAATAGCGTCATTTATATTTTTACCGACATGTCGTTTTAGCGAAGTATTAAAAAGATTCATATAAGAAGACGGATATTCTTTTCGACTCTTTATCAACTCTTTTGAGTATCGAACCCAATCGCTATGAAGCGTACTGATAGAATCTAATATTGCCCGTTGCTCATTCTTAGTTCCAATACGAATTTCCTGTTCTTTTATGAGTAAAGGCACTTTTTTTAATCCGATAAAATAAGAATCTAAAAATGTATAATCTTCTGTCAGCAGAAAACCGCGAAAAGCACTCTGCATTTCGATAATCGATTTGTGGGTTTTATTAGAATTGCGAATAATCTCCTCAGATCTGGCCAGAAACTGCGAGTTCAATTGCACTTTTTTCGATAGCAAATAATTGGTATAAGAGTCCGCAACGGACAACAAAATTACCAAAGTAAAAGCCACAAAAATTTGAGTAGATAATTTCATTTAATTACAATTAAAAGGCCATATCACACTATACAACAATCGTTTACTCAATAAAATTAAGAAAAATAATAAACTATTCCCTAAATATTTTGCAAGTGCCGTTGGTATTGATGAACCTTCCACGGCTACAAGCAATGATAAACCTGCCAGCATTTAAACTGAAAAAGTATATTGACTTAAAATTCTCTTTAAGTCGTTAAAATTGTTTGGTTTGGATATAAAATCATCGGCCCCATGCGCTATAGCTTCACGAATGATATCATCCAGTTGCGAGGTCGAAAAGATAATAATCGGAATTTCTTTTAATCCTTCTTCCTTTTTTATTTCAGTTAAGAATTCAAGACCGGACATAAGGGGCATGTTTAAATCCAGAAAAATAACATCGGGAGAAATTTCCCCTTGCATTAATTTTCGCAATGCTTCTACCGGATCATGAATTGCGCTATAGGTGGCCATAGAGACTGATTCCAGCGCTTCCATGAATAACTCACAATCATCTGAATCATCATCAATTTGTAGTATATTGCTATAAGTCCTATGCTTATTAGGCACTTCTGGTGTGTAAAGTTCTTTCAATAATTCTTTCTTTTAAATTAAAAATAGACTCCATGTTTCGCTTTAAATTTTATTCAATATGACCTACAAATATGGAAGTATTAATTTTTATGGTTTTACATAATTTCAGATTAATGTTATATGGTTTCAATCTTAAATTAGATTTTGTACGAGCGCTTTTGCTTTTGCTTAAACACATTGGAATTATAGGTGAAAAATTATATAATTATTACTACCCATTCTCGAAAAGTTTAATCTCAACATTATAATGAAAGATAAGACTAAAATAGGAGCCTTGTTTTTGAAGCAAGTTTTGTTGGTCTCTCCAATTTAAAAAAGTAATCATAATCTTATGATTCAATAAAAAAACAGTCCAAAAATTACTTTATTATCCATAAAAAGATTTAAATTTACTAGGAGACATATTTGATGAAAAATTCAAACACAAATAGCCCACCTATGAAGTATAAAAATATTTTGCAAATTGATGACGATTCAGATGATTGTGAATTCTTTCAGCAGGCACTGGAGGCGGTCTCAACAGCGGCATATATGGCACTTCATAATCCTATTGAAGCACTTCAAAAATTGGCAGATAACGAAATCAAACCTGATTTGATATTCCTTGATATTAATATGCCTTTGATGAGCGGGATCGAGCTTTTGGCAGAAATAAAAAAGAGAGAGACAATCAAAAATATTCCTGTTATTATATTTTCTACGGCCCCGGTATCAGGGAGTCTGGCGAAATTACTGGATGCTAAAGATTATATTACAAAACCAAGTAATTTTAATGAACTTAAAAATATTCTAAAAGACATTTTATAATGTTTTTTTGAAGAAAAAATTTCCTGTTGATTACGACAAAAACTTTTTTAAAAGCCATACTTTATCGGCTTTTTACTTTTAATTGACTTCCCTGCTGTTTACTAAGTTACATAGCACAATCTCAACTTGAGACTCCTTCCTTATTTTCTTTGTACGAGATGTTTTGTCTCATCGCATCTATTCAAATCAAAACACTGATAATTATACAATTACAAATTAGAATCTTGTAAACAAAAGTCGTTTTTCAAATCTAAATTTGGTTTATAAAATTAGAACTAGTAATAATTAAAAACCAATAGAGATGAACACTTTAAATCAAACTACCGAATCGTCAGTCAAAGAACCACTGGATGAAAGCACAAGTTATGTTGATCAGTACGAAAACATTCCGTTAGACGATGACCATCCGGAGAAAGAAACTATAGTAAACGAAGATGATGCTATTACAAATGATGAGGAGGATTTGGATCAGGAATTCTTAGATGCCCTACAACAAGATGAGGAAGAAGAAGAAATCTATGATGATCAAAATAATCTGGACAAAAATCAAAATAACCTGGATAAAGGCGATCCTGATGCTAACGATGATAGAAATCTTGGCGTAGATGATCTCTACAAAAACAATGACTCATACAATGATGATATGGCAGACAATGACCTTAATGATTTTGAAGGCGATCATCTCAATAATCCTGATCTTGATAGAGAAGAGCAAAATATTCGAAATCGAGAACAAGAAAAAAAAGGCATTGAAACAGATTATTCAAATGCGAATACTTAATAGCAATTGCTGTGTTTCATCTATTTTCAGGAATAAAGAACATTAGATGAAATACATTGCTTTTTATACTCCAAAAACACCAATTATGGATTTTTACCTAATTATTCAAATCATAATAGTATCAATTGCCGCGACAACAAGTATGACCTTATTTAGTTATGCAGTATCAGCTCAATACAGAGAATTATACAAAGAACCTTTATTGCTGACTTATTTGATGCGTAACTTAAAAATCAACCTCTCCATGACTTCCAAAAACACATTGAGCTGGCTGATCCATTATGGTATTGGAGTCGTCTTTGTAACTATTTATCATTATTTTTGGGCACATAATATAATACAATTAACTTTTTTACATGGGCTTTTATTAGGTGTTGCCAGTGGAATTACAGGTATCGTCAGCTGGATGATACTTTTTAAAATTTCCCACTATCAGCCTCCAATTGATTATAAAGGTTACTACATACAATTGTTTATCGCCCATATTATTTTTGCCCTTATTGCAACTGCAGTTTACGCCATTTCCTTAACCGTTATTTTGCTAACCGATACTTATTTTGCACCAAAGTAAACAAAATTCAAAAAAGGAAAATCTCTTATACTAATTGGCGAAACAAAAAATGGCACCTCTATAGCGCCATTTTAAATTCTATTTTATTTATATTTTATTTCTTGTCAATTTTATAAAGTCGACCCTGATCTGTGATTGCATATAAGGCTCCGTCATTACCTTGTGTAATATCTCTAAAACGTTGGCCTTCTCCTTCTAAAAGTCTTTCTTCGCCAATCACTTTATTGTTTTCAATGGCAAGGCGAACAATGTGCATACCGCTTAAAGCTCCAATGAAAAGGTTATTTTGCCACTCCGGAACACGATTACCTGTGTAGAAAGTCATTCCGCTTGGTGAGACCACCGGGTCCCAATAATAAACCGGTTGTTCCATACCGTCTTGTTTCTGAATCCCCGCTCCTACTTTTTCTCCGCTATATTCAATTCCGTATGTAATAACAGGCCATCCATAATTTGCTCCTGCTTTCAGGCGATTAATTTCATCACCTCCTCTTGGTCCATGTTCAGCCAACCATATTTCGTTGGTCACCGGATTAAGGGCCAGTCCTTGTGGGTTTCGGTGCCCAATCGAATACAATTCCGGCAAAGCACCGGCTCCTGTAAAGGTTGGATTACCTGACGCAGCCTGTCCGTTTTTTGTTATTCTTACTACTTTTCCCAATGCAGCTGTTACAGATTGCGCTAATGGTCTTGTTTGTAATACAGAACGTTCTCCTGTGCTAACAACCAAATTTCCGGTTTGATCAAAAAGGATACGTCCACCATAATGCAGATTACTAGGATTTGCTGGATTAGCACGATAAATTACGATCGCGCCTTCTATCGTTTTTTCATCTGCCGATAATTTCCCTTTGGCTACTGAAGTCTGATTTCCGCCTGATGATGCTTCTGAAAAAACCCAGTAAATCATTCGGTTGGAAGAAAATTCAGGATCAAGACACAAGCCTAACAATCCTCCCTGACCGTCAGGATTCACCGTTGGAATTCCCGTTATTGGACTGCTTACCTCTCCTGCGACAGTAACAATACGCATTGTTCCCGCTTTTTGAGTAACCAATAATCTTCCATCAGGAAGACTTTTTACTCCCCACGGACTAGTCAAGGATGAAGTTATGACTTTTCCTTCGTAGCCGGTATTGGTTTGTAAACCACCAATTCGCGTTTGTCCTGCAAAGGCCGGACTATACGTGGTGTTAGCCGGATTGTTTTCAACAGGGTTTGTAGGTGTTCCGGGATCTGGATTTACAACAGGATCTTTATCATTTGAGCAGCCACAAGCAATAAGCAAGGCACTCAAGAAAATAGTAATATAGTTACGGTGTAGCATAGATATGTAGGTTAAGGATTAATAATCAATTAATTGAATGCCAGTTATTTGCATCAAATATCCAAAATCTGAAACGAATAACTTTATATAATTAATCGTAAATTTTATACAATTTATTGTAAATCAGGTTAAAATATATTTTTCGAATTTATTTGAATAGCAATATTAAACGTTGCTTCTTTTTTAAAAACTTATTATTTAGATAACAAACACTTTCAATAATAGTCTTAACTTTTAGTTTTTATTCTGAAATAGACTTGGCAGACGTGAGGTAAACGAATTAATATATTATGACGATGCATTATAATTGTGCCCCAAGGTTGAAACCTCGGGCTATGTCTAAAATAGATTGTCGCAATAAAATTCAAGTATAGCCCGAGATTTCAACCCTGGGACACCTGGGAGACGTACTCTAAACGCACCATAAACACATCTCAATAATTTAGTAACGCATTAAATTACACTCCAATAGTTAAAACCATTGGCTATGTTTAAAACAGATTGCCACAATAATTGAGCAAAACGCAATAAAATCTGATAATTATGAAATCGTCAGACAGAATGTTATAAAAAATTTCCTCCTTTTCGATTTTATATTTGTTGTATTAGCCAGTATCACACTTACTTAAATTATTTTAAGCTGTATATCTATATAGTTTGGGGTATTCACTCATTTTCTAACGCATCAATTCTAACTTATGTCACTTTCCAAATACAATAAAAAAAGAGATTTTAAGCAAACACAGGAACCCAAAGGTAAAGTTGAAAAATCTGCCAATAAATTGATTTTTGTTGTGCAAAAACATGCCGCATCACATTTGCATTATGATTTTAGACTGGAAATGGATGGTGTTCTTAAAAGTTGGGCAGTTCCAAAAGGGCCTTCAATGGATCCTGATGTAAAGCGACTTGCAATGATGGTTGAAGATCATCCGTACAGTTATAAAGATTTTGAAGGAACTATTCCGGCTGGGAATTATGGTGCTGGAAATGTTATTGTTTGGGATAACGGAACCTATACTCCTTCTGAGAAAACAGCATCACCCGAACGAACCTTGTTGGCAAATTTAAAAAAGGGGCGTCTGAGTTTTGTCCTTACAGGTAAAAAACTCAAAGGTGAATTCTCTTTAGTTAAATTAAATGGAAAACAGGAAAATGCCTGGTTACTGATCAAAAAAAATGACAAATATGTTAATGATACGGACATATTAGAAAAAGATAAATCGGTTATTTCGAGAAGGACTTTAGCTGATTTGGGTGAAAAAACAAAGGAAACAGATTCTGAAAAAGAAAATCAAACCCAACAAACCATTAAAAAGACGGACAAACCTGCCGAATTCATTAAACCGATGTTGGCCACAATCACCGATAAGGCATTTGATGATGAAGACTGGATTTTCGAGAATAAATATGATGGTTACAGAACTATTGCGGTCATAAACCCAAACGAAGATGTTGAATTATACAGCAGAAACGAAATTTCGTTCAATACCAATTTTAAACCTATTGCCGAAGAATTAAAAAAAATTGATCACGCGGTTGTATTAGATGGTGAGGTTGTAGTGGAAGATGAACAAGGCAAAGCCAGTTTTCAATTGCTTCAGAATTACCTTAAAACAGGTTTCGGGAATTTAAAGTATTATGTCTTCGATTTAGTGAATCTAGACGGAAACCTGATTACTAAACTATCCACTCTGGATCGAAAAGAACTTTTGAAAATTTTATTCAATAAATACAAATTCAGTAATATTTTCTATGCCGATCATTCTATTGGAGACGGGATAAAACAGTTTGAACTTGCTACCAAAAACAAAGAAGAAGGGATTGTGGCTAAAAAAGCTGACAGTGTTTATTTATCAGACAAACGCTCGCATGACTGGCTAAAAATTAAAACCGCCAATCAGGAAGAAGTAATTATCATTGGGATTACTGAACCTAAAAATTCAAGAAAGCATTTTGGCGCTATTCTAATGGCACAGTATTACGGAAAAAGACTTCAGTATATTGGAAAATGCGGTACCGGTTTTACAGAACAGATATTAGAAGAACTGTATACTAAATTACAGCCGTATTTTATTGCTGATTCTCCTTTAAACGAAAAAACAGGTCTTCGGGATACCATTCAGTGGGTAAAACCCAAATTAGTCTGTCAAATAAAATTTTCTGAATGGACAGATGATAAACGCCTTAGACATCCGGTTTATCTTGGTTTGAGAATAGACAAAAAACCCAAAGAAGTTTTTCTGCCAACAGCTATTAAAAATACAACGGAATTAAAAAAAGAAGAAAAAATGAATGATTCTACTCAAAAAAACAAAACGGAAAATGATTATGATTTGAAAGTGGGAAAAACAGTTCTTCATTTGACCAATCAGAACAAAATTTATTTTCCGGATGACAAAATTACCAAGGGAGAAATCGTTCAGTATTATAACGAAGTGGCTGATCTTATCCTTCCCTATTTAAAAAATCGTCCGCAATCGATGAATCGTTTTCCAAACGGAATAGCCGGCACCAGTTTTTATCAAAAAGAAGTAGATGTTGAGAAAAGTCCGTCATGGCTGAAAACAAAAAAAATATTCTCAGAATCGAATGATGCTGATGTGAACTATTTGATTTGCAACAATAAAGAAACTTTGCTTTATATGGCAAATTTGGGTTGTATCGAAATCAATCCCTGGAATTCCACCATTCAGCATATTGAGAATCCCGATTGGCTGGTAATTGATATAGATCCTGACGGGCAAGATTTTACAGAAGTAGTAAAAACGGCTTTAACCGTCAAAGAAGTCATGGATGAACTCGAAACCCAATGTTTATGCAAAACTTCGGGTGCTACCGGACTTCATGTATATATTCCGCTGGGAGCGCAGTATGACTACGATTCTACTAAAATATTAGCTGAATTAATAGCCAAAGAAGTGCAATCGCGCTTACCGGAAACCACAACTTTGGAACGAAGCATCAAAAAAAGAGACCGTAAAATTTATATCGACTTTTTACAAAACCGACATGGACAAACGCTGGCTGCTCCTTATTCTGTTCGCCCTAAACCGGGCGCGACAGTTTCTACGCCCTTAGAATGGAGCGAAGTAAATGATGATTTGCATCCATCACAATTTACTATAAAAAACGTTTTGAGCCGTTTTGAGAAAAAAGGCGATTTATGGAAACCTGTTTTAGAAAAAGGAGCCAACGTTAAAAAAATTATCAAAAAAATTGAAGATCGAGACAGGGGTTAAGATGATTTTTTCTTTTTAGTTTCTAAACTGGCTTTCAGCATTTCCATAAGATCGTCGGTTTGTTTGTGAACCACTTTAAGTTCCGTTGGTTTTTTAGGCTCTTTTCCTTTGGCTTTCTTTTTAATGATGTCCAAAAGTTTAGCGGTGTATTCATCTTTAAAACTGCTGATATCAAATTTCTCGGTTAGCTGATCAATTAATTTTTCGGCCATATCCATTTCTTTTGTGCTGGTTTTAGCAACTGGCGGAAGTTTTAATTCGGATGGATCCCTAACTTCCTGTTCAAAACGGATTCGGTTTAAAACAATTACATCTTTATAGGGTTTTAAAATCGCAAGGCTTTCTTTATTTCGCAAAACAAAACTCGTTACTCCCACTTTTCCGGAAGCTGCCAGCGCGTCACGAAGTAAGGCATAGGCTTTCATGGCTCCTTTGTCTGGTTCCAAAAAATATGGCTGTTCGTAATAAATGCTATCAATCTCCTTTTCTGCTACAAAACTCTGAATATCGATCGTTTTGGTTTTTACTGCATCGGCAGCCTGAAAATCTTCATCTTCAAGAATTACATATTTGTCTTCGATTTTATAGCCTTTGATGATGTTTCCGTACGCTACTTCTTTACCCGTGTTTTCATTAAATCTTTTAAATATGATATTTGAAAGATCTTTTGCATCGAGCATATCCAAATCAAGACTACTCTCCTGCACTGCCGAAAACAACTTAATCGGAATATTAATTAAACCAAAACTGATTGAACCTGTCCATATTGATCTCATGATTTCTTTGTTTTTAAATTGACTTAAATTTAAAGCAGAGTTGTGAATTTCTATTATATGATATTGGAAATCTTTTATAAAATAACGATTTGAAATAGTTTTGTATGTTGATTGTTGAATAGTTTTATAATTTGGAAAAAGAAAATGATATATTTGAAATAGATAAGGTGTGATTAGAATCTGACATATCTATCTTGATTTGGGTAGCTTTGTAATGATTTTTTCATACATATGTACAAGTTGGCAGACAGTCACAAATAACCGGCAAAAAAATACTATGAAAAAAATATTATTATTTTCACTACTAATTTTTGCATTCTCTTGTAAAGTGGAAAAAGAGAAGACTGATGATGGTCAAGATTTAGATGACACTTACATCCAAGAAATTGGAAATTTATATTATCCTGAAAAAATAGATGCAAGACCTATGAAAGTAGGACCGCGTAATGAAGAAAAAGATTACATAATTGACATTACTAATAGTGACTCTTTAAAAGACAACTCAACAAACCTTATAATAAATTCTAAAAACATTGCTTATTTATATAAAAAGCATCTCATAAAAAATCAGAGAATTCCAAAGAACATAATTGTAAATGTCAAAAGGACAAATGGAAATAACGAAAGTTTTGAATTCGACGAAAAAGAACTAACAAAATTGGAAACTACAAAAGGGAAATCTGAACATAACCGATCTGCCAGCAGCTAAAACGGATTTAGGCAATAGAATTACTGGAAAGTTGGTTTTGTATTTGGAATGATTTGTTTCGCCTGTTCGCTATCTCGAGTGGCAAATCTGAGAATAGGGCTTAATTTAGTACCAAACCTGCTGTAGTGCCAGAACGTTAGTGGTAATTGTAAACACGATTTTGCTTATGAAGAACATTTTTAAATTCTTAGTTTTAATTATTTTTACTCAGACAAGTTTTGCTCAAAGCTTTGATAAAAATCTAGTTTCAAAAAAAACAGAATTGAATCTTTCTTTTGAATCAAAAATGCGAGGAATAAAAAGTAAGAATGTTGTCTATTACATTGAAAAAGACATCCAAACTTTGTCGGCTTACGAAAATGGAAAATTAAAATGGTAAACAAATATAATTTCAGTTTGTGGAAAACCGAGCGTTGGAAAACCTGAAATAAGAGTTATAAAACTTAAAGCAGATAAATTGTTAATTGTTTTTGGAAAACATAGTTTTGCTGAAGTTGATATTAAAAACGGTAAAACTGAATATTTAGGTGAAGATTAAAAACAACTACCGCTAACAGCCACTCACCGGATTTTGGGCAATTGACTTAATGGAAAGTTGGTCTTGTATTTGTAATGATTTCGCAAATCCGAAGAATGTGGCTTAATTTAGTCCCAAACCCGCTGTAGTGGCAGAACGTTAGCTGTCAGTTTACGGCTGAACGTAAAAAACAGAAACTAAAATCTAAAAATGAAAAGAATAGCAAATTTTATATTTTTCTTAATTTGTTTTTGTGCTAACGCACAAGATTTTAATCCGAAAATAGTAACACTACCCGAAAATCCAAATGTAGAAGATTTTTCTTTTTTGAAAGAGGAATTAAAAGATATTCAAATTATTATGATTGGAGAAAAATCTCATTATGATGGAAATGTATTTGAGATGAAAACCAAAATAGTAAAATATCTTCATCGGGAAATGGGATTTAATACCATTGCATTTGAATCTGGTGTTTACGATGTTTGGAAAGCACAAGAGGATATAAATAATGGGAAAAACACAAAAGAAGCATTTGAAAAATCATTATTCCAAATTTGGAGTAAAACAAAAGAATTTCAAAGTTTTATTGATTTTTATGACGCAAATAAAAACAACTTAAAACTGTTTGGTTTTGACAATCAAATTACGGGGAAATATGGCGAACAAAACTTAATCAAAGATTTATATAAATATTGTAATAGAAACCAGATTCAAATCACTTTAGATCAAGAAGATTTAGAATTACAAATGGAATCAATGTATTATGGTGTTTTTGATGAAAAAGATATTAATTATAGTGAATTTAAAAACTCACTTTCTAAAATACTGGAAGCTGTTTCTAAAAAGCAAAAAAATGAAGAACAGTTTTATTGGATTCAAATCATTAAAAACTTGATGTCATTGGGGGAAAGTAGTTATAAAAAAGTATCCATTTCAAGTACATTCAACACAACAGCCGAAGACAATATTCGTGATAAACAAATGGCTAGTAACCTTCTAGCTTATATTAAAAACCATCCTAATGAAAAAATAATTTGTTGGGGCGCAAATCAACATTTTGCGAACGATATGTCTTCAATAAATGAATCAATTATTAAAGATTTTATTCCCATGGGTTCTTACATAAAAAAAGCACTTAAAGAAAAAGTGTATAGTCTGGCGGCAGTAACGGCCTATGATTCTATTTATTTACAAGGCAAATGGGAAAAAGCAATTGTTACTGAAAATTCATTTGAATATTATCTAAAAAACAAAAAAAAACCTTACTTGTTTATTTCTTCTAATCAGGATGAAATGAAACAAAAGCAATCATCGAGATTCTTCAGTCCCATCACTTTCATTGACTTGCAACCAGATTTAGTTCACGATGGTTACCTGTTTTTTAACAATACAAGTCAATCCACTTTTATAGAAAATGGAAATATTTTAAATTCCAAAACAGATGAAAGCGAAACAAATGAAACAAATAGATTTGACATTAATAATTTTAAAACAACAACAAAAACAGGAGATAAAAAACCTATCATTCTTGAAGAGGTTAAAATTGTAAACCATAAAAAAGAAAGCCTAAAAATTATAAAAAAAGTTATTGATAATATTAAAACGAATTATCCAACTTTCGCTTTTAACTCAAAAATGTTTTCGAATATAGTCGTTACTGTTCAAGACAATATGCAATTAAATTTAGATTTAATTTTCAAACAATATGATTTTGGATACAACCAAAACAGTAATAGAAACACAAAATTATTAGAAGAAATCAGGTGGAATACAAAAAATGGTTATGAACCGACCAATATTAGAAATTTCAGAAATTTAACCTATAATAATCCCATAATGTACTCTCGCTTTTTAGAAAGTCGAAAATTTAAAAAGTTCGGATTCTCACAAATTGAAAATGAAATTTACAATGAAAAAGAAGTTTATGTAATTGATTTCAATACAGATAGAGACCATTACAATTATACTGGAAGATCGCTACTTACCAATTATTCGGGCACAATATACATCAACAAAGAAGATTTTGCTATAGTTAAGATTATTGAAAATTGGGAGACAAAAGAAAATCAAAAAGAAATAAATCAAGACTTTGAGTTGTATGGTTGGGATAAAAAATACATCAATAAGGAACTATTAAAAGAATCCATAACAAGTTATTACAACAAAGTAAATGATTTATATTATCTCACAAAAACTGAAATAATTCAATCTGGAAAAATATTAGATAATGAAAATAATTCAAAACCTTTTGAAATAGAATTAAATTCACTTTGGAGCGATTTCAATAATTTGAATCCAACTTCAATCCAATTCAAAGACGAACAAAATACATTTCAATCGAAAAATTACAATAACGAATTTTGGGAAACATATTCGTTAGCAAAATAAAACCTAACGCTTAACAGCTGCTACAACGGATTTGGGTAATTTACTTAATGGAAAGTTAGTTTTGTATTGGGGAAGATTTGGCAAATCTGAAAATAGGCTTTAATTTAGTCCCAAACCGATGTATTACCAGAACGTTAATAGCCATTGCCACAAAAAATCACAATTGAAATGAGGCTTATTTTGAAATTTATATTCTTATTTATAACGATTTATCTACTCGTTCCCTATTCTATTGGACTTTTTGGGAAAATTCAAAAACCAGAACTCAAAAATCTTCCAATAGGTGATTATATATGGATTGGAATCATTTTAGTGCTTATGGTTGCGCTGAATATTAAATGGTTTTATCTCGACAGAAGAAAACGCAATATGTTATGAATATAGAAAAATTTAAGCCAACTTTCGTTTCTGTTCTTTCCATTATTGGAATAGTAGCGGGAATTCCATTCGGATTTTATTGTTTGACTTTAACAGGCGGAGCTAGTCTTGGTGGTGTTTTAGTATTTGGAATTGTAATCGGTTTAGCCGTATTGTTAGCAATCGACAGAGTGCTCGCATCATTTTTAAATCCAAAAAGATTATCAATAATAGAGTTTGGAATATTTGTAATATGCTTGTTGATATATTTTGCTACAGAAGATTAAGCAAAGTCTACTAACAGCTACAACAGATTTAGGCAATTGGCTTAAAGAAAAAATGGTTTGTATTTGAGATGATTTAGCAAATCCGAAAACAGGGCTTAATTTAGTCCCAAACCCGCTCTAGTATCGGAACGTTATGCGGGAGTTGCACCAAAATTACGCAGATAAAAAACAATTAGAAAATAAACATTTTTCAGCAAGAAGTAGACAAAGTAGCATCGTGAGAGTTGGAACTTGCCAGTAGAAAGTTGAAATATGAAAAGTAAAAACGTAAAATCTTTATTTTGACAAAACAATGCATTTAGATTAGGTAGAAAATAACTTTATCGTGTAAATATGAAACGAATATTAGTATTTGGATTTTTAAATAGTATAGTACAAACCGTATTTTATTCCTTCCTCCTTGCATTAGTTTATCTAACGATAACGCCAAATCAAAAACTAGTTTTAGGAACTATATTTCCTTTTATTATACTTGCTTTTTTCATCATTGTATTAATTCAAAACGTGTTAACTTTAATATTGAATAGAAAAACATTTACTTGGATATTTTTTAGTTTGTCGCTACTATTATTTTCGTCACCTATTTTTAATCCATTTAGAGTATGGCTGTCGCTGTTGTTTTGTTTACTAATCGTTTTGATTTTATTAATTCCAGAGTTTATTAAAAAAATCAAAACAATTGAAATCGAAAATGGAAAATTGTGAAGCAAAAAGCAGAAGCGTGAACGTTGGATTTTGACAACAGAAACGTGAAAAGTTTGCGGTTTAATTGTAATTTTAACAAAACACCCTGCGTAACAGCCTTTTGGCGAGATTGGGGTTTTAGCCTTAAAGGAAAGTTAGTTTTGTGCTTGAATGATTTTTCAAATCCGAATAATGGGCTTAGTTTAGTCACAAACCCGCTGTAGTACCAAAACGTTAGCTGGCATCTAAAACAAACCGAACAAAAACAATAAACTTAAAAATGGAATCACTTTCTTTCCCATCCTTAAAAACGAAAAGACTTATATTTAAACAAATAACACCAACCGACATTCAAAATATTTATAAAGGGCTTTCAAATCCTAAAGTAATTAAATATTATGGAGTTAGTTTCGACTCTTTAGAAGCTACTAAAGAGCAAATGATTTGGTATAGAAATTTGGAACAAAATGAGACGGGAATTTGGTGGACTATTAGTTCTCTTGACAATAATATTTTTTATGGAGCAGGAGGATTTAATAACTTGAACAAAGAACATAAAAAATCCGAAATTGGATTTTGGCTATTATCCGAATTTTGGGGACAAGGTTTTATGCAAGAAGCGTTTCCTTTAATTTGTGATTACGGATTTAACAAACTCGACTTAAATAGAATTGAAGGATTTGTTGATAGTGGAAATATAAACTGTAAAAAAGCTCTTGAAAAAATGAACTTTAAACTCGAAGGAACAATGCGAGAGTGTGAAATTAAAAATGGTGAATATCTAAATGTAGATATTTACTCGAAACTAAAAAATGATTAAAAAGCCTGAACAGCTAACAGCAGTTCATTGTATTTTTTATAGCGCCAATCTCAAGCTTATACCCTTTCCCGCGTACAACAACAATTTTTATGTTTGGATCAAATTCCAGTTTTTTTCTAAGTTTTGATATGAACATATCCAGACTGCGTCCTACAATAACACCTTCATCTTCCCATATCTCTTTTTGAATTCGGTTTTTCTCTATAATCTCGTTGGGAGACAATGCAAAAATGAGCAGTAAACGGGTTTCCGTTCCGGTTAGGTCTATTGTCTTTTCATTTACAATAAGTTTCTTGTTTATCGTATCAAACAGCCCGGAGCCAATAGTGATTATATCGTTATGTCCATTTTTAGATAAAGATTTTTTCGACTTAAAAGGTTTCAAAAGAATAAATCCTAAAAATCCTAAAAAGGACAGACCTCCCAGAAGATATCCATTCTTAACTATATGTATGCCTGTTGGTTTAAACTTAATACTAATGGTATAACAAGCTTTGGGCTGCTTTCTTCCTGAGCAGGCTACAATATTATCTTTCTTGTTTTTGGATATAGCATATCCATAGGCTACACTTGAATCACTACAGTTCAAAACGTTAACAATATAATTACCCGCAAACGGGGCTTCGTCTAAAAAGCGACTGGTCGTATTCATTAAGCTGTCCGGTTGAAAAGTAAAATCACTCTCAAAACGAATCAGATATTCATTTTCCGCAATTTTTTCCACAGGCAGCACTCTTGATATACTATCGCCCGACTGCAAGAGTATTTCATGTCCAATTCTACGGAGTAAAACCTCTCTTCTGGCAAAGTTAAAGTCATCACTATCCTCAGTGCTAAAAGCAGCACAGATTACACAGATCATGGAGAGAAACAGTAATCCGAACATGTATTTGCGTTTTCCTGAAAGGAGATTTCTGCTATTGAACATAGTTTCAAGTTTTATTTGCAAAGTTTACATTTTTCTGTTATTAAACATAGTGTCAAGTTTTTATTTACAAAGTTTACATTTTTATTTACAATTATAAGCCCACAATCCGCAAAATAGTAAAGTAATTTTACTTCATAAACTTAAAAATGAGATAAAACTTTATTACTAATTTAAAACAACAAAAAGATGAAAAAAATCCTTTATGTGCTAATCTTATCACTGGTTGTGGTAAGCGGTGCGGTATTTGCTAATCGTATAACTAAAAATGAAACGCCTAAAAAGTCAATGCCAAAGCCTCTCTCTGCTGCTGAAAGGAAAGCTGCATTAAAAAAATGGGAAGCAACACCTGATGGTGTCCTATACAAAAAATGGCAAGTATCTCCGGCCGGTCAAAAAGTGCATTCCAGCGTTACTAAAATAAGCAAGTCCGTTATAGAGTACACCAATATGGAAGCAGTTGTGACCTCTCTTTCTCTTCCGCCAGACTCAAGATTAGGTTTCGGTATGATGGTCAATATTAATGGTGACGATTATATTCTTGTTTTTGGACCAGAAAGAGTTGGCACTAATATCTTGAGTTTTAAATATGAATTTGAGCAATTACATCAGCTGAAAGTAAACGACAAAATAATTATAAGAAGCCATCACATATCACAAGCGCCAAAATATTCCTATCCCATAATAGCGGGCGACTATGTAGAAAAAGATGGCAAAATACTTTATAAACGTGAAGTCAACAAAGACGGTTGTTAATTAAATAAATTATGAAACACAGCTTAATTTAAAGTTTGTTTTGTTCGGCTGTGCTAAGTTTCTTCACACCTAAAAATAGCAAAAGCCTTCTTTTCTAAACACATAAGAAGGCTTTATTATATTTGTTTTAAAAACTCTAGCGCCAACCAAGCTCAGGGGCAATATATTTTAGAATAGACGACAATATGTGAACATTATAATCTACACCTAAAGTGTTGGGAATGGTCAAAAGTAAGGTATCAGCTTCCTGAATAGCTTCATCTTGTGCCAGCTCTGCAATGAGTTTATCTGGCTCAGCGGCATAACTCTTTCCGAAAATTGCCCGTTTATCTCTTTCTATATTTCCAAAACTATCAGATCCTTTACCCTGATCTCCAAAGTAATACTTGTCCTGATCGTTGACTAGTGCAAAAATAGAACGACTAACTGAAACTCTTGCTTCGTGTTTATGTCCTGCTTTTTTCCAGGCTTCTTTATACAACCTGATCTGCTCCGCTTGTTGTATATGGAAAGGTTTACCATTTTCGTCATACTTTAGCGTAGAACTTTGCAGATGCATTCCATTTTCAGCTGCCCAAACTGCCGTAGCATTTGAAGCGGCTCCCCACCAAATTCGTTCCCTTAATCCTTCCGAATGCGGTTCAAGGCGCAATAATCCTGGCGGATTCGGAAACATGGGATACGGATTTGGTTCAGCAAATCCCTCACCATTAAGCTTATCCAAAAACTCTAAGGCCTTTTTACGTCCCATATCGGCATCAGTTTCACCCTCCATCGGTTCATAACCAAAAGCGCGCCAGCCATCAATGACCTGTTCCGGTGATCCTCTGCTTATTCCTAATTGTAAACGTCCCCCTGAAATCAAATCGGCAGCACTGGCATCTTCTACCATATACAACGGATTCTCATACCGCATATCAATTACACCTGTCCCAATCTCTATTTTACTCGTTTTAGCACCTATGGCTGAAAGTAACGGAAAAGGCGATGCTAACTGCGTTGCAAAATGATGAACCCGGAAATAAGCGCCATCTATACCAATTTCTTCTGCCGCAACAGCCAAATCAATAGACTGAAGCAGTGTGTCCCCTGGAGTACGAGTTTGATAGGAAGGATGATTGGCCCAGTGTCCAAACGATAAAAATCCTATTTTCTTCATCGGTAACATTATTAATAATTATTATTCCAAATATACACATCATTATCGAATGGATCTACAGCCTTTTCTATGTAAACCCAAGAGATTTTATATTTTGGTGATAGATATTTCGGAATCCAGATTACTCTATAAACTATTTAAACTTTATCCTGCTCGTTACTTCGTATATAATCATTACTTTCCAGTTTCCTCCAAAATCAAATCTGCTACCGTATCAGTTGCCCCATCAATTATTTCTTCAGGAGCACCCTTAAACAGAAGTCGTGTAGCAATTTCTTTATCAGGAAATATGATATGTATAAATATAGTACCAACAGGTTTTGTCTCGCTTTCACTTCCGCCCGGAGTTGTCAGTCCAGTCAGGGCAACACAGACATCTGATTTGACATGTAAGTGAAAGTTTTGTGCCATTAATTTAGTTACTATGGCTGATTCTGCTGTGTGCTTTTCAATAGTTCCCTGCGGAATATGAAGCAAATCTTCTTTCATAGAAGTGTGATAACACACCATTCCTCCAATTAAAATTTTTCCAGAATCAAAAACGGTAGAAAACTCATAATTAAGTTTTCCTGCAGAGGCACTTTCCACAAAAGCGATAGTCCATTTTTTTTCTATGAGAGCTTTGCAACAAGCAGTTACTTTTTGAGAAGCCATAGTATTTTATTTTTAAATGATGCAAATCATTAAGGACAAATATAATAGGGCCTGGTAATTTTGTACTTACATCATTCTGAACCTAAATTATATGATTTAAACTTTGTGGGCTCAATCACATGGAATTTCCGTACAAACTGATAATTATAGAAATTCAATTTGATTTTCTGTAACGCTTTCCAACCATTCTAAAGCTAAATTTGTAAAAATACAAGCCATTAAAAAGTAAAAACCTTGGAAGTTTTCTTCCGTTCGACAAAAAACAATTAAAATTTAAACATCATGGAAAAGTATAGTAATGAAAATTATGGTCAGACAGATCCAGATTTTATAGATCAGGAAACGCTTATTGATAACGATAATTATAAAAAAGAGGAAGATCCGTATGAACAGCATTATAACGGAGAATTTATAGGAGATGTTAATCACGAGACCAATGATTACAGCCGAAATGAAAATATTCCTAACGAAGAAAGGATCATTAATGAAGATGGTTTAATTACCAATGATGAAGAAAAGGATACAGAATACGTTCCGGATGATGTCGATGATCATAGTAAACCTGAGGATGACGAAGAAGAACACATAGATGATGATCTTGATGAAATGGATGACTTTGAAGCCGAACATTTTCCTGAAACACATCCCAGAGAATAAAAAAACGTCATTTTATGGATCTTTCAACCCAAATTATTTGGCTTTTTGTTTTAGCGGTTCCAATTGCCTGCATCAGTTGGACGGTGACGCATGAAGAAATTTTTAGGGAACCCAGAGAATGGTGTGTCAAACATTCTAAAAACGATCGGACATTACTGTCACGAAAAGCATTTTATCTTTTTACGTGTGAATATTGTTTTAGCCACTATGTCACAATTGCCTGTTTATTCTTTACGGATTATAAACTTTTGTTAAATGACTGGCGCGGGTATATTTTGGCAGGATTCTCGCTAGTTTTTGTTGCGAATGTCTATATGAGCCTTTTGGCTTTGCTAAGACAAGCTATCAAAAAGGAAAAAGTAGAAATTGAAAAAATCGAGATTGAAAAAATCGAGATTGAAACAGACAATGAAAAAATCTCAAAATAAAAGACAAAAAAGTTCAAACAAATAAATTATTTAATCATGGAAAATTTAAATTTCATAGACCCATTGTTACACGGTATTACACCAAATCCGGCCTCTAAACTTTCTGTTAGGAATTTAGTTTGCGCTGGTATAAGCACGCTTGTTGTTGGTGCTGTATTAAAAAAAGCTGGTCACAGTAAGACCGCAGCTGTTGTTGGAGGTCTTGCCTTACCATTGTTAGCCTCAGCATGCTATAAAAAGCTATCAAAAATATCTAAAGATAAAAAAGCAGAAACTGAAAGTAGTGGTATTGAGTATAATCACTAAGATTTAGTTTCAGGTTTTTATTGTTTAAAGTTGTGTTGGAACGGATACAAACTTTTAAAATTAGCCACGAAAATTCATAAATAGCTACAGTTCTGTAGAAAATTTATGAAGGCGTGGCTATTTTTTTTTTCAAATTTCAGGTTGTTACAACGGAATAGCAGACTAAAAAGTTAGCCACGAATTCACGAATTTTTCTACATCATAGTAAAAAATAATTCGTGAATTCGTGGCTAACTTTAAACTTGAAACCTGAAACAAAAAAACTAAGCTCAGGCCAAATTAATATTCCCTTCTACCCAGTTTAAGGCTTTATTGAAATCTATTTTTTTGAATCCGTGGAATTCTCCTGGAACGACATAACTAAATCCGTTGGTAAACGAAATAATATCTTCTGAATCTGAAATTATAGCCGCTCTGTTCCATTTTCCAAGATGCTTTAATCCAAGTAATGCATCTTCTAGCCAGGCGCCGGCAGTGAAATTTTCTAAATCTGTATCCAGAACCAATAAAAAATTGATTTCATTAGTCTGCTTTATTAGATGCTCAACAGCAGGAACGACTACACTCAGAAAATCTTCTTTAGTTACTTCTGCCAATGCTCTAAAAGCGACTATATTATCAGTTGTGTCTATTTGATGTATCATGATATTCTATTTTGAATTGTTATTAATTGGAATGCAGTTTATGCATTGATTCTGTTTTTCACAGTTGATGTGAAGCTCTATCAAAAATACCAATACTATAGGGTTTAACTATTATATCATTGCAATAGTATTTTATAAAATAACTATCTTTCACGAAGGTTCTAAGGGACTAAGATGCTAAGAGGTTATAAGTTTTTTTTGATCTTAGAACCTCAGCACCAATAAAAAACAAATGCAACTCGTAGGAGTTGCATTTGTTTTTTATTTAGAAATTTTTGATTTATCTATTTCGTCGATAAAAGGAATTGAATCCTGAATTTCTCCTCTTATTGTCACTTGCAAGTATTGTTCTAATTGAACAAATTTTGCAGCATTACGGCCACCAACGGCTTTTTTAACTTTACCAAATGTTTTAGATAATAGCTTATCTGATTCGGCATTCGTTTTTAAATTAGCTTCTGTTAATTCTGCAGCCTTTACATCATCAAGATTATCATAATTATCAGCATAATCTTTAATTAGCTGCATTTTCTTTTGTCCTAACGCTTTACGCTGCGTTTCATATTCATCATAGATGGTTTGAAATGCCGCTGCCTGTGGTTCTGACAAGTTCATATACTGTTTAACTAAATCTGCTTTAGATTTACCATAAATACTCTGAATTACAGCAACATCATCTGCCAGACTCGAACCAGATTGTGCATATCCGCCTGCAGTAAAAGCTAAGACAATTACTAAAAATATTTTTTTCATGATTTTATTTGTAAGATTGAAATTCGATTAAAGGACTGTTTTTTATTTACTGAAGTCGTAGCTTATGGCAGCTCCAAGTCCAAACTGAAATGTTGATGCATAATCAGTAACTCCCACAGGTCCCCAGTAGTAGTCCCAATAGTAATCATATCCAACAGCTGCTGACATAGATTGTAAATAAGCATGCAGATTGATTGATACTGGTGAATTGGTTTTTACTTTTACACCGGCTTTAATTTCCCAAGCAAAATAAGTTCCGCTTCCACTTTGAGGTGTTTCAAGAATAGCAATACCGGCACCAGCACCTAAAAAAGGCAAGGCCTTCGAAGCACTTGACCCAAAATAATAGGTATAATCTGCTAATATATAATTGATAGCACCTTTATCGTCTCCGGCATTAACCTGACTTCCAGCAGGAAAAGAACCATTACCACTTAAAGGAATTTTTGTGTACAAAGGCATATTGGTATCAAGTCGGTTATATTTTAACTCAATTGATTGGTTGTCGATAAAGAAATATTCCAATCCTGCACCATACTCAAAACCATCCTCGACCCGTGCGTATGAGGAATCAAAATCTACTTTGTCCGAAAAGGTATAACCTCCATATAAATTAAGTAAAAATGACCCTTCACTTTGAGCTGATATTGTCAGCGAAAAGAAAAAAACTGCGAATAATAAGTGATACTTTTTCATAATGTTTGATTTTTAGTTTGATTTATAATTGACTTAATTTTTGATTTATTTTTTTGTTTCTATTGTTACTTTATCCAATTTTCCAGTAAAATGTGATGATGTTCCATAATCCACAACAGGAGTTCCATCATCCGTACCTACGTCAGCAAGATCATCAACAGAGAAAATCCCAGGTTGTGTTTTGGTCAGTTTTCCTTCTGCAACTTTATTTCCATCAACTGTAATAGTTCCTGTTCCTCCTTTTCCTAAACCTCCACCATCATATTTAAAATCATAAACTATAGTGTGTTTTCCTGGCTTCAATACTTTATCTGATTGAACATTATAAGTTTCCAGTCCAAGATAATTGTAGACAAAGGCAGGTTTGCCTTCTTTTATATAAAATGAAAAACCTCCAAATTTTCCGCCCTGACAAACCAAAACTCCGTTTGCTATTTCCTGAACTTCAACTTCGCTTGTAATGGTATAAGAAGTGTTTCTTGTGCTTATAAAAACATCCGTTCCCATTCCTTTCATTCCTTCGCCGTAAGTGACTTTGGTTCTTTTTCCCATTACATCAGGACGTCCTACTAATTCTGCATCTAGTCTTTCCAGCAAACGATCATCCAGAGGCAATACATGATACTTTTCGGCTTCTTTCATAAATAAAGATTGAAGTTCTTTAAGTTTTTCTGGGTTTTTTGAGGCCAAATTATTGGTCAAAGAAAAATCTTCATTGGAATTATATAAATCCCAGGTATCTTCTTTTAAGGTAGTATCCGGTTTTTGTTTCCAGGCTGGTCTGTGAATCGTTCTGGCGTACCAACCATCATGATAGATGGCTCTGTTTCCAAACATTTCAAAGTACTGAGTTGTATGACGTTCTTTTGCTTTAGCATCATCGAAACTGTACAGCATACTGGTACCTTCGATAGGATCCTGCTTAATTCCGTTTACTGTTTTTGGCGCAGGGATTTTACAAGCTTCAAAAACAGTCGGTGCAATATCTATAACATGGGTAAACTGAGAACGTATTTCTCCCTTTGCCTTTATACCGTTTGGCCAACGAATTACAATTCCGTTTCTTGTTCCTCCAAAATCTGAGGCTACTTGTTTGGTGTAAGAAAAAGGAGAATCCATTGCTACTGCCCATCCAGCTGCATAATGTGGATAGGTATTTGGTCCGCCCCATTCATCATAATGCTTCAGCATTTCTTGTACTGTTTCGGGAATTCCATTGAAATAGGTATATTCATTAAATAAACCATTCATTGTTCCTTCTGCACTTGCTCCGTTATCCCCTACAATATAAATAAATACCGTATTGTCTAATACTCCCAAATCTTCGATTGCATTATAAAGTCTTCCAATTTCATGATCTGTATGTTCCCCAAATCCTGCATAAGTTTCCATTTGATGAGTAAATAGTTTCTTTTCGTCGGCAGACAGTCCTTCCCATTCTTTTATATCTTTCGGTCTTGGAGCCAACGTTGCATTTTGAGGCACAAGCCCTAATTTCTTTTGGCGTTCCAAAGTTTCTTCTCTGACCTTGTCCCAGCCTTGGTCAAATTTTCCTTTGTATTTATTAATGTATTCCTTTGGTGCGTGATGTGGCGCATGGGTTGCTCCAGTTGCAAAATAGATCATAAAAGGTTTATCTGGGGTCAAAGCCTGTTGAAAACGAACCCAGCTAATCGCCTGATTGGTCATATCATTTGTAAAATGATAATTAGGGTCTTTTGAAAGTTCTACCTGAGTTGTTCCATCGTACAATAAAGGTGCCCATTGATTGGTTTCTCCTCCTATAAAACCGTAAAATTTATCAAATCCAGAATGAGTTGGCCAGCGGTCTAATGAACCAGATACCGAAATTTCCCATGGTGGAGTTTCATGATATTTTCCAAAAGCAGCCGTACTGTAGCCATTTTGCCTTAAAACTTCTGCCATAGGTGTTATGCTTTGAGGTCTTATGCCATTATTTCCCGGAAAAGCTGTTGCTGTTTCCATGATAGAACCGGCATTATTGCTGTGATGATTATAACCTGTTAATAACGCTACACGTGTAGGAGAACAAAGTGACGTGGTATGGAAACGGTTATAACTAATTCCTTCGTTACTCAGTTTATCCAATACAGGCATATTTACTGGGCCTCCAAAGCGGCTCGAAGCTCCAAAACCCATATCGTCAATTAAAATTATTACTACATTTGGTGCTCCTTTTGGTGCTTTTACATCCCAGCGAGCTGGTGCTTTGGCATCACGGGCATCAAGTTCTTTATAAGTTTGCCTTGCCGGTTCTTTAATAGGAAGTGAACTCCTATCAAAATCCTGACTAAAAGATTTTTGCGAAAAAATAAAAGTTCCCCAGAGGGTAACCAAAATTGAAAGTAGTTTAATTTTCATGTTCTTTTTTGTTTGTTTTTTGCAAATTAAATCTGGAGAAATAGGGATTTTTAAATTATTCTGAATTGCGATATTCTGAAACTAAATTCTCATAAGTATTCTTGATGATTAGACAAAAAATAAAATCAAGTTTCTTTATGTTTATTCAATAATTATTTCATTCAATTCTTTCGACAGAAATCACTTCAAAGCTAAATAGATTTAAAAATAAATATCTGAGGTATTGCTGTATAATGGTTTCATTTTATAATTTGAAACCATTATTTAAATAAAATTTAACGTAAAGATATTAAAATATCCCCTACACAAAACACCCTATTTAACTGATTTTCATATATTTGAATACATTTTAGCACTTACATTCCTATAAAAATTAAATTACAGTATCAACTTTAATCAAAAATCACATGGCAGAAGTTTACAAAGTAGTTACAACGCTTTATGCACACATGTATAAAAGCATAGGAACCGACGGAAAACCAAAATCAAAAAATAATACCATTCTGATGGGATCATTTGTCAAAGTTTTACCGGAAGAAAATGGCAACTGGCAAAAAATTTATGCCTTTAGCAAAGAAGGCTGGATTGACAAAAACTGCATCGGTTTATCTCCATCACTTAAATGTTTTTATGTGGATGTTGGTCAGGGTGATGGTGCTTTGATTGAAGTAGGGAATGATGAAAACGGAATAAAAATGATCATTGATGGAGGGCCAAATGATAATTTAAGTAACTATTTGAGTAAATGGCAATACAAGTATTATTTTGATAAAAACAAGAAAGTCCATCTGGATTATCTCTTCATCAGTCATTTTGACAAAGATCATTATCAGGGCTTAATAGATATTATTAACGATGATCATTATACTATCGGAACCATTTATCATAACGGAATTGCGAAATTCAATGATGCAAAAGTGAATTTCCCAAAACTGGAATATAATACCGAATTAGGAAAGAAATCCAAACACGCAAATGAATATTTTCTCGAAACTTCCTTTACTACTTTGGCTGAATTCAATGCTTTAAAACTAAAAGGCGGTATGCTTGATTTACAGGAAAAATTTCTGGCCGCAGTCAACAATGCTACTTCTCAGGGACGATTAACCAATTTTGAGCGTTTGGATCATATGAGTGTTATTACGCCGAAATTAATCAACAATAAAAATTTTAAGATTGAAGTTTTGGGACCGGTGACTTCTCAAATCAACAATAAATTAGCCTATAAATATTTTGATGATGAAGCGCATACGATAAACGGACACAGCATTGTATTGAAAATTACTTACGGAAACCGTTCTTTTTTATATGGAGGAGATTTGAATATTCCTGCTGAAGAACATTTATTGGAACATTATAACCCTGTAAATCCTTTTGAGGTTGATGTTGCCAAATCATGTCATCATGGAGCATCTGAATTTACAACTGATTTCATGGAAAAGGTAAATCCGTATGCAACAGTAATTTCATCAGGAGATAATGAAACCTATTCGCACCCGAGAGCCGATGCTATTGGATGTGCCGGAAAATATACCAAATCAAAAAGACCGCTGGTTTTTTCGACTGAATTGGCCCGTTCTACCGACAGTACCAACAGAATCAAATACGGCATGATTAATTTAAGATGTGACGGAGAAAACATTATTATGGCCCAAATGAAAGAAGCTGTCAGCAGTGGCAGTGTTTGGGATTTATATGAAGAAATTCATTTTAATCCAACTGTTTAATATTTCTGATTTGTGTCAAAAAACAAAAGCCTGTCTCTTTCGAAACAGGCTTTTTGTAAAAAAAAAATAAATAAAAATAAACTAACACAAACTTAATTGTATCCTTGATTTTGTTTGAACTCCTTAGTCACATCAATAGTTGACTGTGGAATTGGGAATACTCTTCTAAAAGGCTGCGAAGCCGCTTTTGCGGTTCCCGGCAAATCAAACTTTCCAAAACGGATCATTTGTGGTCTTCTGTATAATTCCCAGTATAATTCGAAACCAATTTCCTTGTACAATTGCTCGGCATCTAAAGAGGTTAAGGCTTTTCCCGGAGCACTTGCATATAAAGATTCTCTTTTTCTGCTGGTACGCAGTTTATTCAAATCTTCCATAGCTAATCCTGTACTTCCTTTTCTGAAATAAGCCTCTGCTCTCATCGTGTAGATTCCACCTAAACGAAACAATGAAATATCCACATTACTGTTTCCGTTTCCTCCTTCCGGATCAAATTCATATTTAAAAACACGCGCTCCCTGATTGATTTCATTTTGGGAAAAAACAGCCTGAGCTGGATTTTTAAACGTTAGTGATGGTGTAAAATCCATTCTTGTAGTCGTACTTTTTTCCATGTACAAAGGAGAAACCTTAATACGATTGCCAATCATCTCTAAAGATCCTGAAGGCAATAATATTGGCCCGTATTGAAGTCCGGCCTGAATTCCTCTATTGAAATGGAACCATGGTAAATTAGCACTTTTAGGTACAATATCTGTTGCAGGAACGCTCACATCGGTACCATCATTCATAAACCATGTACCATCTGCATATTGATAATGTTGCTGAAATCTTGGATCTTCATGATTACCATCCCAGGTTGCATAAAATTCCGGAGTTGTACAAGCTGCATTTGTTCCTCTGTTTGCTGCTGATGTTCTCTGGTTACGCTCCATACACACATAAGCAAAACTGTTAGAACCGTTACGGATGTAATCGATCTTTTGAGAAATAGCAAAAATAAGTTCTTTACCATTTTCATTATCTCTTGCAAAGTTTTTAAAATAATCGCTCTCTAAACTGTATTTCCCGGAATTGATAAGTAATGAAGTGTAATAAATAACACGGTCCATATCTGTTCCTCCCCCGCTTACAGCAGCTTCGTTAAAATTAAAGCCTGAACTAGCATTGTAACGATCTTTAAAAACGGCACGGTTCAAATACATTGTACTTAAAAAAGCATAAGCTGCTTCTTTTGTAAAACGTCCGTGGTGCGTTTGCTGCTCACCCATTGGAGCCAAATCAGGAATCAAAGCTTCAACATCTGTGATCAATTTATCAATTTGAGTATCGGCTTTTAAAATTTGCAAAGGCGCTTTTGGGTTCATCGGATCTCTGTAAGGCGTTTGTCCGTACAAATCTAAAGTGGTGTACATATAATACGCCAAAAGAGCTTTAGCTTCAGCCAAAAACAAGGTTTTCTGTGGAATCGAGCTTTCTTCAATCGACTGAACTGCCGTTAGAGAACGCGTAATTCCGTTAGTTAATAAATTCCAATTATTTCCTACCACAGCATTATCAGATTTCCATGTAAATTCATGCATGTCTCTCCATTTTCCACCATCACCCCAGTCACTTCCGCGCGTTGGCAAAATAGCTTCATCTGTTGTGTATTCCTGTAAAGAAAAAACGGCTCCGTGATCTGTAAAAGTTCCGTCTCCCAATCGATCATAAGCTGCAGCAAGTGCACCTGCAGGATTAGATGCATTATCTCCTAAAACCTCATCAAGAACAACCTCATCAAGATCAGTACAGCTGGCAAACAACCAGATGAAAGAGAATAATGCTATTAGTTTTATATTAAAAATTTTATTTGTCTTCATAGTAATTATAATTTTAAAGTTGCTCCAAAACTGAATGTTCTGGAAGTTGGATAACTAGCATAATCAATACCGATAGATTGGTTTCCACCGTTTGATTTCGGACTGTTGATTAAAGGATCATAACCAGAATAGTTTGTAATCGTAATTAAGTTTTGTCCTGTAACATAAAGTGTCAATCCGTTGATCCAGTTCATTCCTTTTAAATCGAAATTGTATCCAACACGAGCTGTATTTAATCTGATAAAGTCTGATTTTTCTAAGAAAAGTGTAGATAAAATTGGTGAATTTGTAGCATTTGCACCCGACTCATAATAACCCGTAGCAACGTTTCTGTCAGATGCTAAGTTGTTTATGTTTAAGGCATTTAATCCTGTGTTATTCAATAAATATCCTCCGGTTTGACCAATGATTGAGAAAGAGAACGTAAAGTTTTTGTATCTCATATCACTATTAAATCCGTAGTAAAAAGTAGGTAAAGCTCCTTCAATAATTACCCTGTCGCTGTTATCAATTTTACCATCTCCATTTTGATCTTTAAAAACATTTGCTCCGTTTGCGTCAAAACCTGTATGCTCTAACAAATAGAAAGATCCTGCTGCGTAACCACTTTTGTAGATATTAGCATTCACTCCAGATTGTCCCGGTCCTGAAATAGTTCCACTCAAAATTTCTGAAACTGGCAAATCTTCAATTACATTTTTTAAAGTTGCTCCGTTCATATCGATATTCCAGGAGAAATCTTTATTATCAATTATTTTTGAACCTAACATAAATTCAAAACCTTTATTAATAATTTTTCCATCAATATTGGTCCAGATTGTAGTTGTTGGACTCAAGGCCTGAGAAGGAACATTCAAAATAGCATCGGTTGTGGTTTTGTTGAAATAATCTAAAGTTCCGTATAGTTTATCATTCCAAAAACTAAAATCTAAACCAGCATTGTATTGCGTAACCACTTCCCATTTTAAATCAGGATTTGGCGTTCTGTTTACAGAAACTCCGTTTACCAAATTCAGATCATCATATAAATAATATCCATCTGCACCTGCAAGAGAATAACTTGCCTGCGTAATTTTATTCTCTACTTCCTGATTTCCAGTTTGTCCCCAGCTTAATCTTAACTTCAAGTTGCTGACAGCTGAAGCATTTTCTAAGAATTTTTCTCTAGAGATATTCCAACCCAAAGCAGCTGAAGGAAAGTAGCCGTATTTGTTATTATCTCCAAAACGAGTTGAACCGTCTGCTCTCATCGAAGCTGTTAGAAGATATTTTTCATTGAAAGTATAATTTACCCTTCCAAAATAAGACTGCAACTCATTTTCCTGTGCATAACCTGAAACTCCGGATTGTGTCCCTGCAAAACCAGGATTAATAGATGGCGGCACACCAACTCCTTGAGCCGTGATTCCGTCGATACTGAAACCTGTCCCCGATCTTTCAAATTTTTGATAAGAGAATCCACCTAAAGCCTCAAATTTGTGTTTGTCTAACTGTAAATTGTAAGTCAAATAATGCTCGATCAAAGAGTTTTTTGAATCTAAATTATTCTGAACATATTTTCCTTTTGGATTCAAGTCTGTTAAGTTTGGAAAAATTGTCGTGCTTCTTTCCGCTGCAGAGCGATCAAAACCAATATTCAATTTATATTCCAATCCGTCCACAATTCGTAATGACGCTTCTAAATTGGCCAAAACTCTTAATGTACGTGTTTCGTCATCATAGATACTTAATAAATAAGCAGGATTATAATGCGCATTCATGTTGAAGTTGGTGTACTTTCCGTCAGCATCAAAAACAGATCTTGTTGGATTTGCCATTAAAGTATGCACTATCAATTGTCCGTTAGAACCTCCGTCATCACTTGTTGGTACTCCGTCATCTTTGGTTTCACTAGCAGTAAGATTCAATTTTACTTTTAAACGTTTGTTATCCAAAAAGGATTCAGCCGCGTTAATTCTTCCCGATATACGTTTGAAATTACTATTTCTGATGATACCTTCCTGATTCATTTGTGCAGCAGAAGCGTAATAATTTCCTGTTTCTGTTTGCTTAGAGAAAGCCAATGAATTATTTGTTGTAATTGCCGTTCTGTAAATTACATCCTGCCAGTCTGTATTTCCTCCGTGGTCAAAAGCCGGATCTTTAATCGCTTTTCTGTATTGATCAGCATTTAAAACATCTAATTTATTAGCAACAGTCGCAATTCCGGTATAAGAATCAAAAGTTAAAGTTCCTTCTCCTTTAGCTCCTTTTTTAGTGGTTACCAAAACAACTCCATTAGATCCTCTCGCTCCATAAATGGCTGAAGCCGAAGCATCTTTTAAAACCGTAATCGATTCGATATCACTATTATTCAAAAAGTTTAACGGATTTTTAGCCTGTGAGCTTCCAAAACCAACATTACTTGCACCAGGACTTACATCATCATTAGACAATGGCACTCCATCAACCACAAACAAAGGTGTACTTCCGCTTCTGATAGAACCCACTCCACGAATCGTAACATTTACGCCTGCTCCCGGCTCACCACTTGTACTTACAACGCGAACACCAGCCACTTTTCCTTGTAATAATTGATCCGGAGAAATAGTGGGACCTTGTTTAAAATTAGCCGCTTCTAATTGTGTAACAGCTCCCGTAACATCTTTTTTAGATTGCTTACCGTAACCTACAACTAAAACCTCTGCCAATTCAGCTGTATTGGGTTCCAATTGAATCGTCATAAAACCACTTTGAACAGCCATCGTTTTTGTTTTATAACCTAAATAAGAGATTTCGATTGTTTTTCCTTCTCCAACCGTGATTTCAAATTCACCGTCAAAGTTTGTTGTCGTTGCGTTAGATGAACTTGTTTCTTTGATTGTTGCACCAGGAATTGGTACTTTATTTTCATCAACAATTTTTCCTTTTACTTTGATTCTGTCAACCGCTTTACGTGTTGTAGTTTTTGGAGCTTCTGTTTTCTGAATTAAAACTAATTTTCCATTAATATTATAATTGAAATTGGCTTTTTTAGAAAGGTCATTCAAAATCAATGCAACAGATTCGTTGTTAAAATTTACTGTATATACTGTATTATCAGCAATAATAGCCTGCCCATAGCTAAATTTATAATCGGTTTGCTGGCTTAATTTTGAAAAAATAGAAACAAGTGTCGCTTTTTCTATTTTATTTTTTACATTTGATTTTTCAGGGAAATTAGTTGTACTGTAACCATTTTGAATGGCCAGTAACGCCATTACTAAAAAGACAATTCTCTTTAGATTTAAATAGGAAAGTTTAAAATACATGATTTAAGTTATTGGTTTTTTATCGATACTTAATTATTAATCGCAGTTGTTCTCAGCAACTGCTTTTTTTGTTTTCAATCCACTTTTACTATTTCGCCATAAACTTTAAATTTTAGGTTTGTGATGTAATTTATTTGTTCTAAAACATTCTCTAATGATGCGTCCTTCTTTATGAATACCGTTAACGGCGTTGCTAATACGTGTGCATTATCATATTGAAATGAAACTCCGTATTTATATTGTAAAATCGTGATAACTTGTTTAAGAGTAGTTTGATCTAGTGTGACATCGGTGTTGTACCAATTCACTAAATAGGATTTGTCTGCCAGTTGTTTGGTTAATTTTTGAGACTCAAACAAGGCTTCTTCATTCGGAACCAAATCAACGCTTTGTCCTTTTGAGGTAACATTTACTTTTCCGGTTACGACAATTACTTCACATTTTGATTTTGATAACTGAATGTGGAATGAAGTTCCCACTACTCTTGTTTTAATTTCGCCTGAAGTAATGATAAAAGGATGCGTTTTGTCTTTGGCCACTTCAAAAAACGCATTTCCTTTTAATAGCGAAACTTTTCTTTCGTCCCCCTGAAATTTTTCAGGATATTGAAATATAGAATTTGCTGCCAGATAAATTTTCGAGCCGTCATTTAATTGGATAGATTTGGGGGTATCTAAAGTTTTAAATGTTAGTTGCTTTTCAACTGAAAAACCTGGTTTGAAAAAAAATCCCAAACCAACAAGAAAAAGAATACTGGCAGCGGCCATGTATTTTAAATAAGGATTGAAGCTTTTCTTCTTTCCTATTCGAAGTTGAATTCCTTTGTATATATGTTGCGAAACTTCATCTGCATTTCCCATTGCAGTTTCATTCCATTTTGAATTTTGATATTGGTCAAAAGCAAAATCGTTTAATAGATTTTCTTCTGCTATTGAAGTTTTATTTCTCGAACTCTTATCGATTAAATGTTCTAAACTATGTTTGATTCTTTTTATCATACTTGCTATTATTACAAGTAAGTACCAGAATCACGAAATCGTACTATCGGGAAATATTATGAAAACATCAACGGAAAGTTATCTTAAAACTTTTGATGCAAAATGATGTATGGAGCTAGCCAGGCAAGGTCTTTTAAGCCTTCACGAAGTTGTTTTAAGGCAGAAGAAATTTGATTTTTAACCGTTTGTTTTGAAATTCCAAGTTCATCGGCAATCTGATCAATTGACATATCCTGAAATTTGTACATCAATAAAACTTCTTTTCGTTTTTCCGGAAGTTTATCTAATAAAGTATAAAGTGAATCCATTAATTCAGGGTCTATTGAAGCGAAATTATCAATAACATAATCTTCAAATTGATCTTCCAGAATGGTCTTGTCAAAGCGATTATTTTGATAATGTTTGAAAACCTGATTTTTTACGGCGCGAAATAAATAAGGTTCGATAGCATTAATGTTTAAATCGTCTTTTCTTTCCCATAAATCAATAAAAACATCCTGAACAATGTTCTGCGCCAAGTCTTTATCCTGAGTCATCGTATACGAAAACGCATTGAGCTTTTTCCAGTAATCGGTATACGTTTGTTCAAAAATTTCAGGATTCTTCATAGTCGACTTTGGTAGTATTTGGAGTTGTAAAATAATAAAATGTTATACCAAAGTTTTTTGCCTGAAGGTTAATTTTAAATTAAATAATGAATTCTTTTGCTGTATAAATACTACTATTTTAAGCTAAAAATGACATTCCGTTTGCAATTTCTTTTTCTTAATCTAACATAAAACTCAACTGCTGTTTTTAATTTAGTGCTCTCTAAAAAGTGTTTTCTTTTGATGCGTCCCCTAATCTAGTAACACTTTTTACACCCTTACATCATGAAACAAATTCTGTGCGCCTTATTTCTTGCCGGCGCAATATCAAGCAGCGTTCAGGCACAAAATGACACTTTAAAAGTTAATCAAATTCAGGTTATCGGTTCTCACAACAGTTACCGTCATGCGATTGAAACTGATTTATACAATTTTATACAGGCCAAAGACACAAGTCGTTCTTTAAAAGGTTTGCAATACACTCATATTCCACTTACAGATCAATTAAATAAAGGTTTAAGAAATCTTGAAATTGATGTTCAGGCTGACACTAAAGGCGGAAAATTTACACACCCAAAAGGTTTAGACCTAGCAAAATCTCAAGAAGCTTATGATCCGAATGGAGAAATGAAAAAGCCGGGTTTTAAAGTTTTTCATATGATCGATATTGATTTTAGAACTTCCTGTTACACACTTCAAAATTGCCTGGCAGAATTAAAAAAATGGTCTGATGCCAATCCTGATCACGTTCCTGTTTTTATTACTTTGGAACCAAAAGATGACGATAGTCATTTAGGCACAAAAGCGGAAAAATTTACACCTGAATTATTTGATGCTTTAGACAAAGAACTTCGCAAAGGTTTAGGAAATAAACTAATCACGCCAGACATGGTTCGTGGTAAATACAAAACTCTGGAAGAAGCCGTTCTAAACAACAATTGGCCAACATTGAAAAAAGCAAAAGGTAAATTCTTGTTTATTTTGGATAATAACGCAGCCAAAAGAGATTTGTATGCGTTGAATCATCCTTCCTTAAAAGGGCGCGCAGTGTTCATCAACGCTGAACCCGGAAAACCGGAAGCAGCCACTTTATTCAGAAACAATTCTGAAGATCCACAAATCGCTGATTTAGTGAAGAAAGGCTACATCATCAGAACCAGAGCTGATTCTGATACCAAAGAAGCCCGCAAAAATGATTATTCGCACTTCGAAGCGGCTAAAAAATCAGGCGCTCAAATTATTACAACCGATTATTATTTGCCAAGTACATTTTTCAATTCTCCTTATCAGATAAAATATGATGATGGAACTTATGTGAGAGTTGATCCGATTAACGGGGTTAAATAATTAGTTTCAAGTTTTTTTAGCTTCAGGTTTGAAGGTATTGAAATGAGGAAAAATTTAATCGCAAAGTTCGCACAGTTTTTTGCCTTAGGTTACCCTTAGAAAAAACAAAGTTCGCAAAGTTTTGTCAATAATAGCTTTGCGAACCTTGCGTAAATCTTTGCCAACTTTGCTGTTAAATCATATTTCAAATTGAAACCTGAAACAAAAAAACTATTTTAAACTCTTAATCTCCCCTGTTTTCAAATCAACACTAAAATGATCTGCCGGGACTTCATGCATAAATTTATTGAAGATGATCAGAAACAATCGCATTTGGTTTTGCAAAGGTTTTTCTTTTGAAGTGTCGCCTGCATGATTTTCAAAAAACAACTGAGACAAGATTTTATATTGTTTTGCTCTTTCAGTTCCAACATCGGCCAGAGCCAATTCATCGGCACTTCTGAAGCGATAAAAATCAACCAGTAAATCGTAACCCGTCCAGTTAAAATCTTCTTTTTTGAGTTTGTTTTCTTTTAAATATTGAGCCGATTTTACTTTTGCTTCCTCCCACTCTTTTTGGAATCTTTCCTTGTTTTGCAAAACTTCATCAAAATCTTTGTCAGATTGAACACTGGCTAAAACCAATAAATCGGGAGCAGAAAGTTTCAAAAAAAAATCTTTAAAATTAGAAGGCCAATCGTCTGATAAAAAACGCAAACGAACCAATTCTTTCAAATGAAAATCGGTAAAATCATGGTAGTTTTTGGTTTTCAGGATATCGATATTCCAAATGTCTTTTGTTTGCTGACTTTGCAAAAACTGATATTCCATTTTGTACAAGTCAAAAAGTTCATCGTATCTCGGAACATCGTCAATTGTGATGGTTTGAATATCAACTACATTATCTCTTTTAATGGTCAATAGTTTATAAGCCGGGATATAGGCAGCCAAAGAAGGCGTTTGAATGTTGACCAAAGTATTGCCTTTTTCCGTCGTACGGATTCCAGTGTCATTGATGTGCATATGTCCTCCAAAATGAATTTTGAGTCCTGCATCAGCAAAAGTTTTTGCCACTTCTTCAACCGGAACTCTGTTTAATTGCCATTTATTGGGTCCGAGCAGTTCTTTTATTTCCGCGGAGGCGTCATCATTAAAATCAATCATTGGGAAATGACTGAAAGCGATTAAAATTTTGCCTTGTTTTTTGGCTTCCGCCGAAATATCCTGAACCCATTTTATAAGATGCTTTTTATTTGAAAGTACATTATTATAACCCGTACTCGCCTCAGAATAACTTTTTGAATCTTTCGGATCTCCATCATTTTTCTTTGGAATATAAACGTTTCCATCAATGGCCATTAACCAAAGTCCGTCAATTGGCTCAACAACATAACTCACATCCGGAACTTCGTAACCTGGTGTCACATTATACACTCTGTTGGATAGTAAAGCGGCCTCAGAAGCTTTTTCAAAACTATAATTCTGGCTGTTGTAAGTTGAAAATGGAGTGGCCCAGAATTTGTATTTTTTATTCGGATAAAAGCCAAAATCTTTTAATCCGTCTGTGATTCCTAAATAACCCATTTTCGCAATATCGGCTGTTACAATTACAGGCTGTTGGGTACTTAAATTGGGCTTATAAAGGCCGTCTTTGCTATAAATGGGCTGATTTTTTCCGTCTTTTCCAAGAAAATCTTCTTTACCGGAATCTTGTGAAAAAGGTCCAACAGGATCGTGATTTCCTGTCGTGATAAAAAATTCGATGTCGTACTTTTTGCTGTATTGTGCTAAGATTTTTTCTAAACCCCGAACGTGAATGGGCTGGCCATCATCTGTATAATCTCCAGGAAGTGCGACGTATTTAATTTTTCGCTTTGCGATATCCTCCAAAGCAGCGATGAAAGCAAAATAATTTTCATTGAAAATTCGGGTCGAATGCAATTGCGAAGCCATTGTTCGTATCAAAGTATATTGTCCGGTTTTTGGATTCAGAATACCTTTATAGTCATTATCTGAAAAGGCCCCGAATAAATCCTGTAAATGCACATCTGATAAAAAAGCGATTTGAGTACCGTTGAGATTCTTTGGGTTTTGGGCTGAAATAGTAGTGTTGAAAAAAATATAGACTACAAATATAAAACAGGCTTTATGAGTGAATGTAATTTTTAAATTCATTAGGTTAAATTTTAAAAAGATTTATGAAATGGCGCAATCATAAAAGAATGTGCAATTTTATGGCTAAAAACCTGAAACACCTTTATCCTATTGTTATCGAATGATAATTTTTGATGAAGAGTTTATTTAACCGCAAGGTTATCAACCACAAAGGCACAAAGATTTTATGGCAAAGGTTTTATAAAAAACACAAAATTCACAAAGCTGGAATTGACAAAGCTTTGTGAACTTTGTGTTTTCTGACCATAAACTAAGGTAAAAAATCTTTGTGCCCTTTATGGTTATTTTTTTTCATTAAATTTATATTCAATTTCAATTAGGTTGTATCATGGAAACAAAAGACGGAAAACTAGCCATTTACGCCCAAACCAGAAAAGAATGGCGGGATTGGCTTCAGCAAAACTCTCAAACAGAGAAATCAGTCTGGTTGATTTTATACCATAAAAAAAGTAAAGTCGAAAGCATTAACTTGAATGATGCAACTGAAGAAGCTTTGTGTTTTGGCTGGATTGACAGCTTGTGTAAAAAACGAGATTTTGAAAGTTTCTATCTGACTTTTACGCCCCGAAATCCGAAGAAGAGCAAATGGAGCCAACCCAATAAAGACCGCGCAGCAAAAATGATTGAACAAGATTTAATGACCGAACATGGCCAGCTTATGATTGATCTTGCAAAAGAAAACGGTAAATGGGAATCAGCATAAAAAACGTCGTTTTATAAGTATTCAAATACAGAACAAGTTCTTAAATTTGACAAAGATCATACTAAAGAAAGAATTAAAATTAAACTCAAATGCAGGAATATCAGCCGTTGATAAATCACATACAGAATAGGATAGAACTCTCTGAAGAAGAAATCCATCAGTTTGTTTCTGAGTTTAAAATTAAAAAAATCAAAAAACGACAATTTATCATCCAGCCTGATTTTGTTGCCAGGCATCGAACTTATATTGTAAAAGGTGCTTTACGAGCGTATGTTGTAAACGGTCAGGGACAAGAACACACTATTTCGTTTGCTATCGAAGACTGGTGGATTTCAGATTACAACAGTTATATTTATCAGCAACCGGCTACTATGTTTGTTGTAGCCCTGGAAGATGCTGTTCTCCTACAATTAGATTTTGAGACCGAGACCAAACTAAAAAACGCCAATCCAAAATTCGAAACTTTCTTTCGTATTACCGCTGAGAGAACCGCTGCATTTTTTCAGCGCAGAATTATTACAAATCTTACTTCTAGTGCTGAGGAACGCTATGATAACTTTATAGAAAAATATCCATCAATTGTTCAGCGTGTGCCTCAATATACACTCGCTTCCTATTTGGGCATGACCACGGAATTTCTTTCGAAAATACGCAACAATAAATTGAAGAAGAAAAGTTGAACTACTTCAAGCTTTTTTCTTAATCTGCTTCATTTTTAATGGATAAAAACTGTCCCAACTTTGTATTATAATTTTAAATACAAAGAAAATGGCAACGAATAATAATACGGCACTTGTAGTTGGTGCAAATGGAGTGATTGGAACAAATCTTATCGATTATCTTTTAGCATTAGAAAATTGGAATGTTATTGGCTTATCCCGAAAAGGCGGCGAGAATGCGCCCAATATTCAATATATCTCAGTTGACTTATTGGATGCTGAAGATGCTCAAAAACAATTATCGCACCTGAATAACATTACTCATATTTTTTATGCTGCTTATCAGGATCGTCCCTCCTGGGCCGAGCTTGTTCAGCCTAATCTGACGATGCTTGAGAATGTGGTTAACACAATTGAGCCTTTGTCTGAAAATTTACAACACATAAGTTTAATGCAGGGCTATAAAGTTTATGGCGCTCATCTGGGATCCTTTAAAACTCCCGCAAAAGAAAGTGATGCCGGTCATATGCCTCCGGAATTTAATATTGACCAACAGGCCTTTTTAGAGAAAAAACAGCAAGGAAAAAAATGGAATTGGAGCGCTATACGTCCGTCTGTTGTTGGCGGCACGGCGGTTGGAAATCCAATGAATTTAGCACTTGTTATTGCGGTTTATGCTTCAATTTCGAAAGAATTAAATCTTCCGCTTCGTTTTCCGGGAAAACCAGGTGCCTACGATAAACTGATGGAAATGACGGATGCCGGATTATTAGCCAAAGCTACTGTTTGGGCTGCTACAAATGTGCAATGTGCCAATCAGGCTTTTAATATTTCAAACGGGGATTTATTTAGATGGAACGAACTATGGCCGAAAATTGCGGCTTATTTTAATATTCCTCTTGCTCCTCCTCTTCAAATGCAGCTGCAAATGGTTATGTCCGATAAAAAAGTTTTATGGGAAAATATTCAGGAAAAATATGATTTAAAGAAACACAGTTATGAAACATTATCCAGCTGGGGATTTGGAGATTTTGTTTTCTCATGGGATTATGATTTCTTTGCTGATGGCAGCAAAGCCAGGCGTTTTGGTTTTTATGAGTTTATAGATACCGAAGAAATGTTCTTTAAACTATTTGATCAATTGCGTGATGAGAAGATTATCCCTTAATAAAAAGGCTGTCAGAAATGACAGCCTTCCAATTACATTAAAACCTTAAAATTAATGTATCTAAACCATTATGGCGAATGGGTTAGTATTCTTTTTTAATAAAACGCTTAATTGTTTTCTTTCCATCCTTTTCAAAAACAACTAAATAAATTCCTTGTCTCAAATGCGAAACATTCAAACTGTTGTCGTTTATTTTTTGGGATAAAACGATGTTTCCTGTTTGAGAATCAACTACACTCAAATTTCCTCCCGAAACATCTTTTGTAAAGAATAACACTTCTGAAACCGGATTTGGATATATATTAAAGGCAACATCAATTGGCTTTTCTTCAATAACAGATGAAGTTTCGCGAGTTATAGCAGCAGCACCAATTCTGGTAATTTTAATCCAGTTGATGTTCATACCCGTATTTTGAATATAAATTCCAAAATTGTAAGTTCCGGCATTTACATTTACGGTTTGCGAAACCGTCTGCCAGTTTTGCCAGCCGCCTGTATTGGGTACATCAACATTACCCAAAACAATCGTTCCGCCATTTAAATCTGATGATATCCTTCCACCCGTTACGGCACTTGCCACTCTGTATTCAATTAAATAAGAACCTGTGGTTGGAAAATTGATGCTATTGTACGCAATCCAATCACCGGTTTCAGTATAGCCAATGTTGGATCCTCCGCCTGTATCTGTTGTGGCTTCAACCTGAATACCACTCATCGAAGCATAATCTTCGGCCTGAATTAAAGTAGAAGTTTGTGCCGCAGTTGTCGAAATTAATTTCCATTGCCCACAAGTCTGTCCATTATCCTGCCATTGCTGTACATTGGCTCCGTTTGCCGTGCTCGCGCCTGCCACTTCAACCAATTTACCGCTATGTCTCGCAATAATCTTGTAAAATCCATCACCTGTTGCAACCAGAATAAACTGTTGATTTGTGGTTCCGTTATATGGGTATTGCTCTACATTGGCGCCATTAGCTTTATTAAAACCATTTACATCTAATGATTGCCCACTATGATTGGCAATAATTTTATACATACCATCACCTAAATGGGTGAAAGTATATTTTTGATTGTTTCCTGTATTAACACTTCCCTGTGCCACATTGGCTCCGTTAACTAAACTGGCGTTCCATACATCCATATTGAGACCACTGTTTCTGTTTTGCAAATAGAAAGTCTGATTTCCTAAAGTTGTAATACCATTGGCAAGAATTCGAATCGAACTTACTTTGTCATTCCATGTTGTATTCAAACACGAATTATCAGAATTAATTACCGTCGAGGCTCCCGTAAAATTGTCATCTTGATATAAAATCGCCTGAAAACCCTGCGTAACTCTAAGTGACGAAATATCATCATTCAAAATTCCTAAAGCATTTAAACTAGAAAGATTATAATCTCCGATAGTTAATCCGCCAGAAAAACCAGCGTAATTACAATCTTTGTAAGCTGTAATCACATCAGTTGAAGCTGCTATGTTTCCTCCCGGTGGAATCGTTCCTGTAATTGAATAACTTCCGATAGAACCATAAGCAGAATATCCTCCGTAACCCGCACTTCCGGCGCCGTTGCCGTCAACACCGATAAAGTACTTTCCGGCCGGTAAATTTACATTCATAGAAGCATTCAAAGCAAACGGATCAGAATTCCAATACGTTCCCATTTCGGCTCCAGCAGAATTATACAATCGAAGCAAAAGATGCAGATTTCCGTCTCTTGAAACCGTATTGGTATTGATTGAAACATTTCCGCCTGCTGTAGTAAACGTAAAGAAATCATAATCAGCTTCACTTGAAATAATTCCGTTTTTCTGATTAATAGCTCCACTGGCATTATAATCTAAATTGGCTGCAGCAGCTGTGGTATTTCCGTAATCATCACCTCTGTATCCAACGCCAAATTTAGCACTTGCTATAGTAGCAACGTCATCTTGTTTGTTATTGGCATAGTCGTATTCTCCTTTGCTCCATTGCACAACAGGCCGGTAATAACCTGCTCCCATAATAGGCGCCCACGAAGTATTGTTTATCCCCACAAAATAATCTTCTGTCGGATTGGTACGGCCATCATGACCAAGATCAAAAGTATGTCCGACTTCATGCGCTGAGGCATCTCCACCCGATTTACCCGAAGTAATAAATACCCAACAAGGCACATCATTATCCCAATTGAAAGAACCGATATAAGCAACACCTCCTGCTCCCGGAGCTGCCGTATTGGTTGGAGTTACCACCACACGTATTCTTCTGTTTCTTGGATAAGAATTAAAAACAGCTTCACTTGTCGTAACGTTTAAATTAAAAGGTCTATAATCTTCTGCAACTACTTCCCAATGTTGCTGAACATCGGCATCACTCATTCCAGAAGGTGCTGCGTTGATTGCATTTCCGTTATTCCAAAGATTTCCTGCTGGCATGTTATAACCGTCAAAATCTAACATCACACAGCCTGCTGCACCCGGTAAACTTTGTAAATTCAATAAAGCCGGTGCAATTGCGGCAGCAAGGGTTGTTTTATTGGTTGCTTTTTTAATGCTTTCAGGTTTATCTTTAAAATTGATACAAACAATCTTATTGATATCCACTTTAGAAACATAAGCATTTCCCTGAGCGTCTGAATAATATTTGTAGGCTTCTTTGGTTTTCTTTAAAATAATATGACCTTCCAACTTTTTATCCATCACTTTGACGAAAAAAGAAGATTCGGGAACATCCTTGATTTCTCCAATCAGGAATTCACTTGATTCATTTGATTCTTTATAATTTATTTTCCCTTTAAAGTTTTTTGAATTTTCGACCTCCAGCAAAATTGTTTTCTCAGTACTTTTTGCAGTGGTATTTATTAACTCATCCTTTAATTTATTCATGAAGGTTTTACTAGTGCCTAAAGAAGTCTGGGCAATTGCAAAACTGCTAAAAGCCAGAAACAGCACTAAGCTAAACCGAAATTTGTTATTGGTTTTCATATGTAAGGTAGATTTGGGGTTACTTTTTATTTTTCATACAGATTTTAAAAAGATTTAAGCAGATACACAGATCAATTACCAAATTTAAATCTGCTCAAATCTGCAGAATCTGCGTGAGATAAAAATCTTTTTACTCTTTTATCCCGATAGTTATGAGGTCTGGTTAATAAAAGAGGTTATTTTTTAATAAAACGTCTCACTGTTTTGATTCCGTCTTTTTCAACTAAAATTAGATAGATACCTGATTTTAAACCCGAAACATCAAGACTGTTGTTATTGATTTTTTGAACCGAAACCGTATCGCCACCCTGAGAATTTATAACACTCACATTCGCTCCTGAAACTTCAGCCGTAAAGAAAATAGTGCTTTCTGTTGGATTTGGATAAATAGTCAGCCCTTCGATTTTTTCTTCAGAAACTGAGGCCGTTTTAGCTGCCAAACCAGAAGCCGATTTTGTGATTCGGAACCAGTTTAAATTCACTCCTGAACTCTGAATATAGATTCCGAAATTATAGGTTCCGGCGTTTACATTTACGGTTTGAGTTACAGTCTGCCAGTTTTGCCATCCTCCTGTATTTGGTACATTTACAGCACCAAGCTGAATAGTTCCTGCATTTAAATCAGATGATAATCTGGCTCCGGCTACAGCACTGGCTACTCTGTATTCAATTACATAATTCCCCGAAGTTGGAAAATTGATGTTGTAATACGCCATCCAATCACCTGTATCTGCGTAACCCACATTTAAACCTCCGCCAGTATCTGTAGTACCTTCAGTTTGAATGCCACTCATTGTAGAGTAATTTTCTGCCTGAATTAAAGTTCCTCCCGTTGGTGGCTGACTTCCTACAATAACCTGATTTACGGCTGTTAATAATGATTTAGAACCTACTGCATCCTGAGATAATTCCCAAATCATAACACCACCTGCATTTTGAATCGCGAAAGTTGTTTTTGCTTTGATGGTTGGAATTCCGTTATAATAAATAGTATTTCCAACTTGGTCTACATTTTCAGCTCCAGGATATTGTGCTACAATATTGGCATAAGAAATTCCCTGATTGGCTGAAGCGCCAAAACCATATCCGTAAAACGGGAGTCCAATAATGGCTTTGCTTGCCGGTAATCCTCTTCCTGTCCAGTAATTAAACTGATTTACGGCCATACTGTATGGAGAATGTTGTCCTGGGCTCCCCGGAGCCCAAGGACCTGTTGCATCATAAGCCATGATATTAATCCAGTCATAAGCCGCAAAAGTAGATGCAGGTACATTTGCACCACCATATCCTTCTGAAAGCGCTGCTGAAATCAATTTGCCATTAGCATGCAATTTATTCGCCAAAGCAATTACAAAACCTCCGTAATCGCCATTAATTGCAGGACCTTCTAAATCGACATCGACTCCGTCAAAATTGTGTGCTACCACATAATCGTAGATTTTTTGAATAAAAGCAGTTCTGTTTGCCGGTGTAATGAGATTAAAATAATTGTCGCGAATAGCGCCGCCTTCTGAAACGGAACCTCCTCCAAGCGAAACAAAAACCTTAATGTTTTGGCCGTGTGCTGCATTAATAATAGTATTACTTCCTGAATTGAAAGTCAGATATCCATTGGCATCCGGGTTTTCAAACGCAATATTAATATGCGTCAATTTACTGTACTGAATACTGCTTGAAAAAGCATTCAAATCTATCCAATTCGGAATGTAAGCGATAACTTTTTTCTGGGCCATTGCTAAATTAAAAACGCCCAACGCCAAAATGATCATCCATTTTAGCTGCATTGTTTTGTAATTGTTTTTCATAGTAATTTGTTTTAATAGATTAAAGGGAGAATTTAGATTTTAGATGACAGATTTTAGATTTTAGATTGGAATTTGGCACAGCCCAACTCCAATTAGTTTACTTTACAACTTATTTCAAAATCAATCTAAAATCTGTCATCTAAAATTATTTTTTAATAAAGCGTCTGATCGTCTGTTTGCCTTCTTTTTCAAAAACAATCAAATAGATTCCTTTTCTTAAACGAGAAACATCAACGCCATTATTACCGGTTTTTTGAGCTGAAACAGTTGCCCCGGTTTGTGAGTCTACTATTTTTATATTTTCTGTGGAAATATCTGTTGTCACAAAAAGTGTACTTTCAACCGGACTTGGATAAACATTTAAAACTGTTTCAACCCAAACATTTTCTTCAACTGGAGCTAAAGCCGTTTTAGCAGCTAAACCAGCACCCACTTTTGTAATTTTTATCCAGTTGATGTTCATTCCGGTATTCTGAATGTAGATCCCAAAATTGTAGGTTCCTGCATTCACGTTTACCGTTTGAGAAACTGTTTGCCAGTTTTGCCATCCTCCCGTATTTGGGATATCAACATTCCCTAATACAATAGTACCACCGTTTAAATCTGAAGATAATCTACCTCCAGTTACGCCACTCGCCACTCTGTATTCGATTAAATATGAACCTGTTGTTGGAAAATTTATACTATTATAAGCCAGCCAATCTCCAGTTTCAGTATAACCTACATTCGATCCACCACCCGTATCTGTTGTTGCTTCAACCTGAGTGCCACTCATGGCAGAATAATCTTCGGCCTGAATTAAAACAGATGTTTGCGAAGTTGTAGCGGGAACTAATTTCCATTGTGCACAAGTCTGACCGTTATCCTGCCATTGCTGAACATTGGCACCATTTGCAGTACTTGCGCCTGCGACTTCTATCAATTTACCACTGTGTCTGGCTACAATTTTATAGAATCCATCGCCTGTAGCAACCAATATAAATTGCTGATTTGGAGTAGCATTGTATGGATATTGTTCTACATTGGCACCATTATCTTTATTAAAGTTATTTACGTCTAAAGATTGTCCGCTGTGGTTGGCAATAATTTTATACATACCCTCACCCAAATGCGTAAATGTAAATTTCTGGTTGTTGGCTCCGTTTACAGTTCCCTGCGCCACATTAGCAGCATTTGCCGTACTTGCGTTCCAAACATCCATATTCAGATTACTGTTTCTGTTTTGTAAAAAGAAAGTTTGATTTCCTAAAGTAGTTGTTCCGTTTGCAAGAATTCTGATAGAAGTTACTTTGTCATTCCAGGTTGTATTCAGACAAGAATTATCAGAATTAATTACAGTTGAAGTTCCGGTAAAATTATCATCCTGATATAAAATCGCCTGGAAACCTTTTGCCACTTTAAGCGACGAAATATCATCATTTAAAACGCCCAAAATATTCAAACGCGCCAGATTATAATCTCCAATAGTTAATCCACCAGAAAATCCGGTATAATTACAATCTTTATAAACTGTAATGACATCAGTAGTAGCCGGTACCGAAGGAACCGTTCCTGCATATCCTCCAAAACTTGCAATAACTTTTGTAGGCTGTGGAGAATGAAGCGATGGCGATTGATCTGCCACATCATCATAAGCAAATCCGTATGCCAGATTATCAACACTTATTCCTGGCAAATGCCAAAATTTAGAATAATGATTCGTTGGATTTACCTGATAGAATTTTGATGCATCATACCAGTTTTGTTGTCCCGGATTGGCAGTGGTCGTATTTACAACATGTCTGTTAATGGCTGCTGTTAATTGTGCCTGAATAACAAGATCTAAATCTCCGTCGACCAATCTTCTGGCCAGAACCCCTTTTCCTTCAAGCGCTTCCTGAGTTGAAGGTCGGTTTTGAACACGGCCTGTACGGCCTGTAAAACCTCCCGATTGACCCACCATTTCAAGTTGTTCACCAATTACTCTTCCTTTAAAAACTCCGGCATCACCGGCAAAGAATATTAAATCTTCATTTTTATATTTATTCCAAATGGCATCAATATAAGATTTTAGATAATTAGCCTGAGCTCCTACAGAAGTTCCTCCGGTTCCATCTGCAAAAGCGGGTGTTTTTGATGGCGCTGTAATTTCTCCCGTCGCATCATTTACACAACCCTGAAATTCTGATGGTACATTGGCTTTGAAAGACGCGACAATATCAGCGTGTTTTTTTAATTCCCCTACTCTTTTCTGATAACCGTTTGCTCCAAACAACTCCAATCCCATTGGGTATTTATACGAATCCACTCTTGAAGGATTTCCGAAGAAACCATATTGATTATTAGTCAATTCAATAATTTCATACAAAATTCCCTGATTGGGATCGGTTGCATTTAATGGATTCGGAGAAGTATAACCTGAAGGCGCACCACTTGCTCCAAAAAAGTAAAAATACAACTGTTGTCCTTTGGCAATAAAAACTCTACAACCTGCAATTTGTGGCAAAGTGAAAGTCTTATTGGGAATCTCGCTCAACTTGGTAAAACAATTGGCATATTTTGAATTTTGTCCCGGACCGGTATTCCCTCCAATCGTTGGTCCTGTAACCGTATTATAAGACGGATTCATGGGCAAAACCTGACTCGTTTTGGCGTTCACCCAAACGTGATTTCCGGTAGTGTAATCAATTCCCACAATGGCGACATACAATTCGTTGTCGTTAAATGTAGAGGTATTACTGATGCTAAACGGTATAGGTCCCTGCCCATACATAAAATTGGATAGTAATGCAAACAGCATTACGGCAATAAAGGTTTTTAATAATTTAAAATTTCTCATTCTTTATTCATTTTTAGTTAATAAATTGGTTTTTAATTAATTAGTAATAATGAGAAAATATTTATGCGTAAAAAGCCGGGTGTAACTATTTAGGATCATTACACCCAGCCTGTTTTAATTATTGCTTGATCAGTTTTTTAGACCAGTTTTTTTGATCTGATTTAAAATTCAGAATATAAATTCCTCTTTTAAGTCTGGTAATATCAATTTGAGCATCATTAGACTCTACTTTTCTCTCGATTAATAAGGTCCCTGAATTGTCATAAATTGTTACTATTTTATTGTCTAATTGATCAGGTACTGAAAGCTGAACATAATTAGTCGCCGGATTAGGATACATCACAAAGTCAGTATTTTCTTTTGCAGTTTCTTCAATAATAACCGCAGCTTTTTTTGCAGCTGAAGCAGATCCGTAAGCTTCTATTTCAAACAAAGAATATCCGTATGGAGTCAAAGCTTTTGTGTTACATAAAATTCGAAGGTATCTTCCTGTTCCGCTAACTGCAAGATCATCTGTTCCTCCATCGCTGGCAGTTTGTGTGTTTATTGTTTCATTTTCTGTGAAAACATTATCAGAAGAAAGCTGTACTTTATATTGGGTTGCAAAAGCTGCCTCCCATTTTAGAACCACGCGATTGATGTTGTAATTGCTTCCCAAATCAACATAAATCCATTCGCTTGTATTGGCAAAACTGCTCGCCCAGCGTGTTCCTGCATCTCCGTCTGTGGCTTTCGCCGAAGAATAAGTAGCATTTTCTTCTGTAGAAGCGATAGTTGTTTTTGCCAGAGCTAAATTGGTATTAGTTGGAGCAGTGATATTTCGAACGATAACATCGCTAAAAACTCCTGTTGTCAAAGTTCCATTTGCATGGGATGTTACAGCCATACCAACATAAATAGTACTTGTCATGGCAATCGTTCTTGGGTTACCAAGTTGCGTCCATGTCGTTCCATTATCTGAAGTATAAGAGGTGAATATGTTTCCTGATCTTACGATACGAATCCATTTTGGAGCCGTTCCTGTCGCTACCGTAGCAGCTGTGATCCCTGAAACAGCATCTCTTGATAGAAATTCAACACCTGCCGCTGCACTTACATCAGTCATCGCATGTTTAGAAGTTGGCGTCAATGTTTCGCGGAACATTACTCCGGCTTTGGCGTATGTATTGGTATTTGTTAGTGAATTTACTTTAGCAATAATTTCAGCGTCACCTGTAATCGGTTGGTTTACAAATTGAAATTGATCGCTGCTTTCCCAAATATCATTTCCTGAACCTTTAATGGTAAAAGTTCCACTGGTGAGAGTTGCTTCTCCTGCCGGTGTAACAGCACCTAAATCGGTACTAATCCACGGTGCTGGTAAAGTTGCTGGAGGATTTTCTGTAGAAACTAAATTTAAAGCTCTAAGATTATCAAAATAATAGGTATTTCCTGAACTCGTTCCTGGCTCTAACAAGAAAACAAAACGATTTACTTCGCTGTCTAATGTCGATGCATCTGGCGAACTCGCATAGGTAAAAGTAACCGTGTGCCAGGCATTACTTTGTTTTACAACACCTTGATAAATACTATGTCTTCCGGCAGGATAATTTGACGGAATCGAAGCGTTACTTTCTGCCTGCCAGGAAATTATTGATCCAACAGGTGCAGAAGTGTACACATCCATCGCAAACTTTTTAGTCCCTGCTTTAAAATCCCCAATGTTGGTTAGAGTGGTATTGAATGAAAAATTATCATACAATTCCGTTGCTTTTCTAACATATTTACCAACGTTTGAAGAAGTATTAATTCCGCTTGCATTCGGGTTTGCCGTGTTTGGCGTATAAGTTCCAATAGCATCTCTAAACGTTATATTGTGAACGGTTTGATAATCTTCATAAACGACTCCTGGCGTAAAAGTATCCGGAAGTTTCGTTGAGCCAATTCTGATATTATCAAAATAATAGGTATCACTGGTGTAAGAACCTGAGTTGGCCAATATCACCATTTGGTTGATCGCCAGATTTGAAGTTCCTGGATCCGGACTTGAATTATAATAGAAAGTCAGCGTTTCCCATTGATTTTGTTTGGTGGTAATCGCGACGTAGTTACTATTTCTCCCTGTTGGAAAATTTGCCGGAAGCGAAATTGCACTATTTTCTAAATTCAGACTTACTACAGTTCCGATAGGTGCTGAAGTATACACATCAATCATGATTTTATTGGTCTGATTTTTTAGTAAACCAGCATCTTCAATTGTACTTTGTGTGTTGAAAAACAACACATCGTATTGTTCGGTTACATTTCGAACATACTTCGCCACATTTGCAGAAGAGTTAACTGAATTTGCTCCCGGATTTGCTACTATAGAATACGTTCCGGTTGTAGTTCCTTTTATGATTTTATTGATGCCATCATAGTTTTGCAAAACATCGGCAGCGATAATTGGTTTTTCTGGTGCTGCTTTTGTGAGCAAATTATCGAAATAATAGGTTGCACCTGAATTCGAATTCGATTCAAAAAGAAAGGCCACATTATTGATTGTCAAGGCACTTGTATTGGGATCAATTACTTTTTCGAATTCAAATTCGATCGTTTCCCATTTGTTTTGCACCGTTGTCGTGGCTTTGTAACCGCTGTGTCTTCCTGACGGAAAATTGGTTGCCGTTGTTACCAGACTATTTTCCAGTTGCATCGAAATCTTTGTTCCAACCGGTGCCGAAGTATAAATATCAAAAGAAAGCTTTTTCCTGCCGTACACGTAATCATTTGCATTGCTGATTGTTACGTTTTTGATATTCAGAACATCATATAATTCAGAGGAATTACGAACGTATTTACCAACTGAAGCAGAAGTATTAAGTCCGGTAGCAGATGGATTCGCAACAGTTTCTGTCAAAATTCCGGTTTTGTTTCCGTATACGATATTTCGGTTCGATTGAAAATCTTCATAGATTCTCTCCACTGGTAAAGGAGCTTCTGTTGTTACGGCCAGTTTATACGTATTGGCAGCACAACCCGAAACTGTTGTAGCTACGGCAACATCTCCTCCTGTTGTTCCCCAGTTTACAGTAATCGTGTTGGTACCTTGTCCTGAAGTAATTGTCGCTCCCGAAGGAACTGTCCAGTTGTAAGTAGCTCCTGCAATTGCATTTATAGAATAAGTTTTACCAGTTTCATTATGATACACTTTTGCATCACCCAAAACTCCATATGTAAAACTTCCACTGTAAACGCGAACGTAATCAACTTGTAACTTTGCTGGAAAATCTGCCGGAATTGGCTCTACTCCTGCACCATTTACACTTGTATAAGGTGTTCCTAAACTACCAACAGCCAGATTTAAAATAATATAAAACTGCTGATCGTTAAAAGGCCATCCGCCATTTACAGTAGTATTTGGTGTTGCAGTGTGAAATAAATTACCGTCAATAAACCATTTAATGATATTTGGACCCCATTCTACGGCATAAACATGAAATTCAGTCGACAAATCAGTTGGCGAACTGTAACTTCTTCCTGTAAAATGATAACCACCTCCGTCATAATGAATCGTTCCGTCTATCGATTTTGGGTTTCTGTGCTTTGCTTCCATAATATCAATTTCACCCGTAAAAGGCCAATTTGATGTACCTGCGGGTAACATCCAGAAGGCAGGCCACGCTCCCATTCCTGAAGACAATTTAATACGGGCTTCAATTCTGCCATATTTAATGGCATATTTTCCTTCCGTAGTTAGTTTTGCAGATGAATAGGGTTGTTGCGGGAATGCAGCATTTGGTTCATATTTTGCCTGAATATTTAGGTAACTATTCGTTCCTTCTTTTACAATTGTTGCCTGATTTGGATCATAACGTTGTGCTTCACCATTTCCAAATCCGCAAAGCGAAGGACAACCATTTCCGGAAATACTTTGCCATTTTGTCAAATCCACGGTCGTTCCATTGAATTCATCAGACCAAATTAAGGTGTTGCATTGCGCCTGAAGTTTTAGAAAAGGTGTAAGAAAAAATAGTAACAGAATGATACACCTTTTTAAAAAATAATAATTGCTTCCCGGTGGTCGGCCGAAAAAAGAGTCTTTTTGTTTCATTTTTTTTTAGTTTTTTGTTAGTAAAGATTATTATTACAATAAATCTTCTGTTTTTTAAAAAACAGATCAATATTGTATTAATAAGATGACAATATTAATAAATAAACAACCCATGATGTCAATTTTGGGCTACGGTTTGACTACGGTGTTTATAAAAAAATGTACTAAAGAGCTTTCAAAAAACGCAAAACTACCTAAGAATTTACTGATAGTAAAAAATTAACTTAAGTCGTAATTTTAAAGTATCCGGTACGGGTTTATTTGTAAGAATATTTAAAGTTAAAAATCTGCGAGATCTGCAGGAGAAAATATTAGCTAGTGTTTATAAGGATAATGGATTTATAAAATAACCTCACACAGATTTACTAAATTGAGCAGATAAAACGGGTATAAATCTCTGCACATATTTGTTTAAATCTTTTTAAAATCTGCCTGAAAAAATATAGCACACTTAAAAATTAAGAATAAACTCAGTAATGTTCGCATCTGATGGAAGTTGCAATTTCTTACGAATGCGGTAACGGGTGTCTTCAACGCCTCTTACGGAGATTCCTAAAAGCGGCGCAATCTCTTTGGTATTGAAATTCATTCGCAAATAAGCACACAATCGCATATCGCGGGGAGTCAATTCAGGAAAACTTGTTTTTAATCTTTGCATGAAATTATCATGAAGCTGATTAAAGATCTCTTCAAACTCATTCCAATGCTGATCCCCTTGTAATTCGTGATCAATTAGCCGGTTTATTTTGGTCAACAAACTGAAATTGGTATTCGAATCATTTTTCTTATCAATCTGAGCAATGAGTTCTTTGATCGAAAGCAAAATTTTATTTAAGTGAATAAGATTCACCGTATTCGAAGCCACTTTAGCATTTTTCAGATTAATAGTAGCTTCGAGGTTTTCCTTCATAATGGCCATATTTTCCTGTTCTAATGCTAATTTGTGCTCATTTAATTGAGCACGATTTCGTAGAAGTTCTTTTTCCTGATTCACAATTAGTTGTTCCCGCTCCTGTTCGGCCAGATTTTTTTGGTACTTGATAATGGCATAAATTAGAACACCAAAAAGTACTAAATACAGAATATAAGCCCAGATAGTCCTGTACCAGGGCGGCAAAACTTCAAATTTAAAAACGGCTTCTTCACTTACAACGTCGTAGATATTTTTTGCTCTTACATGAAAAACATATTCGTTTTCTGGCAAATTGGTATATTCTTTTTCAGTCTGAATGCTCCATTCTGACCATTTAGGTTCAAAACCTTCCAGCCAATATTCGTATTTTGTTGCATCGGCTTCGTCATAACAAAGTGCTGCAAATGAAAAATGTAAAGCGTTATTGGAATACGCCAGATCCGGGCAAAACACTTTGTCTTCTGATTTTATAGTAGTGGGAAGTACATCATATCGACTTGAAAATAAGAGACTGTCTTTGGGAAAAATACACTTAACTTCAGAAATAACCGCTTTATATTTAAACTGGTAATTTTTATTTTTTATAGTGTTGTAATGAATCAAACCTTCCTGAGTTCCAAAAAAAACATCACCCCTCATAGTTGTTTGAATGTTCTCGAAACCCGGAACATATAGATATCTTAATTTCTTGAATGGCAACTCCTCTATATCAAAATCCCCTCCTGCTTTTTGACTCATTTTTCCGGTATTTTCCCCCGAAACGTACCAGATATTATTTTGATTATCAACTTTAAGCAAACGAATGTGATTTTGTAATCCGAGGTATTTCCTGAAAACAGGATCTGGAATCATTTTTTTGGAAGTAGCATCTTGTTTATAAACTCCTTTTGTAGTTCCAAAAAGTATTTGATTGTTTATTTTGAAAGTATTCAGAAACAAACTTGATGGAAAACCAGCTTCCTGATTATAAAACTGAACATTTGAAACGGCATCAAAAGTTTTATTAAATTTTAATTTATAAATTCCTTTATAACCGTGTGCAATCCAGATATTTTCAGCTTCATCAGTTTCAATTACCCTGCTGCTTTCTTCAAATCCTTTTATTTTATGCTGAAAAACCCAGGCGTTATTTGTTTTTTTCAACAAATACAATCCAGTATAACCTCCAACTAATAATAAATCAGGATGATTCGGAACAATAATTCCTTTCCAGGCTCCATCGGTTCTAGCTACTAATTGAGCCGAATTGCCCTTTATCTCAAAGATTCCGTTTTTTTCAAAAGCTAAAAGTGAATTTCCAAAAACATCTATACTCCATACATTTTCAGACATTCCGGAAATACGTTGAAAATGCACATTTTTATGCTGGTCCTTTTTATACTCTTCCCAATCCAGCCAAAAAACGCCATTATCTGTAGCAATATAGAGTTTGTTCTGATAGATTTTACTGCAGTATATTTTAGTTTCAGAATTTGAAGCATCCAATATTTTGGATAAAGGAGACGAAATCTGTATCAGTGAAATTCCTTCTTTTAATGTTATCCATAAATTACCTGCGACATCTACTTTGAGATTGGTAACATATTCATTCTGCAACCCCATTTGTTTATTAACATGCTGGATCAAATTTCCTTCACTATCCAGGACTATCAACCCCGATTGACGTGTTCCGATTCCAAAATAGCCATCAGAGAGAAGAATCGCTGTTGAGATTTGATTTTGCTTTAATAATGCATCGGCTTTAGTAACAAAAGGTTTTAATTCGCTGTTTTTGTACTCAAAAAGGCCATTCTTTTGTGTCAAAATTACCAAAGTTTCTTTTGTGTCAAAAATCTTCCTAATCTTCATTCCGATAAATTGTGTACTATTATGAATTGCGACCAAAACATCATTTTCTAATTTCAGTAAACCTTTAGCATTATCTGAAACATAAATTGCAGTCTTGGTTTCAAAAAATTCATCAAATTTAGCTTCTGATCGTATTGCTTTGATTTTGTTATTCTTATAAATAAATATTCTTTCATTAGAGAAAAAAATGACTTCATTGTTGCGAATAACCGTATGCAAAACGTCACCAAAATTTCTGTCTGATGCTGGAAGTAATTTAACCAGTGAGGTGTATATATATTGTCCGTTGGGCAACTGTACGGCGTAACCAAAATCACCTTGGGCACCCACATAGATTTTGTCTTTTTTATCAATGGCAAGAGAGCGAACCATGCTTCTGTTGGCTGGCTGAGTAACTATACTCCATCTGACCCCATCAAACTGCATAATACCAAAATGATTGGCAAAAAACATCATACCCTTAGAATCCTGTATAAGATCACAGTTTTCTGAAGCAGCTTTATAAGTTTTCGGATTGTAATTCGTGATAAAAGGAACTCCAATTTTCTTAATTTGAGCATTAACAATTGGAGGCAAAAGAGATATTGATAGAACTAAAATTCTAATTATAAATTTTGTCATTTTGTTTCTTTCTGTAGGTTAGCTTTGTGGTGTTTTAGAACCACAATTCAAAAATCAGCTCTTGGGGAAAAGTCAATTTTCAGGCAAAAAGAAATTATTTTATCAAGGCATCAAAAATTATAATTTGACAATTTGAGGCACTAAAAAAAATGAATCTCTATAATCAAATATATAAAAATTTATTTTAATGTAACAAATTGCATTTGATAATGAAGCAATTAGATAATGAGGAAATGAGATGATTTTTAGCACTGCTGCCATTCTCTGACGGAGGAAAAATGACAAATTATCGTAACCTGAAACTTGAAACAAAACTATATCTCTAGTACATTGCTCAACTCTTCGTACGTATGAAAGAGAATTGCTCCTCCTTTTTCCATCTCTTCATTATTGTGTCCGTTCGCAAAACCGTATACTTTAAAACCACCACTAATTCCAGCCATTACACCGGCTTTGCTGTCTTCAACAACGATACAATCTTTTACATCAAAACCCATTTCTTTAGCAGCAAACAAAAATATTTTGGGTTCTGGTTTCCAGCTTTTTATTTGATAGGAACTGAAAATTTTACCTTCAAATTTATCCAGTAAACCTGCTACTTCAAGATTCAAACGGATTTTATCAACTGGGCCACTTGAAGCCACACAATATGGAATTTTTAGTTTATCTATAAATGCAACAACACCTTCCATTGGTTTGACTTGTGTTTTGAAAGCTTCAAAACTTCTTTCTCTATATTCTGTTTCAAAGGTATCCGGAAGTTCTTTGCCGATGGAATTCTCAACATGCAGGAAACATTCTTTTAAATTTCGTCCATTAAAGTTACTATAGGCATCTTCAATTTTCATTTCGAAACCATATTCGGCTGCCATTGAAAGCAGAATTTCATTACCTATTTTTTCAGTGTCTACCAGAACGCCATCACAATCGAAAATTATACACTTTACCATACTATTGATTTTCATTTAATTATCTCTACTCTTATACTGATTGAGCGATTATGTAAATTACAAAAAAAACTTTTATAAAGTGATCGCGATTTAAAGTGAAGTTGAAATTTTTGAAATGATCTGAACTATAAAATCGGCCTGGACAGGATTGATTTTTTTGAGGGCTTCTGCAGTTTGAAACCATTCGGCTTTATCAATTTCAGGGAAACTTTTCAGGCTTCCAGATTTAGGAGGCCATTCAATTTCGAATTCATTACTTTTTATCGAAGCTACATCAATATCAAATTCTACTGCCCACCCAAAAACTGTTTTTCCAGATTTAAGTTTAACCGATTCAAGAGCGATAAAATCACCATCTACTTCAAAACCGGTTTCTTCCTGAAACTCGCGTTTCGCCGCTTCAAGGGGATTTTCATCGTCTGTAAATTCACCTTTAGGGATAGACCAGCTTTCCAAATCTTTATTTTTCCAGAAAGGCCCACCGGGATGTACCAATAAAAAATAAATAGTGGAGTCAATAAACTTGTAGAGTAATATGCCGGCGCTTTGTTTCATATTTTTGATAATTATATCTAAAGATAAGATATTATTACTAACTATATTTCAAAATTAATATGGCATTAAACGAAATCGTATTGAAGATTTAAATTTGCTCTCCTTTGTTCTATTTTCAGGTTGCTGTACGTTTTTATACCCTTTATGTATTTCTATTTAAGATTTGATTTGTACTTTAGTCCTTCATTTATCTGACCTATAATCAGAAAATAAATCCTTTAAATTTTGAAAAAACATCTTTTATTAACCACACTTCTGGCAAGTAGTTTTGCCGTTCACTCTCAGAATAAAATCGTACGGGTAACCAATACGCTAAATATTGACAGAGAATTTGAAACAGTCGAAATCACAAAAAAAGCGCTTGGATTATCTTCCTTAGATAAACTTGAAAACTATGTGGTAAAAGAAGTTACTTCGCCAGCATTTTTAGAAACACAAACGGTAGACATTGACGGCGATGGCAATGCAGATGTGCTTCTATTTCAACCAAAAATTCAGGCTTCTTCACGTCAGGAATACGAAGTGTTTGCAGGTACAAATCCCTCAGCATCAAAAACAACAAGTTGTTATTCGAGATTTGTTCCTGAAAGAACAGACGATTATGCCTGGGAAAATAATAAAGTGGCTTTTAGAACGTATGGTCCTGCAGCCCAAAAAATGGTGGAAGATAAAATTCCCGGCGGAACTTTGACCAGCGGAATTGATGCCTGGCTAAAAAGAGTAGAATATCCCATTATTAATAAATGGTACGAAAAAACAGTTTCGGGAGCCGGATCTTATCATAAAGATACTGGTGAAGGTTTAGATAATTTTCAGGTTGGTGATAGTCGTGGAATTGGCGGAATTGCTGTAAACGTTGATGGCAAATATTATTTTTCGAAGAACTTTATCAGCTGGAAAACCATTACAACCGGACCAATCAGAACCAGTTTTATCTTAACCTATGCCGATTGGGATGCAAAGGGAAATAAAATAACCGAATCAAAACTGATTAGTCTGGACTATGGAAGTTATTTATCGCGTTTTGAAATTTCGATCAAAGGTGCCAAAACAATTGCTGCCGGATTAACCCTTCATGATAAAAAAGGAACTATAACTACAAACTTTAAGCAAAGCTGGATGAGTCATTGGGAACCCATTGATGATTCAGAAATTGGAACAGGATTAGTTGCCCCGGAAGATACTATAATTGGTTTTACCAACTATGTAACCAATGATAAAGACTTGAGTAATTTGTATGCAAACTTAAAGGTAGAAGATAACAAAGTAGTTTATTATGCTGGTTTTGGATGGAAAAAAGGAAGTCCGTTTCAGACTAAAGCAGAATGGGAAAAGTATTTGAGTTCCTTTGCTAAAAAGATTAATAATCCCCTTGAGGTTAAGGTGAAATAATTCTTTATTTCACGCAGATTTTGGCAGATTTGAGCAGATTAAAAATAGATTTTTATTTTTACTTCCTAATATCTTTTCATTAACAGTATCAAACCCTACAGGTTTTAAAAACCTGTAGGGTTTACTCGTATTATGGAGGTGTTACTCTGAAAAATGAAGAAAAAAAATCTGCATAAATCTGTAAAATCTGCGTGAAACCCTATTCCCTACTTGCTATTTCCTGGCCGGAAAGTAATTCTCCTTCAAAATAATCTCCAACGGAATATAATGTGAGCTTTCTACTTTTTCCTGTAAAACCAATTTTTTATACAAATGATTTACCGCCATATATCCCTGTTCTTCCGGTCTTTGGTTAATCAAAAAGTCAATTATTCCTTTATTTAGGTATTCTATATTATCTTTCAATAAATCGTAACCAATAATTCGGACACCTTTAATATTGTTTTGCTCTAAAAATCGCGCTACAATATATGCTCTGGAATTGGGTACAAAAACGCTGTTTATACCTGCAAACATTTCCAGAGATAACTGATCGATCCCGGAATCTTTGATGGTCACTTCTGAGAATTTGAAATTAGTGAGTTCGTTATGATCTTTAAAAAAAGAATAAAAACCATCAATGCGCTGCAAATAAACCGAGGTGCTTTCGATTTCCCGGGCAATCTTAAAAATGAGAACCTGTCTTTCGTTATTGACAGCAAAACTAATAAGTCTTCCTGCCAGATAACCGCTTTGAAAAGCATCTTGTCCCACATAGGCATGTTCTTCATCACTTGAAATATTCGAATCGATCATGACAACCGGAATATCCTTCTTTTCATATTCATTTAAAAAACGAACTGATTCTTCGTAAAAAATAGGGGCAAATAAAAGGCCCTCACATTCAAAATTCAGTACTTTATTGACAGCTTCCTTAAAAGAAGTGATATTAAAATCGTAGAAAAAAAATTCCAGCACAACACCAAATTTTCCGAACTCAACTGCCGCTTTTTCTATTCCTGTAATTTGGCTTTTCCAATATTCGATGCTTTCATATTTAGGTAAAAAAACCGCAAATCGGAATTTCTTATTTAGGGCCAGATTGCTCGCCAGAATATTTCGTTTATAGCCGTATTTTTCGATAATAGCGTTCACCTTATCTACATTTTCCTGCGCCACCTGACCACGTTTGTGGATTATCCTGTCAACAGTTCCGGGTGAAACATTGGCTAATTCCGCTATTTTTTTTATTGTTATGATATTCTTACTTTTTAAGTTAAAACTATTTTTAAACTGCGTGAAATTATTTTTTTTAGGTAAAGATAAGTTGTTTTACTTAACTTTTTATATACATTTGTAAAAGCCCGTGTGCGTACACGCAAAATTACACAATTTACACACAAAACAATAATTTGTTTGTATTTTAAAATAAATAGCTACACAAAAAATCAATCGAAAATTTAAAATTATGATTATAGATGTTTTAAGTAATACCGCAAAATATTGTGGTTTACATCCCAATTTCAAAAAAGCATTTGATTATTTAAGCCACAATGATTTGATTAATCTTGAAGATGGTACGTTTGAAATTGGAGAAGGATTAAAAGTAATTGTAATTTCAGGAGCAGGAACAACCAGAGAAGAAAGTATAAAAGGTTTTGAATGCCATGATCAAAACATCGACATTCAGATTTCGCTAAAAGGCCCTGAAACTTTTGCCTGGAAACCGAGAGAAAAATGTGTGAGTCCAAATGGCGAATACAGCGAGGAGAGGGATGTTCGCTTCTTCCATGATAAACCCGATATGTATTTTGAATTGCAGGAAGGACAATTTGCCATTTTATTCCCAACCGATGTTCATGCTGCCATGATTGGTGAAGGAACGTTGAAGAAAATTGTAATAAAGGTCAAGATTTAAATTTGGAATCTATTCTAAAAACTAAACTTGAAATGTAAGCCTACAGGTACTTAAAAAATATAAATAATAAAACTTAAAAATGAATTCAATATTTAATCTTGAAGGAAAAATTGCTCTGATTACTGGCGGTGCCGGCGTATTGGGAAGTAATTTTGCAAACGTATTGGCCAAACAAGGCGTAATTGTTGGAATTGTATCTCAATCGATCGAAAAAGCCAATAAAACGGTGGCTGCTATAGAAAGCAATGGCGGAAAAGCTTTTGCTATTCAGGCCAATGTTTTAAACAAAGAAGAACTGGAAAAAGCCAAAGATTTTATTGTAGAAAAGTATGGCCGTCTTGATATTTTGATCAATGCTGCCGGAGGAAATATGCCGGGAGCCACGATACAGCCTGATCAGGCTGTTTATGATATGAAAACAAATGACCTGCAACAAGTAGTCGATTTGAATATCATTGGAACTATGCTTCCAACACAGGTTTTCTCTGAACTTTTTGCAAAACAAAAAGAAGGGAATGTCATCAATATATCCTCAACATCGGCACAAAGACCTTTAACACGAGTGGTTGGTTATTCTGCTGCAAAAGCGGCGATTGACAATTTTACCAAATGGATGTCTGTTGAACTGGCTTCAAAATATGGAGAAGGAATTCGTGTCAATGCTATATCACCGGGTTTTTTTATTGGAGAACAAAACAGAGCTTTATTATTGACTCCGGAAGGCAACTTAACACCAAGAGGCGAAAAAATTATCGATCATACCCCTATGGGAAGATTTGGAAAACCGGATGATATTGACGGTGCGCTTTTATTCTTATGCAGCGACATGTCCAAATTTGTAACGGGAACCATAATAGTAGTAGACGGTGGATTTGCCGCTACAAGTATTTAAATCATCATTAAAATAAATCAAAAATGGAACAAACATTAAGATGGTTCGGACCAAATGATCCGGTTTCTTTAAAAGATATTAAGCAAACCGGTGCTACCGGAATTGTTACCGCATTACACCACCTTCCAAACGGACAAGTATGGGAAATTGAAGAAATCATTAAAAGAAAAGTTGAAATTGAACACGAAGACGGTGACCCTAAAAAAGGTGCTTCTGGTTTGAAATGGTCCGTTGTAGAAAGTATTCCGGTTCACGAAGACATCAAAAAACAAACAGGAAACTATCTTCAATACATTGAAAATTATAAAGAAAGCATTCGCAATCTGGCCTTGTGCGGAATAAAATGTGTTTGCTACAATTTCATGCCAGTTCTGGATTGGTCAAGAACGGATTTATCTTTTGAAGTAGAAGACGGATCAAAAGCTTTGCGTTTTGATATTAATGCTTTTGCGGCTTTTGAATTGTTTATTTTGAAAAGACCGGGAGCTGAAAAAGAATATTCAGCAGAACAAATTGAAAAAGCGACGAAGTATTTTGAGGCAATGACTGCTGCTGACAAAATCAAATTACAGCAAAACATTCTGGCTGGACTTCCCGGTGCTGAGGAAGCCTATTCCGTAGAAGATTTTCTGGTGACTTTGAGTGCTTATAATCATATTGACAGAGAAGCTTTAAAGAAAAACCTTTTCTTCTTTTTAAAGGAAATCATTCCGGTTGCCGAGAGTAAAGGAGTTCTCATGGCAATTCATCCTGATGATCCTCCCTACCCTATTTTAGGTTTACCAAGAGTGGTGAGTACAGAAGAAGATTTAATGGAATTGATGAATGCCGTTCCCTCTAAATCAAACGGTTTTACCATGTGTACAGGTTCTTACGGGGTACGAGCTGATAATGATTTACCGGGAATTGTAAAACGTCACGGCGATAAAATGAACTTTATTCATTTAAGAAGTACACAACGAGATGCAGAAGGCAGTTTTTACGAAGCCAATCATCTTGAAGGCGATGTTGATATGTACGAAGTTGTAAAAGCGATTATCGAGGTAGAAAAAAGAAATAACAGCCAATTGCCAATGCGACCGGATCACGGACACCAGATGCTGGATGATTTGAAGAAAAAGACAAATCCGGGTTACTCTGCCATTGGGCGTTTGAGAGGTCTAGCCGAATTACGAGGGCTTGAATTGGGGATTAAAAGATCAAACTAACACTGCGTCTATAGCTCTCGCAGAGTCGCAAAGAAAATAACTTAAAAAAAATTGCGTCTTTGCGACTTTGCCAGAGATAACTTCAAACCAAAATAACCACAAAACCATGAAGCCTCAAATCATTATTATTTGTTGCAGCCTTTTTGTAAATAGTATTTTAATGGCCCAGCAAACACCAAAAATACTGAACGATTCAAAAACCAATTATCTCCCTGATTTTAGTTATGCCGGTTATCATTTCGGCGAAAGCGAAATTCCCGAATCAACTGGAAGAGTCATTAATGCAACAGATTTTGGCGTAAAAGCAAATGATAATTTAGACGATTCAAAAGCTTTATTGAAAGCTATAAAAGCGGCAACTTCAACAGAAGGAAATGTAATTTTACAATTACCTGCAGGCCGAATTATACTAAGTGATATTTTATACATCGAAAGAAGTAATTTTGTGCTTCGCGGAGCCGGTTCCGGAGAAAACGGAACCGAGATTTATTGCCCGAGACCAATGATGTATCTTAAAGATCCCGAATCATTGGCAGAACTTCGTGAATATTTAACCACTTTTGATAAAAGACAGCGCGAAGCTGAAAATAATATCGATTTGCCTTTTTCGCAATATGCCTGGTCCGGCGGTTTTATCTGGACACAGGTTCCTGGCGAGCGTGTAAAATCGTATTTGGATAAATACGAACCGACTCCCAATGTTTTAGCGAAAGTGACTTCCGGAAATATGAGCGAGCATATCATTACGGTTTCTGATGTAAAAGGACTGAAAGTGGGCGCTATTGTCGAGCTTCAATTGTTCAATAAAGACGGAGAGAATGGTGAAATCATTGCCGATTTATACAAAGGAGCCAAAGTAAAACCAGGGTCACATCACTGGCAATTCCCAAAATTGCCAATCGTGAGACAACAAGTTGAAATCACTAAAATTTCAAACTCAAAAATCACCATCAAAACACCTTTGACCATTGCTGTAAAACCAAGTTATCAGGCGCAATTGGTAGAATGGAAACATCTAAACGAGGTGGGAATTGAGCATATCCGCTTTACTTTTCCTGATATTCCGCGAGTGGCACATCATGTTGAACCGGGAAATAATGCAATCTTTTTAACCCGTCTTTTTAATAGCTGGGTTAAAGATATTGTCATTACAAATTCAGACAGCGGAATTTTAGCCGAAGAAGATTCGAATGTTACGATTCAGGATATTGTGACTGATGGACCGCATATGGCACATTACACCGTAACTTTAGGTGGTGTACATAATATATTGGTGAAGAATCTAAAAATCTATAATAAAACAGTTCACCCGTTGAGCTTCAATACATTTGCTACAAAAAATGTATATCAGAATTGTGAAATATTTGCTGAACCATTATTAGATCAGCATTCGGGTGCGAATCACCAGAATTTATTTGACCATATTACGGTTCATATCAATGCGGATAAAAACAATAGTTATTTATTATTTGGCGGCGGCGGTGCCGATTACTGGAAACCTTCACACGGGCCTTTCAGTACTTTTTGGAATCTAAATGTTCAGGTTGAAAAGCCAGTTGATAGTGCAAAACCTCTTTTACTATACGGCATGAAAGATGGTCCATCTGCTAGAATTATTGGCTTAAACGGCAATGCTAAATTCGAAGTCAAATACGAACCTGACCCTTATATTGAATTTGTAAATACACCTCTGGATAAAATTCCTTCGTTGTATGATTATCAATTGCAAAAGCGCTTAAAAAAATAATCTTTATGGCTTTGCACCTTTAAAAAATCACCATGAAATACAAAATAGCTTTTCTGGTTTTACTATTTATTTCCGGGAGTGTATTCTCCCAAAATAAATATCGTCTCAAAAATATCTCTACAACTGACGGACTTTCGCAGAGTTCTGTCATTGCTATTCATCAGGATAAATTTGGGCAAATGTGGTTTGGTACGCGCGACGGCCTTAATAAATATGACGGCAGTAGGTTTACGATTTTCAGAAATGATATTTCGGATAAATCGTCTATCAGCAACAATGATATCTTGGCTATTGAAGAAGATAATTCGGGGAAGATTTGGGTTGGAACTTATAATGGACTGAATTGTTATGATCCGGTAAAAAATACTTTTACAAGATATCTGCACACTAAAACCAATCATACCATAAGCGGTAATGCGGTTTGGTCGATTAAAGAAATTGGCGATGAAATGTGGTTTGGAACTTCAAAAGGATTGACTATTTACAATAAAAAAACGGGACAATTTAACTCTACTTTTCATTCTGATACTGACAATACCACGCTTCCGAGCAATAATATTCTGAGTATTTTAAAAACCAAAAAAGGTCAAATCTGGATTGGTACAACAAAAGGTCTATGTGTTTTGATAAGTAGAAAAAATGGAAAGTTTTCTTTTAAAAATTATCCTTTAAATACAACAGATCTATTGACCGTTCAGGCACTTACTGAAGATCGTTACAACGACATCTGGATTGGCACAAAAAACAAAGGACTTTTAAAATTTAATCCAGCAACAAATCAATATATCTCATTTTTATCAGATGAAAAGTATCGTGAACTCAATACCGATATTCGTGCTTTGACTATTGACAAACAAGGTTCTTTATGGATTGGCGCTTATGACGGAATTTATATTTTAGGAGAAGATAAAAGCATTCAAAAAATAAACAACAGCAACAACAGTAACGGAATCGATAAGGTAAAATCGGTTTTCCTGGATCAAAAAGGATCGGTTTGGATTGGCTGTTATTATAAAGGCGTAAATATTTGGGATGTCTCGAATGTGAACTTTTCAAATTACAATCAGAATTCGAAAAAGATTCCGATGAGTTTTGATGTGGTGAGTTCTATAATTGCTGATAAAAATAAAAACATCTATTTTGGAACGGAAGGCGGCGGCATCACGATTTACAATCCAACAACCGAAACAACGCGTTACATCAACAGCAAAAGTGGGCAAACGACTAAAAACGACATCAAATCGATGTGCCTTGCTGAAGATCATATTTTGTGGATTGGAACTTTCTCTAAAGGAATTACGGCTTACAATACCATTTCAAAACAAATGGAAGACAGCAGAATTTCATCGGAACTAAATACTTTACTCAAAGAGACCGGCGTTTATTCCATCAAAACAGAAGGAAACGGAATCTTGTGGATTGGTACCTTTAGCAAAGGGTTGATTCGGTACAACACCCTTTCGAAAGCTTTTCAGGTTATTGGAAATGATAATACTAAAGCCAATTATTTGACCAATAATATCGTGCGAACGATTTTATTCGACAAGCAAAAAAGACTTTGGGTTGGAACTCAAAATGGGCTAAATCTTATTGGGCTTCAAAATTTTCAGCCTGGTAAATATGCTATAAAACATTTCTTTTTTGATGCTTCCGCTTTGGCTGGTGACGATATTTTGACATTGTTTCAGGATTCTCAAAATAAAATTTGGGTAGGAACAAAAGCAAAAGGATTGCATTATTTTGATGGAAAAAAATTCAACAGAATTAATCTTAAAATTGGAAGTACCGTTATTACATCCATCCATTCCATTTTGGAAGATGATGACAAAAACCTTTGGATCAGTACAAATCAGGGCATTATAAAATACAGTACGACCAGAAAAACGGTTGTAATTTACGATCAAAAAGACGGTTTGGCGAGTAATGAATTCAATGACAATTCAGCCTTAAAATTAGATGCCAATAAATTCTATTTCGGAAGCCCGTCCGGAGCGACTTATTTTGATGCCCGAAAAATTTCCTTAAACCAATATGTGCCTCAGGTTTTAATCACCGATTTGAAAATCAAAAATGAAACGATTACTCCTCAGGATTCAACTGAAATTCTGGAGAAAAGTATCAGTTATACCAAAACCATTACTTTGGATTATGACAAGGCCAATTTCTCGATCAATTTTGCTATTCCCAATTACATTCGGTCAAAAAATAACCAATACAGTTATCGAATGACCGGACTGGAAAACAACTGGACCGTAACCAAAAATACCGAAGCCATTTACGCCATTCAGAATCCCGGAACGTATGTTTTTGAAGTTCGTGGCGCCAATAATGATGGTGTGTGGAATAAAGTTCCCACTACCCTGACGGTAATTGTAAAACCCGCTCCTTGGCGCAGCATCTGGGCCTTTTTATTGTACGGAATTATAATTGGTTCAGCCCTATACGGTTTGATCTGGATAATAAAATCCAAAGCCAGATTGAAACAAAAACTCGAATTAGAGTATTTAGAAACCAAACGTATCGAAGAAAACAACAAGGCAAAACTGGATTTCTTCACGAATATTTCGCATGAATTCAGAACACCTTTAACTTTGATTTTAGGACCATTGCAACAGATCTTATCCAATTATAACGGCACCAATGAAATGTACAAAAAGTTATTGGTAATTGAAGGAAGCGCCAATCATCTTTTGAGTTTGATTAACCGTTTGATGGATTTCAGAAAACTTGAAAACGATCAGGTTAAACTGGAATCGGCTAATGGAAATATCGTCAAATTTACCAAAGAAATCTTTTTGTCTTTTATAGAATATGCCAAAGACGGCGGTTACGATTATACCTTTGAAACTTCTGAAGAAGAGATTCTGGTCTATTTTGATCGCTATAAACTCGAACGCGTTTTTTATAATTTGATTTCCAATGCCTTTCGCTACACACCAAAAGGCGGAAACATCAACATTAAAATCAATCACGATCACGAAAACCTTTTTATAGCTGTTGAGGACTCAGGAGCCGGAATTGCCGAGGAACATATTGACAAAATTTTCGATTTGTTTTTTGAAGTTCCGCTGCACAACAACGTTCAGAAAAACTATAATAAAGGAACCGGAATTGGTCTATCCATCGTAAAAAACATTGTCAAACTGCATAAAGGAAATATTGAGGTTACCAATAAAGACACTGGCGGTGTTGTTTTTGAAGTTACACTTCCGTTGGGTCGTGCCCATCTTTCAGACGATGAGATTATGGAGGATTTTAAAATCAGTGATGACATTGTGCAATATACTACACAACTCGAAACCGGAGAAATAACAGAACCCGAAGACATTGAAGATTTTGTTGTCAATTCTGAAAAACAAACTATTCTGATTGTAGAAGATCATAAGGTTTTACGAACCTTCATGAAAAATTTACTCAAAAAAGAATACAATATTATTGAGGCCGAAAATGGTAAAATTGCTTTTGAAAAAGCACTGCAATTTGTTCCGAATTTAATTATTAGTGATGTAATCATGCCAGAAATGGTAGGAACGGAACTTTGTTCCAAAATAAAAGAAAATCTAAAAACGAGTCATATTCCGGTCATATTACTGACTTCGAGATCTTCACTGGTTTATAAATTCGAGGGACTCGAAAGCGGTGCCGATGATTATATCAGCAAACCATTTAATTTGATGGAATTTAAACTTCGTGTTAAGAATCTTTTGAATTCAAATGAAAGACTGAAAAACAAATTCACCAGCGAAGACAGTTTCGTTCCATCAGAAATTACGGTTTCTTCTCTGGATGAAGAATTATTGAAAAAGGCGTTCAAAATTGTGGAAGAAAACATTTCTAACGAACAATTCGACATTCCGTTTTTCTGTTCCGAATTAGGCGTTAGCAGAACCATGTTATTCTTAAAAGTAAAAGCGTGGACCAATTATACGCCAAACGAATTTATTCATGAAATAAGACTAAAACGTGCTGCTCAATTATTGGAACAAAACAAATTGAATGTTTCTGAAGTGAGTTATAAAGTGGGTTTTAATAATCCAAAATACTTCAGTAAATGTTTCCAGAAGAAGTACGGAGAAACGCCATCGCAATTTGCTGACAAATTTTCTAAGTCCGTCAGTGTGTTTTAGAAAATCCTCATATTTAAAGGCTTTAAAAAAGGGTATCTGTATTTTTAGATACCCTTTTTTGTATTTCTATATCATTCTGCCCTGATATATTTGTGATATGAAAATCAAAAAAACAAAATTCTTACTGCTGCAAATTCTCTTCATGCTGCTTATAATCGGAATGAGTTTATTGCTTTTTTATTTTATCTAACATTAACCTTAAAACCAAAAAATGAATGTTTACAAACCACAAAATTAAATCGCTTAAATGGTGTTTTCTGGTACTCTTTTTACTAGGAAATATTGTTGTGAATGCACAGGAAAGAAAAGTCACCGGAAAAGTTACTTCCAGCGAAGACTTACTTGGGCTTCCTGGTGCTAATGTCTATATCAAAGGATCTTCTGTTGGCGCAACTGCCGACATGGATGGAAACTATACTGTAATAGTTGCAGAAAAAAATGCTGTCTTAGTTTTCAACTATGTAGGATATCAAACTATCGAAGTTCCGATAGGGAATAAAACAGTAGTCAATGTAAGTTTAAAATCAGATACTAAAAATCTGGATGAGGTTATCGTTGTAGGTTATGGTACCCGTAAAAAAAGCGACATTACAGGATCAGTTTCATCGGTAACGGCAAAAGAGTTAACCGCTTATCCATTACTCAATGCAGAAATGGCTTTACAAGGCCGCGCTGCAGGGGTTTCGGTACAATCGAATAATGGTGGCGAGCCAGGCGCTCCGGTAAAAATCAGGGTTCGTGGCGGAACATCAATCAATGCAAGTGGAGACGCTCTTATTGTAGTTGATGGTTTTGCAGGCGCTTCGATGCCGGCACCTCAGGATATTGCTTCTATTGAGATTTTAAAAGATGCATCGGCTACGGCTATTTACGGATCAAGAGGTTCAAACGGAGTTATTATGGTTACCACTAAAAAGGGAAAGCCAGGAGCCCCGGTAATTGAATTCAGTAATTCAACTTCTACGCAATCGGTAAACAATCAATTGGATTTATTAAACGGAGATCAATTTGTCGCTTATAGAAAAAGTTTTACCACCCACACTTCAGGCGGTGCAAACACAGACTGGCAGGATGTTATTTATCGTGACGGAATGATTTCGAATTCGCAGTTATCATTTTCAGGCGGTTCAGAGAAAATCAGATACTATGTTTCGGGAAATTATTACAACCAAAACGGAGTTGTAATTAATTCAGGAATTGATAAATACACGATTGTAAGTAATCTTGAAGCTGATTTGAGTGACAAGTTTAAGGTAGGATTGAATTTATTTACCAGCAAGCAAAACAAAGACGGAATTATCAGCCAGACGGGAGCCGGAGGAACTGGTGCTGCTGGTGTAATTGCTTCAGCGTATCGATTTATGCCAGATAAAGGTATTTATAATGAAGATGGTACTTATACCACTACAGCTCCAATTGGCGACGATATTGACAATCCATACGCCACTGCAATGGAAAACATTCTGGAAGTAATCAACATTACCAACAGAAGCAATTTCTTTGCTTCGTATCAGATTTTTAAAGATTTAAACTTCAAAACTACTTTAGGTTTAACAGAATCTAACTCTCAAACCGGAAGATATATTCCGTCTACTTTAATTGCAGGAAAAAATATCAAGGGAGAAGCTTCTGTAAACAACACAAGATTTTCTTCTTTCTTAACAGAGAATTATTTGACGTACAAAAAAGAAATTATCGACAAAGGAATCTTAACGGTTCTTGGTGGTTACTCTTATCAAAAAAACACCAACGAAAATTCGTATGCCGCTTCGAGAGGATTTCTTACCAATACCAATTCTTATCACAATTTAGGTGCCGGAACTGTTTTCTTAAAACCAGATTCAGGTTTGTCTGAAACCGAATTGATTTCTGCTTTCGGAAGGCTGAATTTTGATTACGATGACAAATACTTATTCACCTTTACAGCGCGCCGTGACGGTTCATCCAGTTTCAGTAAAAATTACAAATACGGAACTTTCCCTTCCGGAGCCGTGGGTTGGAATATTGCTAAAGAGAATTTCTTAAAAGACAATAAAACCGTTTCAAATCTTAAATTGAGAGCGAGTTACGGAGCAACAGGAAATCCATCGATTGGCGCCTACTCTACTTTATCAAGATTCTCAGAAATTTATGATGTGAGTGGTGACGTAATTGTAAATGCAGTTCAGTTGACTTCTTTGGATAATCCAAACCTAAAATGGGAAACATCGTACCAACAGGACTACGGAATTGATTTAGGTTTATTTGATAACAGAATCAGTCTAACGGCAGATTATTACAAAACCATTACCAAAGATTTGTTGTTCAACAGACCGTTACCTGGAATTTCAGGAATTGGATCTCAGCTTCAAAATGTTGGAGAATTAGAAAACAAAGGCTGGGAATTAGGTATCAATACTAAAAACTTTATTGGTGCTGATTTTACCTGGTCTACGAACTTTAATATCTCTTCCAACAAAAACAAAGTATTAAAATTAGCCGATAACAAAGACTTGTTAATCAACTCTGCTCCGGGACATTTCCTGGCAACAGAATCTCAGATTCTAAGAGTTGGTGAGCCTGTTGGTTCTTTCTACGGATTTATTTATGATGGCGTAATCCAGCAAGGAGAAACAGTGCTTCCGGGGAATTTTGAAACGGCTCCGGGTGGAGAAAAATTCAGAGATGTAAATGGTGATGGAAAACTGGATTCAAGTGATAAGACCATTATCGGGAATCCAAACCCGGATTTCATTTTCGGATTGAATAATGATTTCACTTATAAAAATCTGGATTTGAACATCTTCTTTCAGGGTTCAGAAGGAAACCAAATTCTAAATTATACTTTAATGGAATTGGCTTCAGGAAACAACAATGCAACTACAGAAGTTCTGGATGCCTGGACACCAACAAATACTGATACTAATGTTCCTGCCAATGCAGCAAGAACAAAAAGAATCACTTCAAGATTTGTGTATGATGCAAGTTACATCCGTTTGAAAAACGTTTCTATCGGATATAGCTTAGACGATAAAGTAGTATCAAAAATCGGATTGAGTAAAGTTCGTTTTTATGTGAGTGCGCAAAACCTCTGGACCATTACAGATTATCCGGGTTCAGACCCTGAGGTAAATTACTTAAACGACACCAACGCCAGAAGTAATACCAATTTAGGATTGGATTATGGAAGTTATCCAAACGTGAAAACCTTCACTTTCGGTTTCAATTTAAAATTTTAATAGAATCATATTATGAAAAAATATATAGCTTTATTTTTCTTGGGAATATTCGCTTTTGGATGCTCAGATCTTGAAGAACATCCAGTTGGAATCATTCGTCCAGATAACTTTTTCAACAATACAGATGACCTACAAGCCGCTGTAAACGGAGCCTTTGCCAACATTGCACACAATAATTACTGGGGAAGAGAATTTACCATCGCTTTGATGTTGCGTGATGACATGGCCGATATTGGCGACAGAACAACGCAGGCTGCCCGTATTGATGTCAATGATATGAAAATGAATGATACCAACGCACTTGTTGCCAACTTTTGGCCACAATCGTATATCATTGTAACAGCAGCCAATCAAGCCATTGAAGGTGCTAAAAAGACTCCGGGAGATCCGGCAAAAGTAAACGCGATCGTAGCTCAGGCCTATTTTGCAAGAGCTTTTGCTTACTACCATTTAGTTCGAATTTTTGGTGACATTCCTTACGTTGATTTTGTGGTGAATGATGTTTCTCAGGTAAATACATTGGGTAAAACCAAAGAAGCTGAGGTATATGCTAAAATCATAGCCGATCTTGAATTTGCAAAACAATGGCTAGATGACAAACCAAAAGTAAAAGCGGTTCCGGGAAAAGGTACGGCAGCGGGTTATTTGGCATCTGTTTATTTAACTTTAGGAAACTATCAAAAAGCGTATGACGAAGCTAAATTTGTAATTAACAATGAAGCTAAATTCGGTTTAGGTTTAGATGCTGATTTTCAGGATTTGTTCAACGCTACAAAAGCAGCTTCGTTAAAAGAGCCTTTGTTTACAATTGATTTTAATAACTTAACATCAGGAAATTACGGTCAGGATTATACAGCCTTTTTTACGGGTTCATTAAAAGATGACAGCTATAGCTACGGACAAGGATTTTCAGTTGCCGTTCCGTCTTTAAAAGTATTTAACGACTGGGACCAAAGAGATTACAGAAGAGCAGTAAGTTTTGATACCATCATCAGAAAGAAAACAGGACCAGGTGGTTCCTTGGAGATTTATCCATCAAGCGATAATGAAAAAGCACCTCGTCCGCATATTGCCAAATATTATCGTTTTCCTGGAAAAGCAGGTGCCAACGGAAGAACGTCACAGCACAATTATATCACGATGCGATATGCTGAAATATTATTAACTGCTGCTGAAGCGCTAAACGAAATTACACCAGGAACGGCAGAAGCAGATAATTATGTAAACCGAGTGCGTGCAAGAGCGCGAAATAAAGCGGGCAGACAAGTTTCATTTCCTGCCGACGTAACTCCGGGACTTTCTAAAGTTAATTTCAAAAAAATGGTTATCAATGAAAGAAGATTAGAACTGGCTTTTGAATACATCAGATGGTACGATATTAAGAGGCTGAAAAATGGGCCTGAAGTTTTTGGCCCGAATGGTTTTGAACCACATGCTAATTTTGATCCAAACAAAGATTATTTATTCCCTTTACCAGGAACCGAATTAGCCATCAATCCAAACTTAAAACCAAATAATCCTGGTTATTAAAACATTAGATTAATTAGTAAGTATGAATAAAGTTAGTTCATTTTCTTTAATTCTTGGGTTTGCACTGCTGGTGACAGCGTGCAAATCCGGAATTAATTCTCAGACAAAAGTTACTGCAACTCCCGGAAATCTTCTGGAGAAAAGATATAAAATGCTGCTCGATTATCCGGTTGACTCGATGTCGATGCCACGCAGCATGACCATCAAAACCAATACAATTAAAAAAGTGCCATCAAGAGACTGGACAAGCGGTTTCTTTGCCGGAAACTTATGGCAATTATACCGATTGACAAGCAATGAAGCCTATAAAAATCAGGCAGAAAAATGGACGCCTTTTAGCAAAAAAGAAAGCGTAAATAGTAATTCGCACGACGTTGGATTCAAAGTGTTTTGCAGTTTTGGAGAAGCTTTAAAAGTGGAAAACAAGCAAGAATACAAAGACGTTATAATTAAAGGTGCCGAAACATTATGCACTCGTTTTAATGCCAAAGTAGGCGCTATCAGATCCTGGGATTTCAATAAAGAGATCTGGGATTATCCGGTGATCATTGACAATATGATGAATTTGGAACTGCTTTTTGAAGCCTCGAAATTATCAGGAAATAAAAAATATCAGGAGATTGCGATCCAGCACGCCAATACCACTTTAAAAAATCAGTTTAGAGCTGACAATAGTTGTTACCATGTTATTGATTATAATCCAACTTCAGGAGCGGTTAGAAAGAAAACAACGCTTCAGGGTTATAACGATGACTCCGTTTGGGCACGCGGTCAAGGCTGGGCCGTTTACGGATTCACCATGTCATATCGCTATACCAAAGATCCTGCTTATCTAAAACAAGCCGAAGCCACTGCCAAATTTTTCATGAATGATAAAAATTTACCGGAAGACGGAATTCCGTATTGGGATTTTAAAGATCCTGCTATTCCCAATTCGGCTCGGGATGTTTCTGCTGCAAGCGTTATGGCTTCTGCTTTATATGAATTGTACGGCTATACTAAGAATAAGAGTTATTTGGCTTTCGCCGATAAAATAATGACTTCCTTAAATTCAGATAAATACATTTTAAGTGATGCTGTAAAAGCGCCTTTTATTCTGGATCACAGCACCGGAAACTGGCCAAAACACGACGAAATTGATGAACCAATAATCTATGCCGATTATTATTTTCTTGAAGCATTGTTGAGAAAAAGTAATAAATAAGTTGCAAAGGGACAAAGGTGCAAAGAAACAAAGGTTTTGCCTTTGAACCTATAAGCCTTTGACCATTTCAACCTTAAAAATAAAGCTTTATAATTTATGAAGAACCCTCCATATCACCATAACACATTTTTTACTTTTGCACTTTTTGTTTTTTTTCAAATTTGTCTGAGCAGCAGTTTTGCTCAGACAAAAATGAATATTAATGACAATTGGCTGTATTTAGAAAATCATACTCCTTCCCTTTCCGAGGCTCAAAAAGCTTCAAACTGGAATACGATCAATTTACCACACAGCTGGAATGCCGAAGACGCAACCGACTTAAACCCCGGGTACAGACGAGATGCAAGCTGGTATCAAAAGAAACTGAATATTTCTCAAATAGATAAAAACCGACGTTATTCTTTATATTTTGAAGGTTCGAATGTCACTACAAAAGTATATGTAAACGGTAAAGAAGCCGGCGGACATATTGGTGGCTATATTGGTTTTACTATTGATATTAGCAATTTAATCAAAGAAGGAAACAACGATATTTTTGTACGCGTGGATAATAGTTATGACATCGAAATAATTCCGTCTCAAAAGAGCGATTTCTTTATTTATGGCGGAATTACAAGAGATGTCTGGCTGTTATCTCAATACAAAAATCATATCGATAATCTAAAAATTACCACTCCTGAGGTTTCTGCTAAAAAGGCTTCGGTACAAATTCTGACTTCTATTGTAAATGCTGATAATTCGGCTTTATCGTTAACCGTGATTCTTAAAAATCCGAAAGGGAAAAAAGTAGCAAGCAAAACAATTTCGGTTTCAGATAAAATATCGAATATCACTTTCGAAAACATTAAAAATCCGGAGCTGTGGGATACTGACAATCCCAACTTATATTCCGTTACCGCTATTTTATCCGGAAAAAATCAAATCAAAGACAGCGTAAACGAAAAAGTAGGTTTCAGATGGTTTGAATTTAAAGATCATGGTCCGTTTTATTTAAATGGAAAAAGATTGTTGATTCGTGGTACCCATCGTCATGAAGAACAAGCCGGTGTGGGCGCGGCAATGAGCAACGAACAACATTGGGCCGATATGAAATCCATAAAAAGTATGGGGGCTAATTTTGTTCGTCTGGCACATTACCCGCAAGACCCTGAAGTGTATAAAGCTTGTGATGAATTGGGACTTTTAGTCTGGGATGAATTACCCTGGTGTCGTGGCGGTATTGGCGGCGAACTTTGGCAGACGAACACCAAAACTATGCTGACCGAAATCATCAGTCAAAACTACAATCATCCAAGTATCATCATCTGGTCTTTGGGGAATGAAATGAACTGGCTTCCTGACTTTCCTGACGGAGATAATACAGAAAAGACAAATGTCTTTTTAACCGAATTAAACAATCTCGCACATAAACTTGATCCTACAAGAAAAACAGCAATTAGAAAATATTATGAAGGTTCACAAATTGTTGATGTCTTCTCTCCTTCTATCTGGTCTGGCTGGTATTCCGGAAGTTATAAAAGCTACCAAAAAGCAATTGATGTTTATAAAAAAGAATACAAACATTTTATCCACGCCGAATATGGCGGAGACAGTCATGTTGGCCGCCACAGCGAAAAACCGGTTACGGGCGAAAATGTTATAAAAGCCGAGGGCTGGGAAGAAGCAATCGTGCAAACCAAAGTAGCGAATATTGCACAAATTGGCGACTGGAGTGAGAATTATATCGTTGATTTATTTGACTGGCATTTGCATATATCCGAGAATGATCCAACGTTCGTGGGTAATGTACAATGGGCATTTAAGGATTTTGCAACGCCACTCAGACCTGAAGATGATATTCCGTACATGAACCAAAAAGGCTTGGTAGACCGAAACGGAGTTCCGAAAGACGCCTATTATGTTTTTAAAAGCTACTGGAGCAAAGAGCCGTTTACTTATATTGAATCACATACCTGGACCGAGCGTCAGGGGCCTGAAAATACACCAAGAACACTGAGCGTTTTCAGCAATTGCGAGAAAGTGACTCTGTATCAAGATGGTAAGTCACTGGGAGAAAAATTAAGAAATCTTTCGCTATATCCTGCAAATGGTTTAACTTGGGATGTTAATTTTAAAAAAGGAGCTAATATTCTGGTTGCCATTGGAAAAAATAAAGAAGGGAAAACCGTTTCAGATACTTTAAAAGTAAACTATCGTTTCAACAAAAATGACACGGCAACTTCGTTACAATTGTCTTCCCAAAAATTAAAAAATGGCAATTATTTAGTAACGGCAACAGCAATTGACAATAACAATTTGCGTTGTCTGGATTACGAAGAAAGTGTTTATTTTCAATGTTTGAAAGGTGGTCGAACAATGAAAAACCAAGGAACTCCGACGGGAAGTGAATCTATTAAAATGGCAAACGGAAAAGCATCTATTGAAGTTGTACCGGATGGCTCGGGTTTACCAATTGAAATGACAGCTTTGAACCAGAGTTTTAAAGGAGAATATTTAAAGATACCTGTCAATTAAAAAGAATGCTACAAAGGCACGAAGGCACTAAGTTTTTTTTATGGCCACTCATTAATAAGGATTGAAATGATTTTTTTACCCAGATTCTGCAGATTTAACCAGATTTGAACAGATTTGAACAGATTTAATTTTAAAAATTAGTTTAATAAATCATCTGCAAGTAGCTGCTAAAATCTTTTTAAATCTGCTTGAAATAAAACTTAGCGCCTTCACGACTTCGCGAGAGCTATAAACAAAGCTTTTGATAAATAGCTTTGATAGTAAAATAAATACAAAACTTTACCAATGAAAAAACTATTAACCGTATTACTCCTAACCCTTTCCGTTTTCGGGCAGGCACAAAATCAAAACCTGATCTCCAACGTCCCTAACCGAAATACAACTTCATTAAACGGCGTTTGGAATTATATTGTTGACCCTTATGAAACGGGTTATTACAGTTTTCATCACGATGAATACGACAAGCAGGCAAAGGCATCCAATGCAGCTTATTTCAATAATTATCATGCAGTTAACAAACAGGAACTGGTGGAATATGATTTTGATAAATCTCCTAAAATCAATATTCCGGGAGATTGGACTTCGCAGGTTCCGGAACTTAAATATTACGAGGGAAATGTCTGGTTCAAAAAATCTTTCGATTATAATTTGAAAGCTGGAAAACGTCTTTTTGTTTATCTGGGAGCGATCAATTATAAAGCAGATGTTTATTTAAATGGGAAGAAACTGGGAACTCACGTTGGTGGATTTACCCCATTTAATTACGAGGTAACTTCGATTGTAAAAGCAAAAGACAATTATCTGGTTATTAAAGTTGATAATACGCGCCATAAAGAAGATGTGCCGACAATTAATACAGATTGGTGGAATTACGGCGGAATCACACGTGATGTGACCTTAATTGAAGAAGAAGCTTCTTTTGTAGAAGATTACAACATTCAGCTTAAAAAAAATAATGCAGCTTTGCTTTCTGGTTTTGTAAAAATCAGTAATCCTGATACAGTAAAAAATACTGTAACCATCACAATTCCGGAATTAAAAATTAACTATAAAGGAAAAGTGGGTGCTGACGGTCTTTTAAACTTTGAAATTCCGGCCAAAAAAATCTCGTATTGGTCACCTGAAAATCCGAAATTATATGATGTGACTATTGATTATAACGGTCAAAAATTAAAAGACAATATTGGTTTTAGAACCATTGAAACCAAAGAAGATAAAATTCTATTGAACGGAAAGCCCATTTTTTTACGTGGTATTTCAATTCATGAAGAAAATGCAAAAGGCGGACGCGCGAATTCTGAAGAAGATGCTTTACGATTATTAAACTGGGCCAAAGAACTGGGTTGTAATTATGTTCGTCTGGCACATTATCCGCATAACGAAAACATTATCAGAACCGCTGATAAAATGGGATTAATGGTTTGGGAAGAAATTCCGGTTTACTGGACTGTTGAATTTACCAGAGAAGCTACTTATCAAAATGCAGAAGATCAGCTGACAGCTGCAGTTACCAGAGATAAAAACAGAGCTTGTATTATCATCTGGTCAATGGCCAATGAAACGCCGATCTCTGATGCACGAAATGCATTTATCAAAAAATTAGTGGACCATACCAAATCTTTAGACAACACCAGACTAATCAGTGCGGCTTTATTGACACAAAGTGATAGTGCAGGATTTGGCACTATTAATGATGCTATAGGCGATTATTTGGATATTATTTCATTCAATCAATATTTAGGCTGGTATGGCGGAAAACTGGAAGATGCTGAAAAGATATTCTGGAAAACCAAATACAATAAACCTGTTATTGTTTCTGAATTTGGAGGAGATGCCAAACAAGGCTTACACGGAGAAAAAAATGAGCGCTGGACGGAAGAATATCAGGAATACTTATATATTCAGAACCTGAAAATGATTGAAAAAATACCTCATCTAAGCGGTTTGAGTCCGTGGATTTTGGTTGATTTCAGATCGCCAAGAAGACTGCTTCCGGGCATTCAGGACGAATACAACAGGAAAGGTTTGATTTCAAATGATGGTAACAAAAAGAAAGCTTTTTACATCATGCAAAATTGGTACGCAAAAAAGGAAAAAGAGCAAAACCAAAATTAAGAAGCATTACCAATTCATTAACAAAAAACAAACTGTAATTATATGATTTTTCTTCATTATTAACTTACTTTGTAGTAATTCTAAAAATTGTAATCCTATGAAAAAATTATGTTTACTAGCAGTTATTTTATTTGCTGCCGTTACAGTTCAGGCTCAAGATGTGGTAAAATTTGCTCCATTAGATGCGAGTCCTGTTGATATTTCTTATTTCCCAAATAAAGCTGTGAAGTTTAAAAAAACGGATACTCCATCCCCTTCAATTAAAGTTACTTATGCCAGACCTTCTGTTAAAGGTCGTGTCATCTTTGGAGATTTAATTAAATACGGTGAAGTTTGGAGAGTTGGTGCCAATGAGAATACAGAAATCAAATTTTACAAACCTGCAACTATTAATGGTGTGGCAGTTCCTGCTGGAACTTACAGTTTATTTGCTATTCCAGAAAAAGACAAATGGACTATCATCATCAATAAAGAACTTGATTTGTGGGGAGGTTATGCCTATGATGAAAGTAAAGATCTAGTTAGGGTGTCAGTTCCTGTAAAACCAGTTTCAACTATTATTGAGGCTTTATCAATTGCTTTTACAACTCAGGGAGCTGTAACAAATTTGGTTATTGGCTGGGATAAAACAACAGTCGAATTACCTATAACGATTAAATGAATATAATGCATATAAATACAAAAAGGCTGTCTAAAATTAGACAGCCTTTTTTCATGAATAAAAAACTGAGTAAATAATCTGCAAAACAGTTGAAATTATTACTCAATTTCAATGAGTTTTGGAGCTTTTTGTTTTGCCTCTTCTTTTTTAGGAATGGTAAGATATAAAAGCCCTTTTTCATAACGTGCATTGATTTTATCTTCATCCACTACATGTTTTGGCAATTCAAAACTTCTTTGGAACGATTGATAACTAAACTCACGACGAGTATAGTTATTACCTTCGTCTTTGTTTTCTGTTTTAGTAGATTTTACGCAAGAGATTGTCAATAAATTGTTATCGAGCGTCACATTAAAATCTTTTTTGTCCAGCCCGGGAGCTGCGACTTCAACTTCATAGTTTTCAGCAGTTTCCTTGACATTTATTGAAGGTACTGTTGTACTGGTGGAAGAAAAGTTACTGTTTCCCCAGTTAAAAAGCTCACGACTAAAAAAGTCATCAAATAATGCCGGTAATGATTGGGATTGATTCCCATTTTTTCTAATACTTAACATGATTTTTTCTTTTTAAATAGTTATACATAGTAAAATTGTTCACCTGAGAAAATGCAAAATAAATACCAAACCAAAAAAACTGTCATTTTTACAATAAAATACTTGTCAGATTAGCAGTGATTTAAGAAAAAATGTCAGTTCAAAAACGAATAAATGGAAATTATATAATATTTGGCAAAAATTATATAAACAACATTTTTCATTGACTTTTATTTTTGGTTGTCAGATTTAACGATTCGGAAAGGACATATTGAGTTTAGAGAAATTTAACCCATTTAATAACCAAAACCAACAATGGAAAAATGATGCAATATCATAACAAAATATCAGTACAAAATTTAGAACAACAGACAGTAATTAAAAGAACTACGCTTTATATCCATCCATAATAATGTAGCATTCTTTTAATTTGTGCCTTTTAAATTTGATGTTTTAGTTTTAGGATAATTTGCATCATTTTTTTAATTAAAACTAAATTCTTACTCATTTTACTTTAATAGAAAATCCCTTTAAAAAGCGCTGACTTTCTAAAGGGATTTTTGATTTCAAACAAAAATCGGCAGGCATAAAAAATTTACCGCAAAGTAAGCAAGGACTTTTTTTTGGCTGTGTTTGCAGGATCTTTTAAATTCGCAAAGCTCTATATGATTAACCTTTGCGAACATTGCCGTTAAGCAACAAAATAGGGTCATCCACTGCTAAGCTGTGGATACATTTAAATCTAATATTTTATCTAATGTAATCGGCAAATCCCGAACACGTTTTCCTGTCGCATTAAAAACAGCATTTGCAATTGCAGGCGCCATTCCCACTAAAGCCGTTTCACCAAGGCCTTTTGTTCCCATCGGGTTACTGATTGGATCTTTTTTATTGACAAAAAACACTTCTTGCTTTTCAATATCAGCATTTACCGGAACATGATAATCCGCAAAATTATTATTGATCGGTCGACCAAAACGATGATCGATTTCTAATGCTTCCATCAATCCCATTCCGATTCCGCCTACCGCTCCACCGTACATTTGACCAGCCGAAGTTTTCTGGTTGATTACCGTGCCAATATCTGCACAAGAAACTACGTGCGCTAATCTTATTTTTCCTAAATTCGGATTCACTAAAACCTTTACAAAATGCACTGAAAACGAATAAATCGAATATTTTTTCATTTCTTCATTTCCCTTTGATGTATTTTCCACTTCAAAATCTTCCGGTTTATTGGCACTAATTAATGATGCTAACGAAACTGTTTTTGAATTGTCTTTTGCAGAAGATATTACACCATTTGCAAAAGTTAAATCGGTAATTGGAGTTCCTTTAAAAGTTGGAGTAGCACCCGCCAATCCAAGAATTTTACTCACTAATAAATTACAGGCATCATGAACCGCAGATCCTACTGATGAAGTCGTTGCCGATCCTCCCTGGGTTGGTCCTTTTGGAAGTCCGCTTTTTCCCATTTCGATAATCACATTTTCAGATGGCAAACCGGTGATTTCAGCTCCAATTGCAGTCATCATCGTTGCTGTTCCCGGTCCCATATCGTTTACACTGCATTGCAAAACTAAATTTCCATCGGCTAAAAATTTTGCTTTTACAGAAGTTGGACTTCTGTAACAACCGAATGTTCCGGTTCCCATTCCGTAACCCACTAACCACTCGCCTTCTTTTACGGAACCTGGTTTGTTTTTACGGTTTTTCCAGCCGATACGCTCCATTCCGCCCTCGTAACATTCGAGTAAATATTTACTGCTCCAGGGTTTATTTTGTTCTAAGTCTTTTTCGGCATAATTCAGTTTACGGAATTCAATTGGATCCATATCTAATTTATGAGCCAATTCGTCCATCGCACTTTCTAAAGCGAAAGAACCAGTCGCTTCACCCGGACCACGCATCCAGATTGGTGTACAAGTGTCTAATTTTACAATTCGATATCGCGTTGAAACATTATCGCAATTGTAAATAAAGCGGGACATGTTTACCGTTCCTTCCATAAAATCTTCATAACTCGAAGTCATTGCTACGGCTTCATGTGTTAAACCAGTCAGTTTACCTTCTTTTGTGGCTCCCAAACCCATTTTTTGAATGGTATAAGGTCTAAATCCGACATTGGTAAACATTTGCTCCCTGTGAAGCACTAATTTAACCGGACGGTTTAATTTTTTTGCTCCGATAAGCGCTGCAATCTCATAAGGCCAGGTATGCAATCCCATTCCGAAAGCACCTCCAAGATATTCCGAATTAACAGAAACATCTTCCGGGGGAATTCCAAATACGCCACCAATGCTTCTTCTAGTTCCTTCAACTCCTTGGCTTTTGGTATAAACAGTTGGTTTGTTTCCCTCCCATTTGGCAATAATATTGGCTAGCTCCATTGGGTTATGAACTTCTGTCGGAATTGTATATTCTTCTTCTAAAACAACAGCTGCATTTTTATAGTTGTCCTGGACACCGCGGTGATAATCATCCCCTTTATCGGTTTCTATTTTTTTCTCTTTATCTTTTGCTTTTTGAAGATCCGTGATATGCTCTTCTTTAATGTATTCCGCTTTAATTAAACTCGCCGCATATTGCATACGTTCAAAAGTATCGGCCACAACCATTGCAATTGGCTGATCATAATACAGAATCGTATCGTCTTTAAAAACCTGAAGCGGCTGTCCAAAATTATGTGGATCCTTAGCTTTTGCATATCCAGACGGTTTATCAACATTCAAATGCGAAATAACAGCCAGAACGCCTGGTGCCCATTCGGCTTTTTTAGTATCTATGCTTTTGATTCGTCCTTTTGCAATTGTACTTCCTACCAAACAGGCATACACAACACCATCGGTTTTATATTCGGCTGAATAAGTGGCAGAACCCGTGACTTTAGCAAATCCATCTACTCTATTTATATTACTTGTCTTGCTCATAATTCAAATTATTTAGATGATGCTATAATTAATGCTTCTACAATTGCGTTTGGTCCGAGAGTTAATTTAAAATCGTTATCTCCGTAACCTCTTGCTCCTTTCATAGCCAGATCGGCAGCTTGTCTGAAAATGGTTTCTGAAACTGTTTTCCCTTTTAGAAATTCCTCGGCTTCGGTAAGTCGCCATGGTTTGTGTGCTACGCCACCCATAGCCAATCGGACATCATTGATTGTATTGTTTTGAATATCTAAAGCAGCCGCAACAGAAACCACTGCGAATGCATAACTGCTTCTATCCCGAACCTTTAAATAATGTACATTTTTATTGAAGTTGTTGTTCGGAATTTCAACAAAAGTGATCAATTCTTTACTTTGAAGTGTATTGTCTTTTTCTGGCGTATTCCCAGGCAGGCGATGAAAATCGGTAAATTTAATTTCTCTTTTTCCTTTCGGACCTTCAACCTGAACTGTTGCATCAAGTGCAGCCAGTGCTACACACATATCACTTGGATGAACAGCGATACAACTTTCAGATGCGCCAAAAATAGCATGCATTCTGTTTGATCCTCCAATGGCACCACAACCGCTTTTTGGAACTCTTTTGTTGCAAGGCATATCGGTATTGTAAAAATAAGAACAACGTGTACGCTGCAGCATATTCCCGCCAACCGTTGCCATATGTCTGATTTGCTGAGAAGCTCCGGCCGCTAAAGCCATTGCCAGCAAAGGATGTTTTTCTATTATGACTTTATCTTCGGCAACCTGACTGTTTTTCGCCAAAGCGCCAATTGAGGTTTTTCCGGTAAGGAATTCTATCTTTTTTAAATCTAATGCCGTTATGTCGACAAGCTTGTCCGGAGCGACCACATTCTTTTTCATTAAATCGACAAGGTTGGTACCTCCGGCAATGAACATGGCTTCTTTTTCTTTAGCAATACTTGATACTGCTGATCCGGAAGATAAGGCTCTAATTATTTGAAAGTTTTTCATGACAACATCCCTCCTTCCTTAACTTCGGTAATCGCATCAACAATGTTGTGATACGCACCGCAACGACAAATGTTACCGCTCATGTATTCTCTAATTTCTTCTCTGCTGTTGGCATGACCTTCTTTGATACAGGCAATTCCGGACATGATTTGTCCGGGCGTACAATACCCGCATTGAAAACCATCATTCTTGATAAAAGCTTCCTGCATTGGGTGTAGTTTTTTCCCTTTTGAAAGTCCTTCGATTGTGGTTACCTGAGCATTTTGCTGCATGGATGCTAATGTCAAACAAGATAGAATTCTTGTGCCATTAACATGTACCGTGCATGCACCACATTGTCCGTGATCACAACCTTTTTTTGTTCCGGTTAAATGTAATTGCTCGCGCAGTAAATCCAATAAAGTGGTACGAGGCTCTACATTGAGATTCTGTTTTACTCCGTTCACTTCGATAGAAAGCGGAACCGTTTCGAGATACCCGGCGATTTTTTCATCCCATTTATTTTCAGAGGCCATCACCAATGAAGGCGGCGCCAAAGCTAGAGCGGTAAACAATCCTGACTTTTTTAGAAAGTCCCGACGAGATGCGTTCGATTCATCTTCTATCAATTTGTCTTTGGTTGATTTTTTGGCAGCCATACCTGGTATTTTTAAGTTAGAAAAAATCAAAAATGTTATTCCTAACAAATTTAACAATCCTTCAGAATAAATACTTATAAAATTCACATAAACTCGTAATTTATTTAAGTACTAAATAAGAGAATTATTTAAATTACAAAATTGTATTTTTACATCATTAAGTACTATTTATGCCGCAATTATCTGCTATCTATTTAGACAACAACGCTACCACCCGCCTTGACGAGCGAGTGCTCCATGCGATGCTCCCTTATTTTACAGATTTATATGCCAATCCAAGCAGTAGCCATTTAGCCGGATTAGAAATTCAGGAGGCAGTTGAAAATGCCGCCTGGCAAACCGCTACTTTAATTGGTGCCAAAGAAGAAGAAATTATCTTTACTTCCGGGGCAACGGAATCCATCAATTTAGCCATTAAAGGATTGGCTAATGAAAATGAAAACAAAAAGCATATCGTAACGGTTGCTACAGAACACAAAGCTGTTCTGGAAACTTGTCGTTATATGGAGCGTATTGGCTTTGAAGTCACCTACTTACCCGTTACTTCAGACGGAATAATAGATACTAATCTTTTAAATGAGGTAATTACCATTAAAACACTGATTGTCATTGTTATGCTTACAAATAATGAAACAGGTGTCATTCAGGATATTGCAAAAATGGCAGATCTTGCACATGCAAAAAATGCGCTCTTTTTATGTGATGCAACCCAGGCAATTGGAAAGATTTCTATTGATGTAAAAAAACTTGAGATTGATCTTCTGGCGCTTTCTGCACATAAATTTTATGGTCCAAAAGGTGTTGGCGCTCTATACATTTCGGCAGAAGCCAAAATAAAACTAACCCCATTACTAAACGGAGGAAATCAACAAAGAAAATTACGAAGTGGAACATTGAATGTTCCCGCAATTATTGGTTTAGGTAAAGCTTCAGAAATAGCTGTATTAGAATTATATAACAATAAAAAAAGAATTACAAAACTGAGAGATCAATTAGAGAATGGTTTACTAAAAATTGAAGGCTCGTTCGTAAATGGAAATACGCAAAACCGAATTTGTAATACTACTAACATTTGTTTTCCTGGAGTGAATTCTGAAAAATTCATTTTGGCTTTGCAAAATATTTCAGTCTCCAATGGATCATCGTGTTCGTCTGTAACTTCACAACCTTCGCATGTGCTGAAGGCTTTAGGTTTATCTGATGAAGAAGCATTGAGTTCAATTCGTTTTAGTTTAGGCCGATCTACCACTTCGCATGAAATTGAGGAGACAATTGAAAGAGTAACAGCTTTGGTTGCACAGCTTTCTTAATGCCATGCGGTGCCATGCCACGAAGGCACAAAGACGCGAAGATTTTTTTACTATGCTCAATTGATCTCAGGGGCGCAAAGCTTTTTTTACAAATTACTGGTAATAAAAAAACTTTATGTCTTTATGCCTTCGTGACAAAAACAAAACCCTACAATTCAGAAATAAGCTTATTGTAATCGTCTTCCGTATCAATATCGACACTGCCTTTTTCAAAAGAAACTGAAGCCGTATCCTCTAAAAATCGATTAATGATTTTTTTTGCTCCCTCCTGTCCTTGCAAAGCTGCCAATTCGGTAAAGTATTTTTTATTAAAAAGAACCGGTGTTCCTAAAGTTTCGGCATAAGACGAAGCCACAATTCCTTTTCCTGTTTTGGAATGTTCCTGAATTAAATTCTCAAAAACCAGACTGGAAACGTACGGTTGATCGCATACGGCAAATATGCAATTCTCACAATTCGGATACACGTGCAATAATGCATTGAGACCCTTTACGATTGAAGATGACATTCCCGTTTCCCAATCCGGATTAAAGCATACTTTTATTCTCGAAGGATCCAGTTCTTCTTCAATCAATTGCTTGTTTGCACCGGTTACTACAATCATAGCAGCATCTTGTACTAAAAAAGCTTCAGCAATTGTATTTTTTAAAAGAGTAGAATCTTTGTATCCTAGTAATTGTTTTGGCTGTCCCAATCTCGAAGAATTTCCTGCTGCTAAAATTACAATGCCCGTCATCACCTTTTAATTTAGATTACTACTTTTGAATCGTGTATTTTGTGCGTTTTATATTTGAGAGAAGTTCCTGTTTTCCCACTCATAACCGCTTTAATTTCCGCTATAATGGATAAGGCAATCTCTTCTGAAGTTTCCGCACCAATGTCAAGTCCGATTGGTCCATAAATACGATTCAATTGTTCTTCTGTCAAAATTATTCCTTCAGAATTTAAATCGTCCAGCATTCGATTTAATTTTGATTTTGGTCCCAAGATTCCAATGTATTTGCAATCTCTCTTCAAAAGCAACTTTAATACGGCTAAATCATATTTATAATCATGGGTCATTAAAACGAAATAAGTTTGATCATCAATTTGGATATCATTAAGAAAATCTTCTGATTTTACGACGAATCTTTGTCTGACATCAGGAAAACGTTTTGTAGTGGCATGGGTTGCTCTTCCATCCCCTATAGTGGTTTCCCAGCCTAACAAAGAAGCCATATTTACCAGTGGCTGAGCATCATTTCCTGCACCGGCTATAACAAGAGCAATCACTGGTTGAATACACTCAATCAAAGTTTCATTTTCGTTATCATCCTCCATTTTTTTTATGATAGTCGTTTTGCTTTCAAGTGCCTTTTTTACGTCGGCAATACTATTAATGGCGATATCATTATTATGCAAAATAGCTGAATGCTGCCTGTAAAATAAAACGGTTCCTATTTGTGGCGCATTTCGTTTAAGGGAAAAAATAGTTTCGATTATAGCGGCTTTCCGTTCTCTTTCTAATTGCTTCAAAAGCTGAATTGGGTTATTAATTTCATCATCCTTAATGTATTCAAAAAGAATATGAACGATTCCGTTGCAGCCTAATTGCAGCCCAACTTCACTATCATTTTCATTACTGGTATTGTAGGTAATTAATTTATTCTGCTGCTGATGAATGGATAGCAGCGCCTTTCGTAAAGCATCCCCTTCTAAACAGCCACCGCTAATGGCACCAGTCAGATTTCCATCTTCAGTAACCAACATGCGCGCACCTGGCTGACGATAAGATGATCCTTCAACTTTTACGACAGTGGCTAAAGCAGCCTTTTTTCCGGCTTTTTTTGCTTCTGAATAAGCTTTTAAAATTTCATTAATTTCCTTCATAGTAATAACGCTTCTAACAAAAGTAGATAATTATTTTTTTGATGAAGATTTAAATGATTAAAAGTAGTAACTCAACAAAAGTTTTTTAATTGAAATGTGCTTTCTGAGGTTTCTATAGTATGTAATGCCCTAATATTCAATTTTATTTTCCTGAAAGAATAATTTATATGATCAAGTTTTGTATTTTTATTAAAGCAAAGTTTATTTAATACCTAACTTAAAAATAAATAATATGGGAAAATTTGTAATTACTAAAAGAGCCAACGGCGAATTCCAATTCAATTTAAAAGCAGGAAATGGGCAAACAATTTTAACTAGCGAAGGCTATACTACAAAAGCGGCTTGCCTTAACGGAATCGAATCAGTAAAAACCAATTCGCAAGACGACAGCAAATTTGACAAAAAAGAATCAAGTAACGGAAAACCCTATTTTAATTTAAAGGCCAGTAACGGCCAAATTATTGGTTCAAGCGAAATGTATGAAAGTACATCTGCCAGAGATAACGGGATTGCATCAGTAAAAACAAATGCTCCAGACGCAACTACAGACGATCAAACGGCTTAAAAACCATTTTATCAAATAAAACAAAGGCTGCTTCTTGATTGAAGCAGCCTTTTCCTTTTTCCAAAAACGCAATTGTAAAATTATTTTATTGCATTAATTAATTTTCACCCCAACCATATCTTACACGGAAGACACCTGAACTGTTAACGGTATTAATTGTAATATTGGTGCCGCTTCCACCCCTTGTAAACAAACTATAAGAATCCCCATCTCTTAAACCAGGCCAATAAACACTGGCAATTTTATCTGTTCTGCATACATCACTGGTTGCTACTATATAAGCAATTTCATTATCTGTCTGGTTTCCGTTTTGATAATCTTTACCAGAGTTCATTCCGGCACCAAATTCAGTAATTACCGTACGGCTGGCATAACTACCTACCCTGCTTCGCCAATCCGCTCTCCACTGCGTAACTGATCTGGTAGCCCAAAAAGCATAATTATGCAGTCCTAACAGACAGCTACTAAAGCGGCTATCTGCTCCAACTCCCGTAACATTTTCAGAATATCCTGTTCCACCCAAGATTATTCGCCCTCTGGGAACATTCGGATAAGTAGACAGAAACTGAGCATAAATAGTCGTTAACTGCGCTAAAGTATATCCGTGAGGCTCATTGAACGGTTCAAAATATACATTCGCGTTACCTTGATATTTATTGACAACTGTAGTCCACATGCTCCAAAAAGCTGTTGTATTGTCAATCATACCATCTTTTGAGGATGAAGACTCCCAACAAGCGATAATTACTTTCCAGCCTTTACTGGTTGCTTTATCGATTACTCCCTGATAACTAGCCCACCAACTCTCAGAAACAGAGGGTGGATTAATTGGAATACGTATCGTATTCACCCCACTTATTTTACTTGTAAAACCATTTAATATTGCATCTGTTTTTGCCACAACAGTAGTATAACTGTCCGCTGCTTCTAAACCTGAGGGTATAACCCAGCCATCTACAAAATTATCTCGACCGTCTGCCCAATTCAGCCCGGCAATCGACGCCGCTCCTACCCTAGCCGTTGTATTATTATTTTTTACCGTATTTTCAATTACGGCTTCTTTTTCTGCCGAACTTGTTTGATTAACTTCAATAACTTCATCTTTTGAACATGCACACACAAGTATGCTTAACATAAGCAAATATCTTTTTCTCATTGATATAAATTGTTTAAGTATTAAATTAATATTTTAAAATCTCTTTGAGCTATTTATGCTATAGTTGCATACTGCCCGGAAACGCATTAAAATAACGAGGCTTCTTTTAATCTGAAAGTTCCTGTTCAAAAATTAGCAGTAAACCCCACTTATAGGAAATGCATTTTACAAATTAATCGTAAGGTCTGTTCATGGTTTGTGTGGTTTTAGTTAGTAAAATATTGTAATTGTAATCAAGTAAGGCAGTTTACTAATGCTCAGCCACTAAACACAACAAGTCTAAAGTTACTTACGATGTTTTTGCTTAACATTTCTGGCTAAAAAAGGAATTTTATCCTATCCTAAATAACCATTTTATGATTATAAAAATAATACTGCATTATTGGTGAGAACAATACAAAGTAATGCTTATCTTACATGTTACAGCAGGGGCAAATTGGAAAAAAATGGAGGTCATAATGGTAATTTGATATTTTTTTAGGATTAAAAAGACTAAATACTTAATAAAGCACATTGTTTTATATCTATTAAATAATTATCAAATTATCATATTAAAAAATTACCTGATTATATATGAAAACAAGCACATCACCGCAAAATAGCCAAACATTCCATTGATAACCCTGTCATTAATGATACAAAACAGCTCACTTGATAATCATTAGGGTTTTAAAAAGAAAAAGCCGTTTCTCTATACAGAAACGGCTTTTTAAAAACTAAAATTCTAAAAATTATTTTATTGCATTAATCCCGGTATGTGTTGGTGTTACCTGTTTAATACTTCCATCAGCATTGAATTCTAATTTATCGATGCAGACTTCACGATGAAAACCGCCGGCGTCTCCCATTTTTATTCCGGTTGGATAAGAGAAACGATGATAGGTAATGTACCATTCATCTTTGTTTGGAATTTGCAAAACCGAATTATGTCCCGTAGCATAAATGCCCTGATCCGGAATTCCCTGAATTACAATGTTATTGGCCGGAATATCAATTGGACCTAACGGCGATTTTGATGTTCCGTATCTCACTTTATAATTTGGACTTCTGGTGTCATCTTCGCTCCATAAAAAGTAGTAGATTCCTTTTCTGTGAATAACATAAGTCCCTTCCCTAAAAGTAGCATCAACCTGAATTACTTTGGTGCTTCCTTCTTTTATCGAAATCATGTCGGCATTTAATTCCGCTACAGCCATATAACCATTGCCCCAATACAAATAACTTTTTCCTGTTTTAGGATCTGTAAATACATCCGGATCAATTTCCTGACCATCTTTTACACCTTCTGGTCTTTTGCTTACCAACGCTTTTCCGCTGTCTGTGAAAGGCCCGTTTGGGTTATCCGAAGATGCTACACCAATTTTTTGAGCGGCCGTGAAATAATAAAAATACTTGTGTTTTCCTTTGATTTTTTTCTCTACAATACAAGGCGCCCAGGCATTTCTGTTGGCCCAGCTTACATCCTTTCGAAGATCAACTATAATTCCTTCGTCTTTCCAATCTGTCAAGTTATCTGAAGAAAAAGTCTTGAAATAATTTCCTGACCAGCCATCAAAACCATCGCTTGTTGGATAGATGTAGTACTTTTTTGTTTTATTTGAATATAAAATTTCAGGATCAGCGTAATATCCTTCTAAAACCGGATTATTATTTATTTTTGGAAATTGCTCCGGCGTTCCCCATTTTGCAATCAATCTTTTCAATTCAGATCGTGTGATAGGCAAAATAGTTCCGTGACGGGGATTAAAATCCATTGAAATATCATTGTCTATAACCGTGAAATTTTCTAAATCTTTACTTTTTGTAAACTGATATCTTCCTTTTGTATAGACATCGTACATTAAGATATAATCATCAGAATTGTTCAATTTGAAAACACTTGAACCTTCCACACCATCTTTTGTCTGCTGGAGATAATTATCGTTTTCTGTCCATTTTCCGGAAGTCAAGTCGGTTGTTGTCGCAACTTTTATTCCTGCTTTCTCTGTTTCTGTCTTATAGAAAAGGTGATAAACGCCGTCTTTTTCAATAATATCGCCATCTATACAAGCTCTTTCAGATTTTGGAACAAATAACAATTTTGGAGCACTTTCTAAACCTGTAAAATCTTTATTGGCATAAGCGTAATAAATTTTATCAGGACCTCCCGCATATTGCAAACTAAAGTAAATTAAATACTTTCCTGCTTTTGCGTCGTAAATTGTCTGCGGTGCCCAAACTCTTTTTAAGTTTTCGTTTCCGGGAAAAGTACTTTGAATATTTACGATGCTGCTTTTCCAATTTACTAAATCACTACTCTTAAGCAAAACCATCGCACGATTGCTGTCCCAGCCTTTTGAAGAGGTCATATCGGTCAAAACCATATAAAAAGTTTTGCCATCGTCACCACGCAAAATATGCGGATCACGAACACCTCCAGTTGAACTGATTACTTTGCTGTCGATAACTGGTTTGTTATTATTGAGATGAAAATAGTGATAACCATCAGCACTAATGGCATATCGTACAGCTTCTTCTTCAACAGAATTTCCAGTGAAGTAGACAAACAAATAAGCCGTTAAATCCTTCTCTGCAATTACAGGAGGAATTCCCTTTTCTTTGTTATTTTGAGCTTGTAAAAAAGTAAAGATGCTTAAAAATAATACAAGACTAAAATGCGTTTTCTTCATTATTTTTTCCCTTTTAATTGATACAGAACGGAGCTGTGAGGTTTTAATTCTGCGGAAATTGCTGTAGAAGAAACTTTTGATTTCTCACCGGTCCACATATTCAAAACCTCTATATTTCCTGAAATTCCCAAATCAGAAAGATTAACCGAAATATTTTCTGAAGCGGTATCTGAAATATTAATCAAAGCCAGATAAACACTTCCATCTTTAGGATTCTTTGAAGTCACGGCAATTTTTCCATCTTTCTGGAAAAGCTGTTTTACATCGGTACTTTCATTGTGCATTTTTACAACCTCATTATTGGTTAATAAGGATAAGGTAAAAGCATCGTTGCTTGGCAAATCTCCACCAAAAAACAAGGGGGATTTAAAAATATTAAAGAACGTAATTAATGTATACTGTTCGTCTTTTGTCAAGCGCGTCATTCGGTCGTCACCACGTTCTCCCCTAACAGAAATACGTCCTAGCGGAATCATATCGCAGTCTGGCCATGTTCCCGGTGCGATATGTGGATACCACTGCTCGCTTACTTTCATTAAATGGGTAATATGAGGCCAGGTATCCCAAACATCATCTACCATACGCCACATATTTGCGTGTTCTTTTACATGCGGAGCTGCGGAAATTGGCGTTTCTCCCGGTGAAGTACTCAATACGATTTTGCGTCCGCATTTGTCGATCGCGTTTCTAATTAAGTTGATTTCGCCTTCGTGATACGGTCTTGACAAATCATCAATTTTGATAAAATCAACTCCCCAGCTTGCATAAAGCTCAAATATAGAATCATAATATTGCTGTGCTCCCGGCTTGTCTGCCAAAATGGTATAATTGTCTTTTAGCCACTCGCATTGCAAAGCTGTAGTATAAATCTGATCAGCTGTGATTCCGTTAGCGCCTTTAATTGGCATTTTGTCTTGCACTGCTTTTTTAGGAATTCCGCGCATTATATGGATTCCGAATTTTAATCCTTTCTTATGAATATAATCTGCTAAAGGTTTAAATCCTTGTCCGTCTTTTGCTGAAGGAAAACGATTTACCGCTGGCAAATATCGTCCGTACTGATCAATTACATATCGTGGATCTGTTTGGTTGTAACCTCCTGCTTTATCATTTTCGACAAACCATCTGATGTCGACAACAATATATTCCCAACCGAATTTCTTCAGGTTATTTGCCATATAATCGGCATTGGCTTTAACTTCATGTTCTTCAACTGTTGGTCCGTAGCAATCCCAACTATTCCAACCCATAGGCGGTGTTTGTGCCCATTGTTTGAACTCTTCTTTTTTGAACGATTTTGTCTGTGCCTGAGAAGAAACTGCTACAAAAGTTACTGCCAAAATCAACGGAACTATATTTTTTATTTTCATTTTGCTTTTAATAAGTGTTAACACTACACTTCAAATATAATAAACTTTTCGTCAGTAAATACAATTAACCTGTCGGCTAACCAAAATGCTGACAGGTTAATTGACCATTTACAAAAACTAACTACTTTATTTTACATTCACAGTAACTTCAACCGGTTTTAACCATTGACTTGTAAAGGTAACTTTAATAGGCTGAGACGATTCTCCGGTTGCCTGTACATAGGCTGCGATATGTCCGTGAAATACACGTTGAACATTATCAGTATAATCTGTCATGTCACTGTTGTTTCCCGCTTCAAGTCCTAATAAAGTTCCCGGCCCACTGATAGTACATGCAACTTCGTTATCAGAAAGCATTACAGGAAGTCCATTTTGATCTTTAACCTGAACCATTATTTTGGCCACACCTTTTTCTTTTGCAATTGTGATATTGGTATCTGCAATCGTCAATTCAACTGGCTGTTGAGTTGAAGTAATAGCATATCGGCTTACTTCCTTATCCTCTTTATTTAAACCAACGGCTTCTAATTTTCCTGAAGCAAATGGAATATCCCAATAGATAATTCCTGTTTTTTCATCGTAAGTTTTTGTCTCGCCAATCACTTTTCCGTTTAACTCTAAACGTGCTTTTGCAGCATTTGTATAACACACAACGCGAATTTTTTCACCTTGAGTGTAATTCCAAATTGCCCATGCATCTTTAGAGACATCTTTAGTATCTTTCAATGGATAAGTTCCGATATAAGCCATTGGTTTATCAGACCATAATGACTGACGGAAATACCCTCTTGGCTTGATAACTCCGGCAAAATCAACTAAACCTGAGTAAAATCCTCTTGAAGGCCATCTTCCTGATTCTCCTAAATAATCAATCCCCGTCCAAAGGAATTGTCCAAAAATATGCTTGTTGTTTTTTACAGCAAGCCAAGGTTCCATATCGTGAACGTTCTCGCTTCCGTAAATTACTCTGTTTGGATATTTTTCGTGATCCGATTGATATTTGCTTTCTGTATAATTGTATCCTGTAATGTCTAAAGATCCCGGATATTCTGTTTCATTAGACATTGCAACACCAGCTAAACCTGCAGTTGTAGGACGGGATTTGTCGTATTTTTTTACCGCTGCAACCAAACGTTTTGCAATTACTCCAAGGCGCATCGCATCTGGCGCATCTTTTTTATAACCTCCGTAAGCAGCTTGCCCAAAACCATCTTTTCCTTTGTCTAAAACCGGATGCGAATAAGGATCATTTGGATAATCTACCTCGTTACCAATACTCCATGCAAAAACCGAAAGGTGGTTTCTGTCACGACGTACAAAATCTTCTAAATCTTTTTCTGCATAGTCTGCAAAAATATCAAACGAACCTTCAAATCCCGGAGTTCCGTAATTCCAGCCTTCAAGCCATTTACGTTTTGGGAATTCCCATTCGTCATATGCTTCATTTAAAACTAACAATCCCAATTCATCACAAAGCTCATAAAAAACCGGAGCTTGTGGATTATGACTTGTACGGATAGCATTTACACCGATTTCTTTTAATGTTTTGAGTCTGGTCTCCCAAACTTCGCGAGGTACTGCAGAACCTAAAACTCCCGCATCATGATGCAAACAAACACCCTTCATTTTCATCCATGTTCCATTTAATGCAAAACCATTATTTGAATCGAAAGTAAAAGTTCTGAAACCTGTTTTTGTAAGGGTTTGATCTATTTGTTTTCCATCTTTTAAAACCGTTGTCTGAAGCTGATATAAATTTGGATGCTCTAAATCCCATAGTTGTGGATTTTTTACATTCATTTTAGCCGAAACTTTTCCGCTTTTGTTTGCTTCAAGATCAATTTTAGCTGATGCTTTGGCTACTGATTTTCCATCTTTTGAAATTAATTCGTTCACAACTGTCAAAGTTGATTTTGCAGAAGATCCATTCTCAAGATCTACCTCAACATTCAATGTTCCGTTTCCTTTTTTCACTTCAGGATAAGCGTAAACGCCCCATTGTGCAATATGAACCGGATTTGCATATACTACCCAGACATTTCTATAAATTCCTGAACCGGTATACCATCTTGAATCGGCACTTTGACTGTGATCTACACGAACTGAAATCGTATTTTCTCCGCCGTATTTTACGAACTGAGTTGCATCATAAGCAAAAGAAATATATCCGTTTGGACGTTTTCCTAAAGAATGTCCGTTGATGAAAACTTCACTTCTGTTGTAAACACCTTCAAAATACAAATAGACTTTTTCTCCCGCTTTGCTTTGCGGAATATTGATTGATTTTCTGTACCAGGCAATTCCGCCCGGCAAATAACCCGTACAACTTGCCAATGTTGGACTTAACTGCCCTTTTACGCTCCAGTCGTGAGGTACATTTACAGACTGCCATTTGCTGTCGTCAAAAGTGGTATTTTTTGCATCTGAAACATCCTGAAGATTAAATTTCCAGTTGTCATTAATTTTTTTCGAATCTCCAAACGAAATCTGGCTGAAGGCCGAGACGCACGAAAAGAGTAAAACAGGTAATAAGCTCTTTTTTGTAAACACTATTCTTTAGTTTTTAATTGTTGTTTTTTAGTTTTCTTTGTTTCAGGTTTCAAGTTTCGCATAGAACCTGAAACCTGAAACTCTTAATATTCCAATTCACCAACAAACGTTACGACTGATTTTGCAGGGATTTCCAGATTATCAATATTCTGACTATTGGCTCTTTTTAAATTGGAGTTTTCTGAAGTTACATAAGGCGTAAATTCATTGTTTTTGATTGTTCCTTTTGACAAATCAAACTTGTATTTTTGAGATGATTTACCGCAGTTTACCGCAACAACAATCAGTTTTTTGTTTGCTGTATCTTTGTAAGCGGTCAACATTACATCACTTGCTGCATCGACTTCGTTTTGATTTGGAACATCAATTCTCAGCATTCCCGGACGCACAAACAAAGAGTAATTTCCTAAGGCCCAGAGCAATTTTGAATCATGAAATTCACCGTCGTTTCTCACGTAATCCGGTGTAGTTCCTCCGTTGCTCTTTCCGTCATCCAGATAAATCAATCCGTCTTTGTAATCCACCCGGGTTATAGAAGTCCACCATTGCCATGAAGCGGCATTGGCTACGGCAATATCATTGTGAATCAAACGTGCCACGAATAACGCGGTCTGCATTCCTAAATCTCTTCCGCCTCCTGAACCACCTGGAATTTCGGCTTCACCCGGGTTTTCTAAAATACAGTATTCAGACTGCCAATATTTCAAACCCGGATTTTGTTTCACATTTGCAGCGATCAATTTTCGGCTTAAAACTTGTTTGTCAATTGGCCAGGTTGTAAAATAACTGTGACCTAAGATTACATTTTTAACATTTGGAAGTTTAGTAATGTTTGTTTTTGTTTTTCCGAAGAAATAGTCAATCTGATTGTCGCGGTTTTCACCATTTACATTTTCATATAAATAATTGATTTGTGCAGCTTCGGCAATTACAATCTCGGTACTCATTTTTTGAGCTTTTAATTTATCTGAAAGTGATTTGGTCAAATCATAAATTTCCTGATTAGTGGCCGGAGTTCCTTCCTGACTATTGGTGTCGCCATGTTTGGGCATCCATTCCCATTGCGGTTCATTTATGGGACTAACATAGTCGAATTTAATTCCTTCTTTTTTCTCCAACCCCTGAATACTTTGAACTAAGAAATCGGCAAATTTTGGAATTGCACCATCTTTTAGATTCAGTTTATTCTTTTGAGAGGCAAAAGATAATCCGTTACTAGTCATATAAACTGGCGGACTGTTGGTGAAGATCAGGAATTTCTCAACGCCTCGTTTTTTAGCGGCCTGCAAAAACCATCTCTGGCCTTCCTGTTTTGAGAAATCATAAGATCCATCGGCCTGTAAAAACGATTCGCTTCTTCTCCATTCGTCTGAAACTTTACTTTTTTCTCCTTGTTCAGTGCTTCCCGCTCCCAGATTAAATCTCCAGATCGAAAGACCAATTCCTTTTGGATTTCCCTGCGCATCGATTTCTTTACTAAAAAGTAAGTCGGCAATGGCATTTTTTTTCTGTTCCGGCCATTTCCCCACAAATTGGCATCTCCAGGCATCAGAGCCTCCAAAACCATCCATGGTTTGTACAACATTATCTGTGCTAATGGTGACGGTTCGCTGTCCATAAAACAGCGAACTCGTTACCAATAAAAGCGAGATATATATTTTTCTCATTTCTTATTCTTTGTAATTTTTATTCACGAACTGTCGTTGTTCGCCTTTGACAGCGGTTTGCATAATCAAATTAAAAACCGCTGAACCTTTGCTTCTTTGCACCTCTGAACCTTATTATTTATACGTTCCCACATAAGTTACAATCGACTTGGCTGGAATCACAAAATTAGAAGCATCAACAGCTACACCTTTTTTCAAACTTAAAGTTTCAGAAGTCGTATAAGGTGTAAATTTATTATCTGCCAAAGCTCCTCCGGCAAGATTTAATTTGTAGGCTTTCGCCGATTTACCAATGTTAACTGCTACAACAACTAATTTCTTTGTTGCTGCGTCTTTGTATGCCGTTACCATTACACCATTCACGGAAGTAGCATTATCGACACTTGGAATTTGAACTCTTACCATTCCCGGTTTTACAAAGAAGGAGAAGTTTCCTAAGGCCCAAAGTGTTTTTGAATCTCTAATGTATCCGTCGTTTTTACAGTAATTTGAATCTCCGGCTCCATTGCTTGCATTATCATCCACATGAATTAATCCGTCTTTGTAATCTCCACGGCTAATTGCTGTCCACCATTGCCATGACGTAACGCCGCCAACAGCGATATCTGTACTGATAATACGGGCAGTCCAAAGCGCGAGTGACATTCCCAAATCTCTTCCTGCACCTCCGCCTCCTGGCAATTCTGAAGTTCCCGGGCTTTCTAAAACACAATATTCTGAAGACCAAAGACTCACTGCGCCAGTTGACTGAATTCTTGAAGCGGCCTGTTGTCTTGATGAAACCAGTTCGCTCAAAGGCCATGCCTGCCAGTAACTGTGTCCTGAAATGGTTTTCTTTACATTAGATAATCCTGTAATTTTTTTAGTCGAGTTTACTCCAAAGAAATAATCAATCTGATTGGATCTGCTTTCTTTTCCTGAAACTGTTTTGTATAAAGCTTCATAAGCTCCTGCTTCGCCAACAACGATTTGAGCCGTAAGTCCTTTAGATTGTAATTTTGGAGACAGTACATTTACAAAACTGTAAATATTTGTATTGGTTGCTGGCGAACCTTCTTGTCCTGAACCATCCCACTCATATTGCGGCTCGTTAAACGGACTTACATAATCGATTGTTAAACCGTGCTCCGTTTTTAATTTATCTAAAGAAGTAGCCCAGAAATCAGCCAACTCTGGCATTTTTCCTTCTTTCAAATTATAAAATTCTTTGATGCTGGCATGCGCTTTTCCATTTTGAGTCAGGTAAACCGGTGCACTATTGGTAAAAGCTAATAATTTTTCGACACCACGTTCTTTTGCTGCTTTCATAAACCAAACCTGTCCGGCTTGTTTGTTCATGTCATAAGCAACTCCGTTTGTTGTAAAACATTCGGTACGTCTCCACTCATCTGTAATATCACTGGCATCACCTTGTTCTGTACTTCCTGCTCCCAGATTAAAACGCCATAGTGATAATCCGATTCCTTTTGGATTTCCGTTAGCATCTAATTCTCTGCTGAAAAGCAAATCGGCCATTTTGTTTCTTTTATCAGAAGGCCAATTCTTTCCGATAAAATTACATTGCCAGGCATCAGAAGCGCCAAAACTTTCCATTGTCTGAAGATTCATATCCAGATTTACACTTAATTCAGCAATTGCATTTTCAGCACCTGAATCATCTGATTTTTCAGAGTCGCAGCTAACAAACAAAGCATTAGCGAAAAGCAAGCCTGCACATAGCAGACTTACTTTTTTGTTATTTATAATTCTCATTAGTAACCAGGATTTTGTTTGATTAATCCTCCACTTAAATCAATTTCCATTTGAGGAATTGGCCACAATAAATTTTTAGCCGGATTAAAGTTGATTCCTTTATCCTGAGGTTCTCTCAAGTTTGTAGTTTCGTAAGGATCTGTAGAATTTAAGTTGTATTGAACGAAAGTTCCGTTTGGTCCCATCAGGGTTTCGATAACTCGTTTTCCTGTCGTTGGATCTTTTTCACGACGAATATCATACAAACGTAATCCTTCAAAAGCCAATTCTAAACGACGCTCTTTGTAAATTTGTTTCAACAAGGCTGGACCAGCCAGACCCGTTTTTGGTTCTAATTTTACACGCGCTCTGATAATGTTAATATCTCCTAATGCATCTCCGGTTGTATGGAAGCTTGCTTCAGCTCTTGTCAGATACATTTCAGCCAGACGAATCAATGGAACATTCAATGGCAAGTGTCCGTCTTTGTTATCTAACGCACGACGCGTTGCTATCGGAATATAATATTTACGGCAGATACGTCCTGATTTATTATCATTAAGACTGAATTTATGTGTTGGATTTAAAACCTCATCTCCATAAGCTGCTTCTCCCCATTTTGTAATGGTACTTCTACGACGGATAACATCATTTTCAGACAGATAAGCATTCTCTAAATCGCTGGTTGGCATACACCATCCCCAGCCGTCCAAAACATCCTGGGCATCATTACTTGGGAAATATTTTTTGTCTTCACCTCTCGCTCCTGCCAATGTTGGTAATGCAGAACCTAAACTTTTATTTTGTACATCAGAAGATTGTGCTTCTAAAATGGACTCAACACCATTGTGATTATTTACGTTCCAAATGTTTAGAAAATCAGTTTCTAATGAATAAGGCCCTTCCGTGATTACTTTGTTTGAATATTGTTTGGCCTCTGCCCATTTTTCCTGAAATAACGAAACACGAGCTAATAAAGCGTAAGCAGCCCATTTGTTAATTCTTCCGCTTCTGTTCACCGGAATTGTTTCTAGTTTAGCAGCAGACTCTTTAAGATCAGCTTCAATCTGAGCATAAACAGCTGCAGCAGAACTACGCTCTAACTTCAAATCATTTGTTCCTAATACTGTTGTGTATAACGGAACCCCTCCGAAAAGATTCACTAATTCATAATAGCAATAGGCGCGAACAAAAAGAGATTCTCCCATATACTGATTCCTTTGCGACTCAGAAATTGGAGCCAAAGCCATTTTCTCCAAACCAATATTTGCCGACTGAATGGTATAGAAATGCGCTGTATAACTACTATTCATATCTCCCATATTATCCGGCGAGATGATGTACTGTGATGAAGGTCTGTGTGCACTGTTGTCCTGACCGGTATTACCCATCCAGGCGTCATCAGTAGACATTTCGTTGGTAACTCTTGGCGCTACCAATACCCACCAATCATTGGTGATTAACAATCTTCTTGTTAATTCGTTTGTATAATTCTCGCACTCCTGCGCCGTTTGAAAATAGTTTTCTAAGGTTTGTTTTCCTCTTTCTTCTTTTTCAATAAAATCAGAGCAGGAAACTGCAACTGCAGCTAAAGCTATTATGGATAAAATTATTTTTTTCATGTTCGTTTTTTATTAAAATGCTACATTAAGACCCATCAAAATTGTTGGCTGAACCGGATAGTTCCATCCTCCAAATCCTGATCCTTTTACTGCGTCACCCTTATCCGGATCTCCTCCTGCCACTTCAGGATCAACTCCTGTGTATTTTGTCCATGTCCATAAATTCTGACCCGATAAAGAAATTCTAAGTTTGTCTAAACCGAATTTATTATAGAATGAAAATCCTAATTGTAAATTTTTCATACGTACATAAGAACCATCTTCTACATACAGAGAAGAGAATTTAGTGTAGTTCTCATTGTTGTCATCTTTAGACAAACGAGGAACTGAATTCGAAGTTCCTTCTCCGTGCCATGCCATTTGATCTAATCCTTCTACTTTGTTGGTTAAACTTGCACCATTGTATAAATCTGAAATGTTTGTATTAACGATATCATTTCCAATACTGGAATAAAAATTAGCTACTAAATCAAATTGTTTGTAGGCAAAATTTAAATTCAATCCAATGTTGTAATCAGCCCAAGGAGAACCAATTTTTGTACGGTCTTTATCATCTAATTTTCCGTCACCATTCACATCTTTAAAGCGAACATCTCCTTCTTTTGCATAAGGCTGTAATTTAGTTCCGTGCTCATCTGTATGAGAATTTAATTCTGTTTGATTTTGGAATAAACCGTCAGCTACATATCCGTAGAAATATCCTGGTTCTTCTCCTTTAACGGTCAAAGTTCTGTTAGCAGCTCCGTACAATTTTTCATCATTAGAAGATAAAGACAACATTTCAACATCTACTGTTGTAAAAGTTACATCTGCGCCATAAGAGAAGTCTCCTTTTTTATCTTTATAAGAAATCAATAAATCAATACCGCTGGATTGCATAGAACCTACATTTGTCCAGATTGTTGCATTACTTGGGAATCCGCTGTAAGCTGGAAATTGCTTCAGGAATAACATATCTTCTGTTTTTTTCTTATAATATTCTAATGATCCTGAAAGCTTGTTTTTCCACAATCCGAAATCAACTCCAAAACTCATATCTTCAACAGTTTCCCATTTGATATCTTTATTTGCCATAGAATCAGGAAACGAAGTATCGCCAATCACATCTCCGATAGGATAAAACCCTTGTCCGATGTTGGACTGATAAACTGCTGTTGGTAATCCCTGATTACCTACTTTACCCCAACCTGCTCTAAATCTAAGATCACTTAAAACATCTTTTGTAGCTTCCATAAATCCCTCATTCAGAATTCTCCATGAAACAGAAGCTGATGGGAAATTTGCCCATTTGTTGTTCGTCATAAACTTAGAAGAACCATCACGTCTGAATGTTCCCGTGAAATAATACTTGTTGTCGTAGTTATAAGAAAAACGAGAAATATAAGACATGAGTGAACTTGACCAGCTGTTACCTTTACTATCGCGGTTTTTAGTTGCAGCATTTACCTCTCTCATTAAATCAGAGTTATTAGGCACACCTTCGCCGTAACCCCAAACATCATTTCCATTATACTCCTCCATTGTATTTCCGACCATCAAAGACGCATTGTGTTTTTCTGCAAATGTTCTGGAATAGGTAACTGTATTTTGCCATGTCCAGTCTACATTTGTTGTAGCCCATCTTTCCACTTTATTGATCTCTTCTTTTTCGTGCGCGGCATCAATGATGAAATCGGGTCTGAACCTGCTTCTTACTTTGTCCCCAACTTCAACAGATGCCTGAGTACGAATTACTAAACCTTTGATTGGCGCGTATTGCAAATAACCATTTGTATTTAAGTTATACTGATCCGTAAAATCATCATATCTCTTTACAGCTGCAACCGGATTCCATACATACGAAGGCGAGCGTGCATAAATACTGTATTCGTTTTCATCTCCCGTTAATTGGTCTGCTGGCTTGTAAATGGGTGTAATTGGATCAATTTTATCAAAATCAGCCCAGTTTCCAGGTTGACCGTAAGTTTCATAACGTGGATTTAAAGTGATTCCGGCAGAGAATTTATCTGAGAATTTAAAATCATTGGCAATTCTCAAAGTAATTCTCTCCCAGCCTCCTACTTCATAAATAGACTCTGCATCATAATAGTTCATGCTAATTGCATAAGTATGTTTCTCAGAACCACCGCTAACTCCCAAAGAAGCATTGACTACCGGTGCTCCGCCTCTAATTCCGGCTTTCCACCAATCTGTTGTTTTTCCTCTGTATTGAGAAGGATTTGGCAAATAATCCGCGTATCCCGAATTGTTGTATGCTTTATTCATAATCGTTGCATAACCTTCGGCATCAGCCATATTATAAGGGTTGTTCATGATTTGCATTCCAGAACTTGTGTCAAAGTTGAATCTTGTTTTACCAACTTTACCTTTTTTAGTGGTGATCAAAATAACTCCGTTAGAAGCACGAGAACCGTAAATTGCACTTGCGGAAGCATCTTTTAAAACCTCCATAGATTCAATTTCATTATTACTTAAGAAATTGATGCTTGTTCCCATCGGAATACCATCTACCACATAAAGCGGATCTGTACTTAAATTTACTGTAGAAATACCACGAATCAATACTCTTGGCTGTGCACCCGGACCTCCTTGTCCTGTAACCTGAACTCCGGAAACTTTTCCTTGCAGGGATTCTGCAACGTTACCAACAGTCATGGTTTGAAGTTCTTTTCCTTTAATAGAAGAAATCGAACTTGTTACATCGCTCTTTTTTACAGCGGCGTAACCTACAACAACAATTTCATCTAGTGCCTGGCTTGATTCTTCCAATACAACATCAAAAGATGTTTTATCGCCAACCAGAACTGTTTTGCTCGAAAAACCAACAAATGAGAATTCGATTTGAGCATTTTTATTAGGAACAGTGATGCTGAATTTTCCATCAAAATCTGTTGCCGCAGTAGTAGCTGTTCCTTTTACAACTATATTCACTCCCGGAATTGGTACGGCGCCCTTGTCCTTAACGCTACCTGTTACTTTTATTTGTCCAAATGATGCAACTGTGCACATAAGGGCTATAAAAAACCATATATATTTAAATTTCATAGTAAGCTGTTTTATTAATTAAATGTTATAACAAAGTCATAACAACTTATTTTTTTGTTATAAATATTCTTTCTAACTCTGTATCAAGAACTACTTTATAAACTCCGGGAGCTGCTGGATATTTAGCATTTCCGTTTTCTCCAGGCGACATGGTACAGATACCATTTTTGATTAATCTCCATGACGGATTCCACCACTGACCCGTTAAAGTCGCTTCCATTTGTCCCGTTAAAGTATATTCTCCAACTAACTGGTAAGGGTTTGCTGCATTATTTGCCAAGTGAAGTTTTGTCGTTACCCATGCATTCCAGGTATCCCAGTTTGCACCATCAATTCCGCCACCGCAAACACTCACAAATGGTCTTCTTAAGGCTTCGTCATCATGCCATAATCCGTTGGCAACATCAGCCCAGACTTTGCTTGAAGGTGTGTATTTTGTCACAGTATATGCCAGTGTATTTGGATTTACTTTTATGTTGTAATATCCTTTAGTTGGTAAAATAATTGGAGTTGCAGTTAAATCGTCTACTAGACCTCCAGCTGCATTTAATCCGAAACAATGTGGGGCAAAGTCCGCTTCCTGACCAAGGAAATAAATCTCTTTATTGTCTTTATCAGCATAATATTTGAATTCGAAATCCTGTCCGTTTTTCTCGTGGAAATACATTGGCACACCCACAGCATCAGTAGTCAGGTTGGTGCCTTTTGGCTGATCGCATAAATAGATAGCAGGATATTCGTTCGTTGCCACAATATTGATATTTAAAGATCCTGTATTGGGAATTGCGAATTTATCTTTAGCTGTAACTGTTAACACATAATTTGCAGCTGTTACAGGTAATGTGTACATTTTGTTGAAAGTATAAGATTGAGGTGCTCCTGTTAATTGAACCATTTCGTCAATACCTAATGCCTCGCATTTTACCTGTACATAATCGATTCCTGAATCATCATTTACCACAAAATTTACCGGCATTTCATTACTTGTTGACAATAAAATAACCGCTCCTTCTTTTGGAGTAACCATACTTATAGATGGCGCAGCAAACTCTCCGTCTAAACGAAGATTGATTTCTTCATTAACAACATTTCCGGAAACATCGGTTATAACCAATTTTATTTTGAAAGCTTCAGAAGTTCCGCGGTTTGCAGGAATTTCGAAGAAGTAACTTAAGTCATAAGTTTCAAGCAAAGGACTTGTTGCAAACGTGATCACTTTATCAAGTGATAATTCAGGAATTTGAATTTGAACACTTTTTAGTCCTAAATCATCTGCCAGAGCAGCTTTGATTTCAAATTTTCGGCTTGGCGCTCCATAAATCTCTTTGGTCGAAACTACAACTGTAGGATCATCAGAGCTTGGAAAACCAGATTCATTATTTTGACATCCGGTAAAAAGGACGCCAAAAAGGGCAAGAAAAAATAAAAATATATTTTTTTTCATCTCTCAAATTTTAAGGTTAGGTTAGTTTAGTTTGTTTTATGCTAGTAAAGATTGTTGTTGAAATGAGGTAAACTCATTTTTGAAGAGAATCTGGATTGTCTTTCTGTTTTTGGTAAAGAATTGGGACAATCAAAAGGCAATGGTTTGTTTTTTGTCATTTTAGTAAAGTTTGGTTAATATTCTTTTTTTTATTTTTTTCCTCTAAACGAATTGCTGATTAACAATTCAAAAAGTCTTTATTTTTATTTTTTTAAACCCGCAATTACAAAATTGCGGGCCCGATAAGTAATACGTAAAACCAACTCTTACAATCTTATCTTAAAGAAGGCCCATTCTTTAAGCGGATCAAAAACTTACCAAAAAAAATAAACACTTAATTTTTTACACAGTAACAACTTAAATAGATTACTATAAGTGCAAAGAAATAAGTATTGCAGGCTTCTAAGGAGGGGTAAAATGGAAAAAAAAGGAGGTCAAAATGGCAATTAACTATTATTTTAGATTTAAAATTAACAAGTATAAAAAAATACCACTCTATTTTTACATAATTCGCAATTATTAAAAAATAGTCAGTTTATAACTAAAACGTTTGATATTTTTCAAAGATTCTTGCTCGCTTGCGCAAAAAACAAAAGAGTATTCAAAGAATAAAAAATCTAACGGATGATTATTTAATGATATTCAAGTCAGAATTAAAAGAATTCTTATACTTTTTGATGTATTCTGAAGGCGTCATCCCGAAGAGTTTTACAAACTGCTGTCTGAAGTATTTTGAGTCTTCAAAACCAACTTCGGCACTTGCCTGTGCGATATTCATATCTTCTGTCAGCATGAGCATTGCGGCTCTTCGAATTCGGACTGAACGGATAAATGCATTTAAGGTCTGACCAGAAATAATTTTGATTTTGGTATAAAGTGTTCTGTGGCTCATTCCCATTTCGAGTGCGAAGTTTTTAATCGTGAAATCTCTTTTGTGAATATTGGCTTCAACAATATCAATACACTTTTTCAAAATTTCCTGATATTCAAGAGGAACTTTCTGAGTGTTTTCTTTTAGCGTTATACTGTCTAAGAAATAAGTTCTGAGATTACTGCGGTTGCGCAGTAACGATTCTACGCGGGCAACTAAAATATCATCATCAAAAGGTTTTGTTATATAATCATCGGCGCCATCTGTAATTCCCTGCAAGTGCGTTTCCGGATTCTTAGATGCTGTGAGTAAAATAACCGGAATATGAGATAAACTTTCGCTTTCCTTTATTTTACGACATAATTCCAGACCGTCCATTTGCTGCATGGTGATATCGCTGATCACCAAATCCGGCATGTGCTTTTTGGTGAGTTTCAATCCTTCTTCACCGTTTTCAGCACTGTAAACGATATAATTTTCTGCGAACAATTTGATCAGATAGGCTCTGATTTCGGCATTGTCGTCAATAATTAAAACCGTCCGTTTATCAGTGAGCATGATCTTCTGAAAATCATTCTCTGCCAAAGACGGATTTAGCGTACTTATATTTTCTTGTAGATCATCCCCGCTTAATTCATCAAATAACTGACTTCTTTGTGGTGTTTTACTGGTAATCTCGGCGTTTTCAAAATGACTGTTTCCTTTTAGAAATGTTAGTTTAAATGTACTGCCTTTTCCAAGTGCGCTTTGACAGCTTACACTTCCTTTGTGTTTTTCCACAAAATATTTTACAATATAAAGCCCAATTCCAAAACCGGTTCCCACCGACACTTTCGAATTGATTTGCTTGAATTTTTCGAAAATGACCTCAATATCCTTTTTCTCAATTCCCTCACCGTTATCAGCAATTTCTAATACTACTTCATTAGCTGTTTCTGTTAGTACAAGATTAATTTCACCGCCAATGTGCGTATATTTAAAAGCATTAGACATTAAATTAAATAACGAAATTTCAATTTTTTCGTAATCTCCAATTATTACAATTTCGTGATCCGGAATATGAAAGTTGTATTGAATATTTTTATCTTTTGCCTGATTGACAAAACATTGATATACCTCATTGCATAAACTATTCACATTTATGGACGATAATCTAAGGGAGTCAGCATCATTTTCGGCTTTTCTAAAAAGCAAAAGCTGATCTACCAGACTCAAAAGTCTGCGGGCGTTTCTGTGGGCAATTGCCAGGTCGCTTCCCGAAGATCCGTTTTGAACACTTTCTTTCTGAACCGCTTTTTTCAGCGGATTTATAATCAGCGAAAGCGGTGTTCTAAACTCATGTGAGATATAAGTAAACATCGAGGATTGTTTCTCGGCAACTTCTTTTTCTTTTTTGCTTTCCAGTTCGGCTATTTTTACTTTATACTTTAGTTTTTCTTTATTTTTATGATATTCCAAATACGCAAAAAGAATTCCAGCCAGCGCTAATAAATAGACAGAATAAGCCCACCATGTTCTGTACCAGGGTGGTAAAATTTCGATTGTTACAAGGCTTATTTCTTTATTCCATCCCCCTTTAAAATTGGTCGTTTTTACTTTAAAAGTATATTTCCCTTCGGTTAATCTGGCATAATTTGCTTTTCGGGCCTGACCCACATAATTCCATTGCACATCCCAGCCTTCTAAATAATACGCATAATTGATTTTGTCTGCATTGTTATAATCCAGTGCCACAAATTCAAGTGATAAAGTAGTCTGATCGTACGGAAGGCTAACTTCTTTTATTCTGCCCGATTCCCACTGAGATACCAAATCATTTTTGCTTTCTTCGATAGGCTGATTGTTTACATAAAAATCAGTTAAGAGTAAATTATTCTGTTGATTGAATCCTTTGATGGCCTGAGGAAAAAAGATATTGAAACCGTTAATTCCTCCAAACAAAAACTCACCTGTTGACAATTTAATTCCCGCATTGAAACTAAACTGATTGCTTTGCAGACCATCATTTACAGAAAAATTACGGAAGGTTTTTTGTTTCTTGTCAAAGCGGCAAACTCCATTATAGGTACTCATCCAAAGATTGCCTTCTTTGTCTTCCAGCAATCGCAAAATCGTATTTGATGGCAAACCATCGTCTGTTGTGAGTCTTTTGAAGTTATTGGTTTTTCGGTCAAAGAGTAACAATCCGCCTTCCTGAGTGCCCAGCCATAGATTTTTGTCTTTGTCTTCATGAATGCATCTGATGGGATTTCCAATAACTGTTTTAGAGATTTTTCTGGTATTTTTTTCGAAAGAAAATAAAGTCGTGTAATTTCCACCCCAAAGTTTTCCGTCGCTGGTCTCTATTAAAGATTGCAGATTGGTAATCGATTGATCAAAAAGCGTAAAACTATTTTTAGATCTGTCAAACCAATACAAAGCTCCTTCATTTGTTGCGCTGGCCCAAATATTAGATTTTGAATCTTTATATACCAGCCAGATTTTCTTCTCAACTTGTTTGGTAAAAGGATTAAAGCAAGAATATTGGGTAACCGTATTTGTATTGGCACTTATCTTATTTACACCGCCGTTCCAGGTCGAAAGCCAAATATCGTTATTATTATCCCTGACAATACCGGTAATAAAGGGGCTCGATAGTTTATGGCTGTAATTGCTGTAGGTATTGGTTTTTCGGTTCCAGTATTTTAGTCCCGCACCATCTGTACCTACCCATAAGTTTTTCTTTTGGTCTTCACAAAAAGATAAAATAAAGTTCTCAGCCGGATTCGTGGCATTGTAACGAATACTTTTAAAATATTTAGGCGTACTACTGAGCATACTTATCCCACCGCGAAGCGATCCAAACCATTTATTTCCTGATTTATCTTCGTACAAACTCCAAACTGAGTTACTCTTGGCCAATTGCACCTCGTTTACAATATTAGAAGAACTGGCTTTCTTATTTGCTGCGCTAATTTTATAAATACCACAGCCATCTGTTGTGATCCAGATTTCATTTTTCTTGTCCAAAAGAATATCGGTAACGCTGCATTTATTGGAAAAATAATTCTCTGATAGCCCGCCGGATTTTGTGTTGAAGAGAAAAACTCCTTCATCGGTTCCCAGCCACAGATTGCCATCTAAGGCCAGTTTCATTGCTTTGACTTCTTTAGAAAACGCAAAAACCGCTTTTAGACTTTTTGATTGATAATTGTAGCTGCAAATTCCAACATTACGCACATATATCCAGCAGTGCCCATTTTTCTTATCGTCCTGAATAGCAATAGCATCATAGTTATTGATGCTGATTTTGTTACCTAAAACTTTTAGCGGAATTTGTTTTCCGGCAAAAGAACCTTCCTCAAAAGCAATTAAACCTAAATTCTGAGAAGCCACCAAAACAAGCGCATCAGAGACCGAGCGCATCTGATGAATAATATCTTTTAAAACTTTAGGCTTTTTGTTGGACAGAACATATTCTACCGGATGAAATGTTGCTGTTCTTTTATTGTAAATACAAATACCGTTAGAACCTCCCACCCATATGTTTTTTCTCGAATCGCCTTCAATATTATAAATGGTATTAAAAAGGAGTGATTTTTCATCGTTGATTCTGTTTCGGAAAACTTTGAAATTATAGCCGTCATAACGATTTAATCCGTCGTAGGTTCCAAACCAAAGATAACCGTCGCTGTCCTGAAAAATAGTGGTTACCGAATTATTAGACAAACCATCCGAAATATCAAGAAATTTTATTGGATTATCCTGTGCAGGGCATACAGAAGAAAAACCTATTAAAAAAAGAAGATGTAAAACAAAATACTTCAAAATAAATACTTTTTGTCTGAGTGTAAAAAGTACAATTATAAGTTAATTTTATAGATATTTCATAAAAATAAACAGATAAAAATTGCATTACCTCTTTACTTATAAGATTTTATCCTTTGTTTCTCTTTTTAACACATTTATACCTATAAAAAAACCAATCTTAATTAGGAGTGGTTTTCATATTTATTTTTAGACTCTTTAATTTAAAAAACAAAAAAGGAATATTCTATTGGTTTATCTTGTAAGACTGCATAGCATATAAAGATATCTATTTGTTGTTTCTAATGCGCAGAAATGATCAATACTGTGAAAAAAAAGGAAAATCATCTCAAAAGAAAATCTTAGCATTGGCTGTAACCTAATTTTTTTTTTATCGTCTTAAATTATAACAACCAAAAGACATAAAAATGAAAACAGTTTATTATACGGCAGTGCTATTATTATTTTTCGGAAGTCCGATTTACGCTCAAAACAAAATACTTATAGATCCTAAACCCTCTTCGATTTTTATTGAGCAAAGTGAAAACAAGCAAATTCTCAATTTTGATTTTTTGATCTCCAATCAATCCAAAGATACCCTGACTTTACAGCGCTTAAAAATTTCAATTTTTGACAATCAAAATCATTTAGTTCATACCAGATTTTTGGATAATAACGGAACTGCCCCTAGTATTTTATTAGTACCAACTCGCACTTGGAATGGTCAGGAAAATCATTTGGTTTTTAATCCTTTTTCAGAATTTGATAATTCATTTCCTTTAAATAAATTAGAATTCGAATGGACTTTTAGTGATGCTAAAGAAAATGAAATGATTGTAAAAACTACGATTCTACCTGAGAAATACCAGCAAAAAACAAATTATCAATTCCCATTAAAAGGTCGTGTGCTGGTATATGACGCACACGATTACAACTCACACCATCGCAGATTTGACTATAATTTTGAGCCTATCAAAATGCTTGAACTCAAATCAAATTTCATGCGTTATGCCTATGATTTTGTATTATTGGATACTAGCAACAATCAATTTAAAAATAAGGGAGAAAACAATTCTGATTACTTTGGTTTTGAAAGATCCGTTTATGCGGTTGCTGACGGAAAAATAATTTACTCCGTAGCGAATCACAAAGACGATAAGACTTTTGATATTCCCAAGCTAAAAGAAAATCCTTTGGAATTATATGGAAATTGTGTCGCAATTCAGCATAACGATGGCTCAGTTAGTATTTATGGTCATTTAAAAGAAAACAGTTTAAAATACAAGAAAGGAGATTTAGTAAAATCCGGACAGGAAATCGGTCAAATTGGTGTTTCAGGCAGTTCCTTTTTTCCGCACCTTCATTTTGAGATCAGAACTGATTTATCGAACACCGCAGAAGGGCTTCCTTCCTATTTTTCGAATATTGATTTAGTAATTGGAAATAAATCTCAAAAACTAAAATCGGGTTTGGCTGAAACCGGAAATGTTATTCAGGCAAAATAATAAGATATTTATTGTGATTTTGTCTCTGAGCAAAAAAGCGGTACAAATGCATTGCTATTTATACCGCTTTTCGTGAGATTATTTGGGAAGATCATTTTCGCTTATATCACAACGCATGGTTGTCAATATTTGCTTAAAACCGGCTTTTTCATAAGCTCTGACTGCCGCTTGGTTTTCAGAGTAAACTTCCAGTCTAACCTCTGTTATGCCTTGCGATAAAACCCATTTTTTAAGATCATTCAGCAATAAATTATTAAAACCATTCCCCCTAAATTCCGGACTCACATACATGAAACCCAAATAGCCGAATGAGTCAAACTTTTGATACGATTTTGCTGATCGAATCTGCGCATATCCACATCCAATAATTTGTTGTTTATAGTCTATAACCAAAATTTCTGACTTCTCATCCCATATAAACTCTTCTATGTTATAATAGAAGATTTCACCCTCTTTAAGTGTTGGGTCAAATGGTCGTTCTGCCGTAACAAGAAACTGTAGAAATTCTGCTAGTTTAGGCAAATCAGCAGTAGTAGCACGTCTGATTGATATGTCTTTTGTAATTGCATCCATATTTCAAATATACAAAAAATGATTTTTTAATAAATTAAAGAAATACCAGGGCATACTATTTTTACCAAATTATCCCCCAATATATTATCGTTTTTCTTTTTTTGTTAATTGCTATTCCTTTTGAATACCCATTCTGCCAATCTAGAGGCATTTGTGGATCAGGAAGTAAATCAAAATTTTTAAAGTGCTTTCCTGATTTAGCATCAATTACGTAGATATCGAAATTATTATCAAGCGGTCGATTACTTTCATCTGTAACATTATAAACGACGAAATTTGGTACTGGATATTTATTTTTATAGCAATCTTTGTCTACTGAAAGGGTGTCTAATATTTCAACCCTTTTTATGTTTTCGTAAGTATCCTTTGTTTCAAATCTATTAACTAAAAACATACATGAATCTTTAGATGTATAAGTAGCAACAAAATGATATTTATTTAATATCGAATCAATTTTTAAATTATCAACTTCATAATTATATAGCATGAAACATACATCATTTTTGGTTATATTTTTATTATTGATGGTGGTGTAGGGATATTTAATTAATTTATTTGGAAAATGTGAAGTTATAACAGTATCAAATTCACTTCTAGCAGCAATGTAAGCGTCATTATCTTCTTTATTACATGACTATTACAACTAACAAACATAAATACAATGATTAGTAATCTTAATATAATTTTTTTCATACTTTATTTTTTAAATCCCGCTGTGAAAAGTGCTCATTGACAGGCTTGCGCAAATGCCTCTGACCTTTGCGTAATTTTAAACAAATATAATTGAAAAACAGAAATCTCATAAATTCTCTGACTTTAAAACTAAATATCTCTTATGTATGTCCGAATGTAAATTTGATAACGAATCCTTATTTATGTATAAGAAATTTCATAGTTATCAGCTTAATTTTAAACTTACTAATTAAAATATCTAAGTCATGGAAAATTTAAACAACTACAATAGCGAAGATCTTCAAAAATGTCCTTATCACAGTCAGCAAAATAGTAGCAACAATAATGGGGAACGGGAAAATGCTAACACAGGCGATTGGGATGACGAGCGAGATGAAGCAGGAACCGATCCTGACCGTAATGATTCCGACCAACTTGAAGAAGGCGGAAATAACAATTCAGGAGGTGCAGGAAGCACTGGAAGCGCGGCTACAAACAGTTAATTGACAAAATTAACAGGCGCACTCTAAAAAGAAATTTATATTCAAAAGACAAAAAATGTGCAAATCCTAAAAATAGAATTTGCGCATTTTTTTTATTCTTCATTGTATTTAATCCATCAAAAAAACAACCAATCCCCTAGCCCCATGCGCACCCAAAACCAAAGACTGTTCAATATCAGCCGTCTTAGAAGGTCCGGCGATAAAAGTTCCGAAACCATACTGCTGGTTTCCAATGCTGTCATAAGCCTGATGCATTGTCGCAACGAGGTCTTTTTTATTCACTACGATTGCTAAATATTGCGTTATAAAAGGTGCAACACGTTGTCCTAAAATGTCATCGGTTACCCAAAGTGCACTATTTTCAGCTACTCCAAAATGCGCTTTTATAATTGTTAATTCCACATTTTGAAGCGAATGCGGATCGTCGTTTGTCCAATCTAAAACAGCTATTTCAGAAAGCTCCGGAATTGTCGTTATGATTCGTTTTTCAAGTGGATAGTTACTCTTGATATACATTAGTACTTCATTATAATCAGCCACTTCTATCGGATTTCCTCCGATGTTTTTTAATACTGTTTTATACATTTCCAAAACATCAAACTGTTCTGAACCTAAAACTTTTAAATCAGGTAATTCAGCAGCAAGATTAGGCTGACTTTGTTTTATTTTATTTAAGATTTCAGCTTTACTACTCATCTTTATTTGCTTTAGATTCCCTTGAATTTTTCTTGTACCATTCTCTAAAAGATTCCTCCGGAACGTCTGGCATTTCGCGCCCGTCGTACCATTTGTTCATTTTATTATTCACTAACCCAGGAATATTTTTCATTACAAATCTTCCCGATTTCCCAGCCAGATTAAATACCGTAGGATTCGCTAAAACGGTGGCCATGGTTTTCATCGCAATAGTTTTTGAAGTTGGCGTATGCCCTTCTTTTACCAAAACCTGACGCCATTTGTACAATTGGTCGTGAATATCAATTTTCACCGGACAAACATTGGTGCACGAACCACAAAGGGTACTTGCAAAAGGTAAATCGGCATTCTGGCTCATATCTAAATTAGGCGCTAGGATCGATCCAATTGGTCCGGCAACGGCATTATGATAGCTATGTCCGCCACTTCTTCTGTACACCGGACAAGTATTCATACAAGCGCCACAACGAATACATTTTAAAGAGTTTCTGAAATCTGCCCTGCCTAATTGCGTGCTTCTTCCGTTATCTACAATTACAACATGAATTTCTTTTCCGTCTCTTGGCTTTTTAAAATGACTTGAGAAAGTCGTGATCGGCTGTCCTGTAGCGCTTCTGGCTAATAATCTTAGGAAAACACCTAAATGTTCACGCTTTGGAATCAATTTTTCGAATCCCATGCAGGCAATGTGAACATCGGCTAAATGCGCCCCCATATCAGCATTTCCTTCATTGGTACAAACTACAAACTCACCTGTCTGGGCAATAGCAAAGTTAACTCCTGTTAAAGCGGCCTTGCGCGTTAAAAAGGTATCACGCAGTTCACGTCTTGCAGATTCGGTTAAATATTGAGGGTCAAAATTTCCTTTTTCGGTTCCCAGATGCTGGTGAAAAGTTTCACTTACATCTTCTTTTTTAAGGTGAATGGCCGGCAATACAATATGGCTCGGCGGCTCTTTACGAAGCTGAACGATATATTCTCCTAAATCAGAATCGATAACTTCGATCCCTTTATCGGCTAAATAATCATTCAAATGGCATTCTTCTGTAAGCATTGATTTTGATTTCACCATTTGCTTTACATTGTGCTTTTGTAAAATCGAATGCACAATTTCATTATGTTCTTTTGCATCGGCAGCCCAATGCACAATGATTCCGTTTTTTTGAGCATTAGCCTCAAAATCAATTAAATAATCGTGCATATTGGCAAGCACATTATTTTTAATTTGAGAAGCGGTTTCACGAAGTAATTCCCAATCCTGAATTTGATTTGCCGATTTATCACGTTTGGCGCGAACAAACCAAAGCGTTTCATCATGCCAGTTTACCCGTTCTACATCTTTATTAAAACGTGCTGCGGCCTGGCTATGTTCTATTATTTTTTCTGAAGACATCTTTTGTGAGTTAAAAGTAAATACTGAAATCTTTTAATTTTCCAGTGAATTTAATATCTCGGCTATATGAATGGTTTTGATGTTGCTTTTTTGCCTTTTCAGAATTCCTTCCAAATGCATCAGGCACGACATATCACCTCCGGTTATGTAATCAACATTATGGTTCTCGTGATCTTTAATTCGATCTTGTCCCATCTTTACTGACACAGCTTCTTCGGTCACACAAAAGGTACCTCCAAAACCACAACATTCATCTTTTCTGGTTAAAGAAACCAAATCGAGTCCTTTTATGTTGCGAATTAATTGTTCGGGTTTAGAGAAAAATGGAGCATTTAATTCACTCATCTGCGAAAGCTTTAAACCACGTTGTCCATGGCAGCTTGTATGCATTCCAACTCTGTAGGGGAAGTTTCCCTCTATATAGTCAACTTTGAGAATATCAGTAATAAATTCTGTGAGTTCAAAAACCTTTTTTCGCATTTCGCGTGCCAATTCCTCTTGTTTCTCATCATGCAAATGATCCTTTACATGCAGAACACAACTTCCTGATGGGCAAACGATATAATCAAAACCAGAAAAATTGGCTATGAAATTAGCATCGCAGCCTTTGGTTAAATATTGATAGCCGCTATTGGCCATCGGTTGTCCACAACAGGTTTGTCCCATTGGAAACTCAACATCACAGCCTAATTTTTGTAAAAGCTCATAGGTTGCAATACCTACTTTTGGATAAAACTGGTCGACATAGCAGGGTATAAAAAGTCCAACTTTCATATTCTTGTAATTTTCTTAAAACACATAAAAAAATCAATATTTTCATGTGTTATTTTTGTTCACACAGATCCTGTAGATTGAGTAGATTTAATTTTAATCTTTTTAATCCTTTAATCTGTGGCTAATATAATATATACAAACCAGCTATTATATTAATGTTTGCAAAATTTCAAATCAATTTGGTAAATCTGATAAAGTAAAGTAGAGACCAAGAATGTTAGGAACAGCTATTTGCGTTATTTCTTACCTTGACAAATCACTAAAGTAATTTCTGGGTATTACTGTACTGTCTACCGATTTTAATGTAATGGGAGAAACTAAAGAAAGAATGATTTTCAATAGAGAAAAAAGATCGGTAAAAGCCCTTTTAATTTTATTGATAGCAATTCAATTTAAGCCGCTAAAATTAGATTCTCTCAAAAATACAAAACTCAAATATCTAATAATAATGCATTATATTTATTCTTATTTTTAAATCATTGCATATGAAAACAAAATTTTATGTAGCAGCACTTACATTTGTTTTGATAGGCTGTAGTAAACTAAATCCTATTGAAGAGAGTCTCATAGCAAAACCTGATGAACATTGGGTATATTATAATTCAAATTCCTCACATTTTACCCATTTTAAATTCAATAAAGATAAATTGAGTCATCGATATCAGAGAAATAGCAAAGGAGAATTTCAAGAATATTTAGGCGAAAGCGACGTTGTAGAAACTCCTCTAAAATGGTCTGTAACAAAAGACAGCATTTTTTCCTGGGGAGATTTCAAATACGATGTTGTGAGTTATACCGACAATTGTATTGTCCTAAATTATATTATAAAAACCAAACCTTTTTCTGGTTATATATTTTTAGTAAAACAAAAAGACAACGAAATTACAATCGGGCCATGTGCAATAGAACATAAAAGAAGTAAGCATCCTGAAAAATATAATTTATCAAAATGATCAAAAATTAGCTATAAAAAAACCTCGTTTAAATCCTTAAACGAGGTTTTATCTTTTTAATTCAAAAAAGATTATTTTTTTGCTTCTTCAATTTTATCAATATCTTTTGATAAGATAGAAAATCAGAAGAAGTAAATTATCACAAGCTGTTTTTTAGAATCTTTGATAATCAATTAATTACAGAGATACT